>NZ_LT607752.1:5980000-6323756 GCF_900090265.1 Micromonospora rifamycinica
CCCGGCCACCCCCGCGACCGCCGCCGACGTCGCCTACGACGTGCTGGTCTTCTCCAAGACCGCCGGCTTCCGGCACGACTCCATCGCGGTCGGCACCCAGGCCATCCGTGACCTGGGCGCGGCCAACAACTTCACCGTCACCGCCACCGAGGACGGTGGCCAGTTCACCACCGCCAACCTCGCCCGGTTCGAGGCGGTGATCTTCCTCAACACCACCGGTGACGTGCTCAACGCCAGCCAGCAGAGCGCCTTCGAGTCGTACATCGCGGCCGGCGGCGGGTACGTCGGGGTGCACTCCGCCGCCGACACCGAGTACGACTGGCCGTTCTACGGCAACCTGGTCGGGGCGTGGTTCGCCTCCCACCCGGCCATCCAGCAGGCCACCGTCCGGGTGGAGGACCGCGCGCACGCGGCCACCGCCCACCTCGGCCCGACCTGGCAGCGCACCGACGAGTGGTACAACTTCCGCACCAACGCCCGCTCCACCGCGCACGTGCTGGCCAACCTCGACGAGTCGTCGTACTCGGGGGGTGGGATGGGGGCCGACCACCCGCACGTGTGGTGCAAGACGTACAACGGCGGCCGGTCGTTCTACACCGGCGCCGGGCACAACCAGTCGGCGTACTCCGAGCCGGCCTTCCGGGCCCATCTGCTCGGCGGCATCCGGTACGCGGCCGGCCGGACGAAGGCCGACTGCCGGCCGGAGACCGGCTACACCGCGCTCTACAACGGCTCCACCAACGGCTGGTCGCAGGCCGGGCCGGGCAGCTTCACCAACACCAACGCCACCCTCAGCTCGGTCGGCGGGCTGGGCATGCTCTGGTACAGCGCGAAGCAGTTCACCAACTACTCGCTCAAGCTGGACTGGAAGGTCGACGGGGACGACAACTCCGGCGTCCTGATCGGCTTCCCGCCGTCGAGCGACCCGAACTCGGCGATGGACAACGGCTACGAGGTGCAGATCGACGCCACCGACACCGTCGACCGGACCACCGGTTCGGTCTACTCGTTCCAGGCCGCCGACCAGGCGGCCCGGGACGCGGCGCTGAACCCGCCGGGGGAGTGGAACACCTACGAGCTGCTGGTCGAGGGGGAGCGGCTCCAGGTCTTCCTCAACGGGTCGAAGATCAACGACTTCACCAACACCGACCCGGTCCGCTCGCTCGCCGGCCACATCGGCATCCAGAACCACGGCACCGGTGACGACGCCTCGTTCCGCAACATCCGGATCAAGGAGCTGGGCGGCACCACGCCGACCAACGGCACCGGGCCGATCAAGGGGCTGGCCGGCAAGTGCCTGGACGTGCGCAACGGTTCCACCGCCGACGGCACCCAGATCCAGATCTTCACCTGCAACGGCAGTGCCCGGCAGACCTGGACGGTGACCCCGAACGGCCCGATCAAGGCGCTGGGCAAGTGCCTGGACGTCTCCGGTGGCGGCACCGCCAACGGCACCAAGATCCAGCTCTGGACCTGCACCGGTGGCAGCCCGCAGGTCTGGTCGTCCCAGTCCGACGGCACCCTGCGCAACCCCGCCTCGGGCAAGTGCCTGGACGTCAACGGCAACAACTCGGCCGACAGCACCGTGGTCCTCCTCTGGACCTGCAACTCCTCCGCCCCCAACCAGAAGTGGACCCTTCCCCAGTAACCCCACCCGATCCCGCCCCCGGCCGCCCACCTCCGGCCGGCCGGGGGCCGCGCTTCGCCCGGGGCTTCGCCCGGGGCCTCGCTCGGGCCTCGCCCAGGCCTCGCCCAGGCCTCGCTCGGGCCTCGCTCGGGCCTCGCTCGGGCCTCGCCCAGGCCTCGCCCAGGCCTCGCTCGGCCCTCGCTCGGGCCTCGCCCAGGCTTCGGTGATCAAGAGGTTTGCGTCACGACGGGGCAACCCGCATGACGCAAACCTCTTGATCGTCGCGGGCGGGCGGCGGGCGGCGGGCGGCGGGCGGGCGGCGGTGGGCGGTGGGTGGGACGGGGTTGGGCAGGCGGGGGTGGCTGGGCGGTGGAGTGGGCGGGTGGGGGCGGGGTGCGGTGGGTGTGGGAGAGGGGTTTCGTGGGGGGTGGGGTGGGCTTAGAGTGGTGGGCGGCGACCCGTGGGTGGCCGGTGACCCGACGGGAGGCGCAACCCGTTGGGCCCAGGTGCGTGTGCACCCACCGGTGACCCGGCGCGGCCGTCGACGTACCGGCCCGGCCCGGTCACCCTCGCCCCGGTCCGCTCAGGAATCCCCACCACAACAGGGGAGAGAGACAGACGATGGCGCGACCGATCACGCTCTTCACCGGCCAGTGGGCCGACCTGCCGTTCGAGGAGGTCTGCCGGCTCGCCTCCGAATGGGGCTACGACGGGCTGGAGATCGCCTGCTGGGGCGATCACTTCGAGGTGGACAAGGCGCTCGCCGACGACTCGTACGTCGAGCGCAAGCGGGAGACACTAGCCAAGCACAACCTGAAGGTCTTCACCATCTCCAACCACCTGGTCGGCCAGGCCGTCTGCGACCACCCGATCGACGAGCGGCACCAGGACATCCTGCCCGCCCGGATCTGGGGCGACGGCGAAGCCGAGGGGGTACGCCAGCGGGCCGCCGAGGAGATCAAGGACACCGCGCGGGCGGCGGCGAAGCTCGGCGTGGACACGGTGGTCGGCTTCACCGGCTCGTCCATCTGGCACACCCTGGCGATGTTCCCGCCGGTGCCGCCCGCGATGATCGAGCGCGGCTACCAGGACTTCGCCGACCGGTGGAACCCGATCCTCGACGTCTTCGACGAGGTGGGGGTGCGGTTCGCCCACGAGGTGCACCCCAGCGAGATCGCGTACGACTACTACACGACCAAGCGGACCCTGGAGGCGATCGGCCACCGGCCCGCGTTCGGGCTCAACTGGGATCCGTCGCACTTCGTGTGGCAGGAGCTCGACCCGGTGAACTTCATCTTCGACTTCGCCGACCGGATCTACCACGTCGACTGCAAGGACGCGAAGGTGCGGACCGGGGACGGCCGGCGCGGCCGGCTCGCCTCCCACCTGCCCTGGGCGGACCTGCGGCGCGGCTGGGACTTCGTCTCCACCGGTCACGGGGACGTCCCGTGGGAGGACTGCTTCCGGGCGTTGAACGCGATCGGCTACACCGGCCCCATCTCGGTGGAGTGGGAGGACGCCGGGATGGACCGGCTGGTCGGCGCACCGGAGGCGCTGGAGTTCGTCCGTCGGCTCGCCTTCGACGCCCCGACGGCGGCGTTCGACGCGGCGTTCAGCAGCGGCAAGGACTGAGACGCACGTCGGGCCGGTCGCCGAGTGGCGACCGGCCCGACGACGTACGGATGATCAGAGCGTGCTGCCGTTGGCACCGGTACCCGGGGCCTTGGGCTTCGGGGTGGTCGTCGACGAGCTGGTCGGGGTGACGCCCGACGTGGCGCCGACACCGGCCGGGGTGCCCGCGAAGACGTCGTCCGCCGGGGTCAGCTCCGGCTTGCCGGTGGTGCCGGTGTGCAGCTTCTCGCCGAGCCTGGACTGGCCGAGCTTGTCCTTGCCCTCGCTGTACAGGCGGGTGGCCTGGGCCTGGGCGACCCCGGCCGCCTCCTGGACGGTCGGGTGGTCGAGCACCTTGCGGCCCCGCACGACCAGCTCCTCGTACTTCTCCCGGCCGGCACGGGCGCCCAGGACGAAGCCCGCAGCCAGCCCGCCAAGAAACATGATCTTTCCGCGCATGGCGGCTCCTTCCGTACCTGACGCTCCCGTCGTTCCCCGCCGGTGATTCCCGGCCGGGACCGACCATCTTCGCGCCCCACGTTTTTCTCGGTCTACAACTCAGTACCCATCCTGCTCCGCGCTCATGCCTGGTTGCGCCAGGATGACGATTTGTCCGTCTTGGTGGTGTCGAGGATCCCGGGCCATGACGGTGTGGCCGAATGCGGCAACCCCCTGGACCGAACCCCCCCGAAGTCCTGTACTCTTGTGCCGTCGCCGAGCGCCGGAGAGATCCGGTACGACGCGGCGCAGCAGTCCCCCGTAGCTCAATTGGCAGAGCAGCCGGCTGTTAACCGGCAGGTTTTTGGTTCGAGTCCAAACGGGGGAGCACAGCCTCCCACTCACGCCCGTCGGCCCTGCCGGCGGGCGTTCCCTTGTGTCCGGTGCGCGCCCGCTCCACCGCCGGCCGGATCGGCCGATCGGGTCGCCGGTGCTCCGGGAGCGGGGGCGGATGGGCGGTTTCGGCTCCGAACGGGGTATTCGGACGGCAGGATGACAACTGTCGACTTAGACTCCCGCTGCGTCGATCGGCGCGTCGAATCGAGGGGTGGGCCGGAAGATGGCCGGTGGACGGGGCCGGGGCGCGGCCACGCTGACCGCCGTGGCGGTCGTCCTGGCCTGGCTGGTCGTCGGCGCCGTCGCCGGGCCGTACGCGGGGAAGCTGGGCGACGTCGCGACCAACGACAACGCCGCCTTCCTGCCCGCCGACGCCGAGGCGACCCGGGCGCAGGAGCTGGCCGCCGGCTTCGTCACGGAGCCGACCACCCCGGCCCTGGTGGTGTACGCGCGCAGCACCGGCATCACCCCCGCCGACACGCAGCGGGCGGTCGCCGACAGCACCCGCTTCGCCCGGGTCGCCGGGGTGGTCGGGCCGCTTCCCCCACCGATCGCCAGCCAGGACGGGCAGGCCCTCCAGGTGGTGGTGCCGATCGACGACTCGCAGGGGGAGCGGATCGGCCAGGTGGTCGACGAGCTGCGGACCATCGCGGGAGGCGACCGCGACGGGCTCACCGTCGACGTCGCCGGTCCGGCCGGGCTGCTCGCCGACCTGATCGAGGTCTTCTCCGCCATCGACGGGCCACTGCTGCTGGTCACCCTGGTGGTGGTGCTGGTCATCCTGCTGATCGTCTACCGCAGCCCGGTGCTCTGGGTCTTTCCGCTGCTGGCGGCCGGGATGTCGTACGCGCTGGCCTCGGTCTTCGTCTACCAGCTGGCCAAGAACGACGTGATCAAGCTGAACGGGCAGGCGCAGGGCATCCTCACCGTGCTCGTCTTCGGCGCCGGCACCGACTACGCGCTGCTGCTGATCGCCCGCTACCGGGAGGAGTTGCACCGGCACCAGCGGCCCTGGGACGCCATGCGCGCCGCCTGGCGGGGTGCCGCCCCGGCCATCGGCGCCTCCGGCGCGACCGTCATCGTCAGCCTGCTCTGCCTGCTGCTGTCCAGCCTGAACTCCAACCGGGCGCTCGGTCCGGTGGCGGCCATCGGCATCGCCGCGACCCTGCTGGTGATGCTGACCTTCCTGCCCGCCCTGCTGGTGCTCGGCGGCCGGTGGGCGTTCTGGCCGCGTACCCCCGGGGTGGACCGGGCGGACCCGCAGGCCGAACACGGCCTGTGGTCCCGGATCGCCCGCTTCGTCGCCCGGCGGGCCCGGGTGGTCTGGCTGACCACGGCCGGGGTGCTGGCCCTGCTCGTCCTCGGCCTCACCCAGCTCGGCGCGACCACCCTCGGCCAGTCCGAGCTGTTCACCGACCGCACCGACTCGGTCGCCGGGCAGGAGGTGATCGCCCGGCACTACCCGGCCGGCACCGGCAGCCCGGCGACCATCTTCACCCGGCAGCAGACCGCCGGCCAGGTCGCCCAGGTCGCGCAGGGCGTCGCCGGGGTGGCCGCCGTCCGCCCGGTCACCGGGCGGGACCAGACCGGCCCGCCGGACCCGAACGCCCCGCCCCTGGTCGTCGACGGACGGGTCCAGCTGGAGGCGACCCTGACCGACCCGCCGGACAGCGACGCGGCCGAGCTGACCATCCGGGACCTCCGCGAGGCGGTGCACCGGGTGCCGGCCGCCGACGCCGTGGTGGGCGGATTCACCGCGATCGACGTGGACACCTCCGACGCCTCCACCCGGGACCGCAACGTGATCATCCCGGTCGTGCTGGCGGTGATCGCGGTGATCCTGGCGTTGCTGCTGCGGGCGCTGGTCGCGCCGCTGCTGCTGATCGCGACGGTGGTGCTGTCGTTCCTGGCCACCCTCGGGCTGTGCGCGGTGATCTTCCGGTACCTGCTGGACTTCCCCGGGGTCGACGCGTCCTTCCCGCTGTTCGCCTTCGTCTTCCTGGTCGCCCTGGGCATCGACTACAACATCTTCCTGATGAGCCGGGTCCGCGAGGAGTCGGTCCGCCGGGGCACCCGGGCCGGGGTGCTGGCCGGGCTGACCGTCACCGGCGGGGTGATCACCTCGGCCGGCATCGTGCTCGCCGCCACCTTCTCCGCGCTGGCCGTGCTGCCGCTGGTGGTGCTGGTGGAGCTGGGCGTGGCGGTCGCGGTCGGCGTCCTGCTGGACACCATCGTGGTCCGCTCGCTGCTGGTGCCCGCGCTGGCGTACGACATCGGGCCGAAGATCTGGTGGCCGAGCCGGTTGTCCCGGTCGGCGCGCGACGACACGGAGGTGGAACGTGCCCGGTGAGACGGACGTGGTGATCGTCGGCGGTGGCCTGGCCGGGCTGGCGGTCGCCCGCCGGCTGCACCGGGCCGGAGTGCCCTGGCGGCTGCTGGAGGCCGGCGACCGGCTCGGCGGCCGGGTCGCCACCGACCTGGTCGACGGGTACCTGCTCGACCGGGGTTTCCAGGTGCTCAACACCGCCTACCCGAGGCTCGGCACCCTGCTCGACCTGGGCACCCTCGACCTGGGCTGGTTCACCTCCGGGGTGCTGGTCCGCCGGAGCGACCGCCTCCACCGGCTGGTCCACCCGGTACGCGAACCCGGCGGCACACCGGCCACCGCGCTCGCCGGCATCGGTTCGCTGGTCGACCGGCTGCGCTTCGCCGCCCTCGCCACCGGCTGCGCCACCCTGCCGGCGCACCGACTGCTCACCGCGCCGGAGACCACCAGCGAGACGGCCTTGCGCCGGGCCGGGCTCTCCGACACCATCATCGAGGAGTTGATCCGGCCGTTCCTGTCCGGCGTGCTCATCGACCGGGAGCTGGAGACCTCCAGCCACGTGCTGGCGATGATCCTGCGTTCCTTCGCCCGGGGCCGGATCGGCCTGCCCGCCCGGGGGATGGCCGCGCTGCCGCAGGCCGTGGCCGCCCCGCTGCCCGCCGACCTGATCACCTGCGCCGCGCCGGTCACCGGGGTCGCCCCCGGCCGGGTCCGTACCCCGACCGGTGAGATCCGGTGCCGCGCCGTGGTGGTCGCGGTCGATCCGGCGGCGGTGGGCACGCTGCTGCCGGCCCTGCCCCGGGTACGCACCCACAGCTACACCACCTACTACCACAGCACCCCGGAAGCGCCGTTGGGCGAGCCGATCCTGCTGGTCGACGGCGACCGGCGGGAACTCGTCGCCAACACGGTGGTCGTCAGCCGGGCCGTGCCGTCGTACGCCCCACCCGGCCGGCACCTGGTGGCGACCTCCGTGGTCGGCCCGTCCGCCCCGGCCGAGCCGGTGGTCCGGGGCGAACTGGAGCGCCTGTACGGATGCTCCACTGCCGACTGGGAACACCTGAGCACGGTGTCGATCCCGGACGCCCTGCCCGCCGCGCCACCGCCGCAGGGCCGGCTGCGCAAGCCGGTGGCGCTCGGCGACGGGCTCTTCGTGGCCGGCGACCACCGGGACAGCCCGTCCATCCAGGGGGCACTGGCCAGCGGCTGGCGTACGGCCGGGGCGGTGCTCGCGGAACTCCGCGCGGCGGGCTGAATCGGGTGCCGCCGGGGTGACTGCTGACTGTTATTCTCGCGTAGCCCATCGTGCCGTCAGGTGTCGCCGGGCGTACCGGTTCGGTGGTGGCCGGTGGTCCGCCGGGCGGGTTACGATCCGGCCCGGCATCGGGGGCGGTAGCTCAGCGGGTTAGAGCAGGGGACTCATAATCCCTCGGTCGCGGGTTCGAACCCCGCCCGCCCCACCAGCGAGAACGCTGGATCGGCGATTTTCGCGTGGGGCTGTTCGTGGGGTGAGCGCGGCACGGTCTGTCCCCGTGGGGACAGCGAACGGGCGTGCGGAGCGGCAGCGAGGCGAGATCGAGGAGCTGCCCAGCGGCTCATTGCGGGCGAAGCGCTACGCGGGCATCGACCCATCACCACAAGGTGGCACTACCTGACCGAGGTGATCCGCAGATGCCAACGTCGTGAGGCGAATCAACCAGTTGAGCTGGGGAAACGCATGTCTATCTTGCTAGACTGAGTGCGTCTAGCACGCTAGACTGCCGGCATGAAGCGGGCCGACCTCATCATGAAGATCGGCAAAGCTGCCGCGAACGCCGGCATCGGCTTCGACCTCATACGCGAGGGTTCCCACCACAGCATCTACCGCTACGGCAGCCAGCACGTCGTCATACCGCGACATAGGGAGATCAACGAACTGACCGCGCGAGGTATTCTGCGCGACCTCGGCCTGAGGTAGAAGGGACTGACGCCGATGACGAAGTACACCGCCGTATGCGTGCGTTCGGGGAAGTGGTGGTCAATCAGCGTCCCCGAGCTGCGTGGTGTTCACTCGCAGGCGCGCAGGCTCGACCAGGTTGAGGACATGGCTCGGGAAGCTGTCGCCCTGATGCTCGACGTGTCGCCGCGCAGCTTCGAGGTTGAGGTTCGACCCGAAGTCTCGGCCGAGGTAGCAGCGGCCCGACAGGCGCGGGCCAAGCTGGTGGAGGCTGAGCGGTCGGCGGAGAGGGCAACGGTTGACGCGGCGAAGACGCTGCTGGAACAGGGTTACACGGTGCGGGATGCCGGGAGTCTGCTGGGCATCTCTCCGCAACGGGTCTCGCAACTGACGTCACCGCTTCGGCAGGTGAGGCGGGCCGGTCGGAGCCCTCAGACGGCGCGGTCAGCGGCACGGAAGCGTAAGGCTGTTTCCTGATTTGTGCCACCGGTAGGCCGGCCATCGGCCAGTAGTCGGATCCGGAAACGCCGAACTGCCGGCCGAACAGCAGATCCCCGGATCCGCCGCCCGACCCGAACCGGGTCGGGCGGCGGTCCACCTCCGGAGGTGACAGTCCACCTCCGGAGGTGGGTCGCGCCGGTCAGGCGACCGTGCAGGCGGCGCCGTTGAGGGTGAACGAGGAGGGCTTGGCGGTGTTGCCGGTGTGGTTGGCCTGGAATCCGATGTCGACCGAACCGCCGGCCGGGATGGCGGCGTTGTAGCTGGCGTTCCGGGCCGTCACCTGCCCGGACGAGGGCGCGTAGGAGGCGTTCCAGCCGGAGGTGATGGTCTGCCCGCCGGGCAGGGTGAAGACCAGGGACCAGCCGCTGACGGCGCTGGCACCGGTGTTGGTGATGGTGATGCTCTCGGTCAGCCCGGAGTTCCAGGCGTTGACGGTCGCGGTGACCCGGCAGGCCCCGGAGGCCGGCGGCGTGGTCGGCGGCGGGGTGGTGACCGGCGGCGTGGTCGGCGGCGGCGTGGTGACCGGCGGCGTGGTGACCGGGGGCGTGGTCGGCACCGGCGGGGTGGTCACCGGCGGCGTGGTGGGCGTCGGGTTGGTCAGGCCGAAGAACTGGAGGGCGACGGCGGCCATCCCGCCCGAGGGCAGGCTGTGCCCCGCCCCCTGGACGCTGTACGCCTCGACCAGGACGTTACCGCTGGCGTCGGCGTACCGGCGGCGGTTCCAGTTGGCCTGCGGGGTGTCGGTGGAGGTGGGGGTCTGGCTCAGCCCGAACACGTTGGTCCACTGCTCGATGGTCTCCTGGAGCAGGGAGTACGGCACCAGCGTGTCGGCGGTGCCGTGCCAGAGCTGCACCTTCGGGCGGGGACCGGAGTAGCCGGGGTACGCCTGTTGCCGGACCGCGTCACCCCACTGCTGCGGGGTGCGGTTCATGGTGCCGTTGGTGCACTTGCTGGCGCCGGGCGGGTAGTCGGCCGCGTTGGCGAAGCAGTTGTAGGGAACCCCCATGAACGCGGCGCCGGCGGCGAACACGTCAGGGTAGAGCGCCAGCATGTGGTTGGTCATCATGCCGCCGGACGAGCTGCCGGTGGCGTACACCCGACGGGGGTCGCCGCCGTACTGTCGCTGGGCATAGTTGATCATCGAGACGATCGACACCGGGTCGCTGCCGCCGCCGCGCCGCTTCGCGGCGTCCGACCAGGTGTCGAAGCAGTTGCCGAAGCCGGCCTGCTGCATCGCGGACGGGTAGATCACGATGTATCCGTACCGGTCGGCCAGCGAGGCGAACTCGCTGCTGGAGTAGAAGCCCGGCCCGGTGCCGCCGCAGCCGTGCATGGCCACCACGACCGCCGGGTTGGCCGGGCGGGTGTCCGGCACGTAGATGTGCATCCGCATCCGGCCGGGGTTGTCGCCGAAGTTGGTCACCTCGACCAACGACGCGGCGTACGCCGGTTGGAGCGTCGGTATCACCAGGGCCGCCGCCGCCAGCGTCGCCACCAGTGGCGCCGCCAGGGCGAGCAGCATCTTCCGTCTGATCTTCATGGGCGTGACTCCCTCACAGGTCGAGATCGGCCGCGCGCCCCTGCGGCACGGGTGCGCCCGGTTGCCCGTGTCGTTCGCGCCGGCCTGTTACCGCTGGCATGCCCTGCCCCGGCCCAGGTGGCATTGCATGGCACTTAGTGTTCTCCTCGGCCCGACAAGTGTCAATCGAATGACCTCGATACACTGGGCGGTCGTCGAGGTCGCCCCGGATCCACCCTGGACCCGCGTCCCGGTAGGCGTGCCCGGCGGTGCCGTCTACAGTCGGTGCCACCGTCACCGAGCCGAGCCCGGAGCGTCCCCGTGCCACACCCGTTCGACATCGAGGAGATCTTTCCCGACGACGGGGACCACCCGGTACGGCTGCCCCGCCGGCAGGCCGGCAACTCGCCGCAGGGTGTCGCGGTGACCCTGCTGGCCGACTACACGCTGCGGACCCGGGCCTGGCTGCCGTCCGCCGCCATCGTCGCGCTGCTCGCCGAGTCGCACGTCAGCCTCGCCGGGGCGCGGACCGTGATCAGTCGGCTGGCCCGCCGGGGCGTCCTGGAGGGCAGCCGGCAGGGACGGCGCAGCTCGTACCGGCTCAGCCGGTCCGCCGCCGTCAGCCTCTCGGTCGGCGGGAGCTGGGTGATGGCGGCCACCACCACGACCCAGGCATGGGACGAGTGCTGGACGCTGGTCGCGTTCTCGCTGCCCCAGGAGCGCAGCGCGCAGCGGCGGGCGCTGCGCGGGCAGCTCCGCTGGCTGGGCTACGCGCCGCTGTACGACGGGCTGTGGATCTCGCCGCACGAGCTGACCCCGAAGGCGCGGGCCCAGCTCACCCAGCTCCACCTCGGGGCGGTCACCGTGTTCCGCGGTCGCCGGGTCGACCTCGACGCGGTCGCCGGCCGTGACCCGCTCGACGCCTGGGACGTCGCGGCGGTCGCCGAGCAGTACGAGAGCTTCCTGCGGCGGTGGCGACCGCTCCTGCCACGGATCGCCGCCGGCCAGGTCGACGGCGCGGAGGCGGTCCGGGCCCGGACCGAGGTGATGGACACCTTCCGTCGGTTCCCCACCCTCGACCCGCAGCTACCGCTGCGGCTGCTGCCCGCCGGCTGGCTGCGCGGCCCGGCCCGGGAGACCTTCGCCGCCGTCTACGACGGACTCGCCGACACCGCAGAGCGGCACGTCCGGGCCGTCGTGGCACGGTTCGCCGACGGTACGCACGCCGACGTCCGGGCGCACACCACCGCCGACCTCCTCGCCGGCCTCTCCGCCACCGAACCCCGGGGTGCCGCGCCCGCGGCCACCGACCTGGCCGAGTCGTCCCCGTCGTACTGACCCGGCCCCGCTCTAGAGCTTCAGCCCCTCGACGGTGCCCAGGTCGTACCAGGTGAGGGAGAACTCGCTGCCGGAGGGCGGGACGACCGGGAACACGCCCCAGCTCTCCAGGACCGCACCGGAGCGCAGGGTGAAGTCCTCACCGGGCCGCTGCGAGGTGCAGTACGTGTCGACCGGGTAGACCTGCTTTCCACCGGCCAGCGTGAGACGCGACGACCGGAGATCCGCGGCCGGTTCCGGGCAGCTCAGCGACCATCCGTTGGCCGCACTGCTCTGGTAGCGCAGTCGTACCCGCAGCTTTCCCTCCGTGGTCACCTCCAGGCCGGTGACGGTCGCTCTGTTCGCTCCGTCGTCGTAGAGGAGGCGACTCGTCGGCCGGAGGCCGGTGCCCGCCGACTGCGGGGCGGCTGTGCTCCCCTCTGCGGCGGGGTCGGCCCCGCCGGTCGTCGGGGCAGGGCTCCCGGAGGCCGGCGGCGCGGAGTCGGAGAGGGCGTCCGCGACGGATGACCCGAGGTCCGGGTCCGTGGAACCTGGCTCCGGCCCGCCGAACTTCAGCCAGGCCAGCACGGCGGCGCCGAGCACCGCGACGACGACGCCGACAATCACCTCGACCAGGTGCTTCCGCAACATCGATGATCCCTTACTGCCGGTGGACAGGCGCCCTCCACGCTAGGCGTCAGCAGCAAACCTGGCCACCGGGCGGACACCCGCGCGCCGTTCCCGGCCGGCTGGGACCGGGCTGGATCGGGTGCACGGACCGCCCGTCCGGGCTCACCGGCGGCGGGCCCGGTCCAGCACCTCCTCGGCGGTGAGCGGGCTGCGGGGATGGTGGCTCAGGCACAACGGTGCCTGGAGTTTGGTGAACTCGCTTCCCTCGACGGTGGCGTAGAATTGTCCTGCTCGCAGCCGGGCGACATCGCTGATCTCGCTGCCCTTGGCCCGGGCCAGTTCCTTCGCCGCGTCGATCTGGGCAGGGCTGTTCAGCAGGCCGAAGAACTGGGTCGCCGCGTTTCCGGGGATCTGGTTGTGTAGACCCTTTGGTGCCTGGGTTGCGAAGACTAGGCCGAGCCCGTACTTGCGGGCCTGCGATGCCAGCGCGAGCGTACTCTGGGTGCAGGCGGTCAACGCCCCGGACGGGGCCAGGGTCTGCGCCTCGTCCATCACGAACAGCCCGCCGAGCGGCCGGTCTCCCGCCGGATTCCGCTTGATCCAGGCAAAGAGCGACAGCTGGAGCTGATTGACGAAACTCTGGCGTTGTTGATCATCGGGTAGGCCGACGAAGCTGATCACCGACACCCGGGCACGTCGGCCCGGTGGAGGAGTCAGGAGCACACCCGGGTCTACCGGTGCGCCGGTGCCGCCGAACAGCGGGTCATTGACCATTGCCGCAGTCAGCAACTGAGCCATGTTCGCGCCCAGCCGAGGTGCGTCGTCCAACAGGCTGACACCATCCGGGAGCGCATTGAGCAAGCCGATGAAACCCCGTAACTCGCTGGCTCCGGTCCGCGCGTAGCTCCTGAGTGCTTCGCGTAGCACGGCCCGGCCCAGCCTGGCCTTGTCCGTCCCGCCGTCCACCCGGGCATGCGGGGCGAGCGAGGCCACAGCGGCGTCCACACCAGCGGCGAATGCATCCGGGTCGTCAAGGATGTCGGCGAAGTTGGGCAGCGGCTGAAAGGTCAGTGGTCGTCCACCCGTCAGGCGGGGAGTCCACACGGTCACCTCGGTCTGTGCGAGGTAGGCCGCTGCCCGCTCGGTGTCCGCGTTCTCCCATGCGTCGGGTGGAGTGGGCCATCGGTCGCCGAGTCGGGCGAGGTCGTTGTTCGGGTCGAGCACGATCGAGGAGACCCCCCGCAGGGCGCACTCCTCGACCAACCGCCGGATCAGCACTGTCTTGCCCGAGCCTGACCCGGCGAAGATGGCGACGTGCCGTCGCAACACCTCCAGATCAATGTCCACGGGCGTGCCGTTTGTGACCATCCGCCCGATCGGCAGGGCCGCACCCGGAGTTGGGGAGACAGCTGATGCTGGAAGGTCATTGCCGTCGGAACGCCCTGCCCCGGGCGGCATCGTCGTTTCGGACCGGCCGGCCGCCTCGGACGGTCCCACCACCGCTGGTGGACCGACCGGTTCGGCAGCGGCGGCCGCCCTCGACGAGGCGGCGTCGGGTGGGACGGTGACATCGGCGAACGCTTGGCGGAAAATGACCACCTCATCGGCCGGGCAGCGGGTGATGAACCACTCCCGGAGGCCCTCCAGCCCGAACTCGCCGATCAGATCACGCAACGCCATGAGCCGGACCACATCCGGTTCATCGAAGGGCAGTGTTCTTCCCCCGGCGTCCTGGAACGCCTTGATGACTTCCTGGGTGCGGGTTCCCGGCGACCATGCAGGCGTGCGGAGCAGGAACAGCCGGCGTTCCGACACTCCGGCGGTGAGCCCTGCGGTGGTGACGGCGTTCCGGATCCGGTTCAGGGCGGCGATGTGGTGTGGTGCGCGGACAGCGCGGAACGACCAGTGCTCCTGGCGTTCGGTCTCCTCGTCGACATTACGCCGCAGCCGCGCATGGAGTGCGGGCTTACCGCCGGCGCGAGGGTCGATGCTGAACGGTCGTGTGGTCGGGCCTTGCGCGGCGATCCAGGCAGTGAGACCGGCCGTGAGTAGTTCGGGTACTACCGCGTCCTCGGTCTCCGGTCGCAGCGCCGAGGAAGGATCCACCTGCGCCAGCAATTCAGCGAACCGGCTGTCGATCCGGCTCGGGTCCCCTTGACCCGCTATCGGTCCGGAGGTCTCGTCAACGGTCCGAACCGGTGCCCGTGCTGCGCCCGCGGACTCCGTCAGGTGTGCCAGCTCATGGACCTCGCCACCGGACAGGCAGGCTCGGATGTGTGCGTCGACCGTGCGGAGCAACTCACGCGGGGTGAAGTCCACCGCCTCGTCGAAGGCGCCCGGCAACACCGGCCAGGTGTCGTACGGCGGAGTGAAGTCCACCTCCGCGAAGCAGCGGGCGAATCGCCGAGCGACCAGATCGCGGGCGACCTCTGCGGAGGGGAGCCCATCGAGCTGGATGGCCTCCCGGAACCGGTCCTGGACCGTGTCTGTCGCCTCATTCTTGATCTTTGCCCACACCTGGGGAAGGCAGGAGACCACCGACAGCGACCGGCGGGTGTGCTCCCGCAGCGCCATCAGCCCACCGGCGATCTGCTCCAGCAACAACGTCGCCTGCCAGCGGGCCTGCTCGTCGTGAGCCTGCATCTTCTCCGACTGGTTGACCAGGATGTCGATCTGGTCGACGGCGATGACCGTCGGTCCGGTCAGGGCCAGGAGGCGGGACACGTCCCGAACGACCTCCTGGGCGGACCTCTTCCCTCGCCGCATGCCCCAAGCCGCCCGCTGGCCGGACTCCTCCTCGTCGTTCGAGCAGAGGAACTCGTAACCGATGTCCTGAAGTCGCGGATTCTCCGCAGCCTGGAGGACGAGGGCGCGGATGGTGTCCTGGCACTCCATTCCAACCTGACGGTCGAGCTTGCGGATCAGGTCGACGAAGGCATCGAGATTCGGTCGGGTCAGCTCGGTGTCCCCGATCACCGCCCGACGGACCGCCCGGGGTGCGCTGACCTGCTCCGCAAGTCGGCGCAGGAAGGTTCTGAGCTGGGTCTCCCCGCTGGGTAGCTCGCGGAAGAAACCGTCGAGGACGGACAGCGCCGTGCTGCGCCAGAACGCGCTTGCCTCCAGCAGGCTCACCAGGAAGAAATAGCCGCCCTCCGCATGCACCTGCTCCCTGACCGCGCCCAACAGATGGGTCTTGCCGGTGCCGCGAATACCGAGGATGGCGAAGCCGATCGGACTGGAGTCGCCGGACTTGCTCGCCTCGGCGACCCCGCCGAGAACCTGGCGCAGGATGCCGTCATGCAGCGCCGGGACGTGTACGTCGGTCAGCGGTTGCCAGACATCGTCCGGCGTGGGAGCCCAATCGAAACGGAGCGCCGTCAATGCGCGCTGGTGCGCCTCGTCCATCACGAGGTGATGGAGATCAGGTGCCGGTCCTGGTTTCCGATGCGGACTGCCGCGGCGCGGTCCTCGGCGGTGAGATCCCCCTGCTGGGAGTTGGGGATAATCTGTACGCCCGGTTCCCGGTTCATCCGGACGAGGGTGGCATCGATCTGGCTCTTGAGCGCGGTGCGCAGTTGGGTGAGGGGGAGCAACTCCCCGCTCTGCGCCACCGTTCCGTACGCCTCGCGGATGGCGGATGCCACGTCGAGCCGCGTGGTGGTGGAGGGCTCAGCCTGGGCCGGAGCCAAGGTGGCGTCGCTGGCGGCGAACCGTAGGGTGAACAACTCGGATGGCGCGACCTCCAAGTGGTCGAGGAGGCTGCGGAGGAATCCCAGTGCGATATAGAGCGCACCGCCGGCCGCGCCGGCCCGGGGCGGAACACTCCCGCCCAACTCTTCAATCGCCTGACCCCACCCTTTCTCGGTGAGTTCCAGGACGAGCGGCTTCTCGGTGACGGCGATGAATCCGCGATCGCGCAGATCATCGCGGTATGGTCGGCTCAGGCTGATGCCGGCGACGTTTCGGAGATAGGTGTTCGGCACAGCGCTGCCTTTGATCATCAGGGTGATCAGAACGAACCGCTGGACGGATGACAGCTCTGCGCCGGCCATGCGGACGCTCCTTCGGGCAGGGAACACGGTTTTTGTCGAAGTCGACAAGCCGAGGGTTGCTCGGCACCTCGCCGATTCTGCACACGGTGTGGGGACCGCGCAAGCTCCACGAATAGCTGCCGATATCCGACAGCTGACCGCTGCCTGGACAGAAAAACCGCTGCTCACCAGGTGTTTGGCAAGTCGAGAGGGAGGCATGAGCGGGGCTTGTGGGCGGGGCTTGTGCGCTATGGTCGGCGATCTGTCCTGGTTGCTGCGGCCGGCCCGGCGTGCTGCCGACTGCCTGCCGATCCGCCCGCTCCGAGGCTGCGTGCGGATGAGCGACGAGAGGTGACGTAGGTGTCCTCCGAGGTTGTCAGTTACGAGTTGGCCGATACGTCGACGGTGCGGTTCGAGATCGAGCCGGTCGCGGGGTTCCAGCCCGCTGGAGTAGGGGACATCGCCGGTTGCGTGAAGGACGCCGCGGGCCAGGCGATCGAGGCTGCCCGCGAAGTGCTTGAGCAGGTCAGGTCCCTCGCCCCCGATGGGGTCGATGTCAAGTTCGGTATCAAGGTGACCGGCACCACGAACTGGTTGGTGGCCAAAGCGGCCACCGAGGGCAATTTTGAGATCACCCTCTCCTGGCGGCCGGGAAGCCCGTTGGCCGTCGCCGATCGGGCGGAGGGCTGAGAGCGGTGCCGCGATGACCGCGCCGGTGGACCCCTGGGCCGTCGCCCTCCACATCGGTGGGCGGAGCATGCAACCGCCGATTGGCTCCGGAGTGGTGATCGACACCAATCTCGTGCTGGCCTGCGAGCACGTGGTGTGCCGCAACGGTGAACTGCGGGACGATCTGTGGGTGTCGTTCCCCAGGGCCGCAGGGGTCGGCTACTGGGACCGGCGACAGGTGGGTCAGTGTCTGCACAACGGCAGGGTGGACAAGAATGTCGACCTGGTCCTGCTGGAACTCGTCGAGCCGGTACCCGCATCGGTCATCCCCGCGAGGCTGCGGTGTCTGACCTCGAAGGAACTGCTGGAAAAGCCGTGGTGGGCGTATGGCTTCCCGGCGCATACCGAGGGCGGTCGTTCCGCCCAGGGGACGATCCGCTCCGAAGGGGGATGGGGGCGGGTCCACCTGGTGCCCGACTCCGGCACCGAAGTGGTCGGTGGTTTCAGCGGGGCAGGACTCTGGTCCCCCGACTACCACGCAGTCGTGGGCGTCATCATCGAGGCGGCCGGCCAGACGGGCGACGGGCACGCGCTCACCCTTGCCCACGCCGAGGAACAGTTGCCGGAGTTCAAGCTCTCCGCGTTCGCCGCCTGGCGGGTCGAGGATGCGGGTGACTCCGCCCTCGCTGCCTGGGGCTGGTCGCTCAGCAGCGATGAGGAGGCGGGGCGGCACTGGTCACCCCGGGCGCGTGGGGTGGCGTCCAACACCGAGGGAGGATCGCGCTTTCGTGGTCGTACCGTGGCGCTGCGCCGGCTGGTCGACTGGCTCGACCAGCCGCTTGCCGCCGGTCGGCCCCTGGTCGTCACGGGATCACCCGGGGTCGGAAAGTCGGCGGTGCTGGGTCGGATCGTGACCACTGCGGACTCCAGCTTCCGGGCCATGTCCCGCGCCGACGACACGGCGGAGCGGGCGACCATCGGCTCGGTCTCCTGCGCAGTACACGTCAAGGGCAAGACGGCCTTGGAGGTGGCGACGGAGATAGCCCGGGCAGCAGCCGTGGCGCTGCCCGCAGCCCCGGTGGACCTGGTACCCGCTCTGCGGGACCGGTTGGCGTTGCATCAGGACCGCTTCACCCTGGTGGTCGACGCGCTTGACGAGGCGGTCGCGCCGCAACACGCGAGGAGCCTGATCAGCGACGTGCTCGCCCCGCTCGCCCGGACAGGCGGCGTGCAGGTCGTCGTCGGGATGCGGCGGGCCGACAGCCGTGGGGACCTGCTCACTGACTTCGGGAGCGACGTGGAGATCGTCGACCTGGACGCACCCGAGTTCTTCGCCGAGACAGACCTTGCCGACTACGCTCAGGCCACGCTCCAACTCCTCGGGGCGGAACGTCCTGACAACCCGTACCGGGATGCCAAAGTCGCGGCACCGGTCGCCCGCCGGATCGCTAGCCTGGCCAACGGGAACTTCCTGATTGCCGGACTGATCGCCCGTGCCCGTGCCCTGCGGGACACCGAGGCCGTCGCGCCGCACCGGGTCGACTTCACCGCCACGGTGGCGGACGCCCTTGACACCTACGTGGCGGGGCTGCCACCGATCGGTGTGTTGCCGGCCCGGTTGGCGCTCACCGTGCTCGCCTACGCCGAGACGCCGGGCCTGCCGATCGCTCTGTGGCAGGCAGGGACCGAGGCGCTCGGTGGGGTGGTGAGTGGATCCCAGCTCACCGAGTTCGCCCGGACGTCGGCGGCGAACTTCCTGGTTGAGTCGGGCGGTGCCGGCAGCCCCACTTACCGCCTGTTCCACCAGGCCCTCAACGAGGCGCTACTGGCCAACCGGGAGGAGGTGGGCATTCGGTTGTCCGACGAACAGCGGCTCGTGCGGACCTGGATGACTCTGGGTCGTTCGGGTGGCTGGGAGGCCGCTCCTGAGTACCTGCTCCGTTCGTTGCCCCAGCACGCGGCGCACATCGGCCTGGTGGACGAACTGCTGACCGACGACGGCTATCTGCGGCACACCCACCTCGACCGGCTGATGCCGTTCGCCGAGGCGGCAACCGGCACGTCGGCGCGAGCCCGCGCCCAACTGCTGTTGCGTACCCCTGCCGCACTGGCCGCCCGTCCCACTGAGCGGGCCGCCCTCTGGTCGGTGGTCGATCGGCTCGACCAACTCGGTGGAGAGGTGCCCGCGGACGATGCCCCGTACTTCGCCCGCTGGGCGAACACCCCCGCGCGCACCGAGCGCACCGTGCTCGAAGGGCACTCCCAGGCGGTACACGACGTGTGCGCGGTGCCGGTAGGCGGCCGTCACCTGTTGGCCTCGGTGGGGGAGGACGGCACCGTCCGGCTTTGGGACCCACTGACCAACCAGAGCGAGTACGCCTTCGACTGCCACGACGACTGCGTCCGGGCCGTTCATGCGGTGCACCTCGGCAACGAAGCACTTGTTGCCACGGGAAGCCACGACGGCACCGTCGCCCTCTGGGATCCGCTCACCGGGCTGCGCTCGCACGAACTGCGTGGGCACCAGGACTGGGTCCGCAACCTGTGCACCGTACAGACAGTGGACGGCCCGCTGCTTGCCTCGGCAAGCGATGACCGCACGGTCCGGCTGTGGGATCCCGTCACCGGAACCTTGCGCCACCTCCTGACCGGCCACCGGGGTTGGGTGACCGCCGTGACCGAGGTGCCGGTGGCGACGGGGTCGCTTCTCGCCTCCACCGGATTCGACGGAACGATCCGGCTCTGGAACCCGGTGACCGGCCGGCAGGTGCGGGTACTGGGCGGCCATGGCGGCTGGGTCACCACCCTGTGCGCGGTGCGCTCCTCCGGACGGGTGCTGCTGGCCTCGGCCGGCTACGACGGGGTGGTACGGCTGTGGAATCCATTCGACGGTGAGCTGGTCGATGAGTTCTCGGTTGGCGGCAGTCCCCTCACCGACCTCTGCACGGTCGACGGTGACGACAGGTGCCTGCTCGTTGCCACGGGGGAGGACGGTGTGATCCGGCTCTGGGATGCCGGCACCGGCCGGCACGAGAACAGCCTGCGCGGGCAATCCGACTGGATCCGGGCCGTCTGCGAGGTCCCGATGGCGGATCGGAAGCTGATCGCTACGGCTGGTGATGACGGCATGGTGCGACTGTGGGATCCCCGCAGCTTGGCCGCCGCCCCGGTGGTCAGCGGCGGGTGGTCCGGACCGGTCACCGCCGTCTGCGCGGTACCGACAGCCGGTGAGGCGCTCGTCGCCTCGGCCGGTCTGGACGGCTCTGTGCGGCTCTGGTCGCCGGTCGACGGCAGTTCCCGGGGGGAACCGCTGACTACGGGTGGCGAGGGCGCGATTCATGATCTGTGCGTCATCGATGACGAACCTCAGCAACTGGCTGCCGCCTACGAAAACCATTTCGTACAGCTCTGGGAAGTCGACTCAGGCCAGGCTGGCTGCCGAATGGCAGAGCACTACGGCGCGGTCAACGCGGTTCGGGCCATCCACACGGCGGCCGGGATGACCATGGTTTCAGCCGGGGAGGACGTGACCCTCCGGCTGTGGCATCCCTTGCGGGGCCTCATCCGTAATCGACTCACCGGGCACAGCGACTGGGTGACCGCACTGGCGGTCGTCGAGTCGGCGGGGGTCCAGATGCTCGCCTCGGGCGACAAGAGCGGCGTCGTACGGCTCTGGAGCGACGACGGGAGCCAGCGGTGGCAGCAACTCGCCCACCACGACGCGGTCACCGCACTGGGCGCGGTGCCCCTTGACGACCGGGTGTACCTCGCGTCAGCCAGCGCTGATCGGACCGTTGGGCTCTGGGACTGCACGGACGGCCGCCGGCTGCATGCTCTCATCGGACACACCGGTCAGGTCACCGGTGTATGCACGGTTCCGGTCGGCCAGCGGACCCTGCTGGCGTCCACCAGCCGTGACCGGACGGTACGGCTCTGGGATCCGGGTACCGGTCGTGCTGTGCTGACGATTCCGGTTCATCACCCTGCGTTGACCTGCTGCTATGTTGACGACACGCTGGTGGTGGGGCTCGATCGAGGGCTGCTGGCACTGACGATTCGGCCCTGAGGCACTCCATCGAGCCCGAGCTCGGGTCGACGGATGGGGTTGCTGAGCAGCTATGCGTCCGTGCCGGGTTGTCCGTCGGCGAGCGACTGGGCCTGCCGGCTGAGCGACTCGACCCGGGCGGTCAGCGCCCGGACGGCCGCGTCGTCGGTGCCGTCCAGGGTCGCCAACCGGTCGAGCAGGGCGGCGTGGTCCGAGGTCAGCTGCCGGTAGCGGCGGACGAAGCTGCTGTCGTCGCCGTCCCGACGGGCGTTCAGCAGGGCGTACTGCGGATCGAGGTCGATGATCTGCTGGGCGAGCCCGGCGGTGGCGGCGCTGAGCGCGCTGCGGCTGTCGGTCAGCTCGTCGCGCCGGATCCGGCGGGCCGCCGCCAGCCGGCCCGCCCGCCGGCCGCCGAGGTAGAGCGCGGTCGCGGCGGCGACGACGCCCAGCACGGCGGCGACGGCGAGCAGGAAGCGGGGCAGCGACGGGCTGATCGTCCGGGAGCCGTCTGGCACGGTGCCCGCCTTGACCAGCCGGTCGTAGTTGACGGCGATGACCTTCACCGCCTCCAGCGGACGGTCGGCGAAGGTGTCGATGCCCCGGCCGATGATCATTTCGGCGGCGGCGGCCTTGCCCAGGTTCTTCTTCTCGTAGCCGGGCACCAGCGCGCAGCCGTAGGTGTCGTAGTCGTCGCCGTCGCGGCTGAGCACCAGCACGACGGTCCCGTCGGCGGCCCGGGACACCTGCTTGCAGGTGTCCCGCAGGTCGGCGTCGGGGGAGCGCAGCACCACCACCAGCCGGCGGTTGCCGATGATCCGTTCCGCCGCCGCCCGGTCGACGTCGAGCCCCGGGTCGGCGTAGAACGACGAGGTGCGTACGTGCCGGGCGATCGGCCCGTCCAGCGCCCCACCGCTCCACACCGCCCAGCCGGCCAGCGCCAGACAGGCCAGGACGGCCAGGCCGAACGGGGTACCGAGCAGGCCCACGACACGCTGCCGCGGGGAGGGGGCGGCACCGGTCCGCCGGGAGCGGTCGGCGGGCTGCCGTCGGGAACGACCGGCACCGGTCCGCCGGGAGTCGGAACGGGTCATGACAGCCGGCCTCGCAGGTAGTTGTCCGGGCGGTAGCTGGCGATGCCGACCTGGCGGGCGGTGTCGTCCAGCTCGGTCGCCGCTTCGTCGAGCAGGGCGCGTACGTGCCGGGCGGGCAGCTTCTCCTCCCACGCCGACCGGGCCGCCTGGAGCGCGACGATGCTCCGGGTCAGCGCCGGATTGCTGCGGGCGTCGGTCAGCAGGGACACCTCGACGGCCAGCGCGGTCAACCCGGCCAGCCGGACCGGGGCGGCGTCGCGTCGGCGGCCCGGCCCCCGCCCGGGGCGGCGCAGCGACCGGGCCGACAGGACCAGGAACGCCGCCACGCAGCCGGCGAAGACCCACGGCAGCGCCGGCAGCGCCACCCGCAGCGGATCGGCCGGCCGGTACGGCAGGGGCCGCTCGAACAGGCCGGCGTAACGGATGTCGGTGACCCGGTTGAGGTAGACCCCCAGCACGTTGCGCTGCGGGTAGTCGGAGCGGCTGAGCACGCTGGCGAACTGGCCGTAGAAGCTCGCCCCGGCCAGCTCCGCGAAGTCCGCCGCGCCGGGGCCGTGGTACTCGACCCACAGCCCGTACATCACCACGATCGGTTGGTCGGGGAAGCGGGCGCTCAGCGCGGGGCCGTACCGGGCCAGCGGTTCGCCGTACCGCTGCACGGGCAGCGCGACGTACCACGCGCCGTCCGGGAAGGCGTTGCGGGCGGCGGCCTCGGGGACGTCGGTCAGGGTCGCGCCGGGTGCGACGTGCCGACCGGTCGCCCGCAGATCGGTCAGCACGGCGGTCAGCTCCGGCCCGCTCGGCTCGCGCCAGCGCAGCTCGTCCCGGTCGGCCGGGGTGGACTCCTTGCGCAGCGCGGTGATCAGGGCGATCAGCAGGTCGGTCACGTCCCCGGTGGCGAACTGCGCCCGCCAGGCCGGCAACGTGTCGGAGCTGGCCTGGTAGAAACCGCCGCTGACCTCGGTGCCGATCACCCGGATGGTGGCGTTCTCCACGTCCCGGACCCGCTCGCGTTCGTCGGAGTCGAGGCCGGGCGGGGCGACCAGGATCCGGGTGTCGCCGGCCACCTCCCGGACCCGCTGCTCGTTCCAGTACGCCACCGAGCCGGGCAGGCGTACCACCGGCGCGGCGGCGACCAGCGCGGTCATCTCGTCCACCGACGGCACGGTGGCCCGCTCGGTGGTGCCGGCGGTGTCCGTGTCGACCCCCGCCGTCGACGACGGTGACCGTCCGTAGCTGACGTCGATGCCCTGCTGCCGCTGGGCGAGCAGGAAGACCACCAGCACGAGCACGGCGACCCCGAGCAGCGTCCAGCGCACCGGCTCCGCCCAGCGGCGGTACCCCCGGGCGGTCACCGGTGCTCCCGCCACAGCCGGTCGGCCCGGCGGGCGTGCTCGGCCGCCTCCCGCGCCGCGTCCGGCCCGCCGCGGGCGCCCGCGAGCGACTCGGCACGGGCGAACAACCGTTCCGCCTCGGGCACCCGGCCCGGGGCGGCGTCCCGGCTGACGGCCGCGCTGTCGATCGCCGCGCGGGCGGTCGACCAGGCGGTGCGGCGCTGCTCCGCCCGGGCCCGGTGGTGGGGCAGCAGGGTCGTCACCACGCCCGCGGCCACCAGCAGCACCGCGCCGGCCAGCCAGAACAGGTAGGGGTGTGCCATGGGCTCCAACCGTCCGACGGGTCCGGGGAGACTCCCCCGGGGGTGGTCGGACCGAGTCTCGCTGATCGGGTCAACCCGCGCCACACGGCCCCCGACCAGGGCGGTTGCGGCTGCGAAGGGTGGTGTGACGGTGATCGTGAGTGGCCGGGGCGCGGGTCAGCCGTCAGCGAGCTCGCGGGCGTACGTGTCGCGCAACTGCGCCCAGCCGTGGGCGAGGGCGGCGCGGCCCCGGACCGGGCCGACCGGGTCGCCGGCGAGCAGCCGGTCGGCGACGTCGACGCAGAGGTGCCAGCCGGCGGCCACCATCGGCAGCGTCCCCCGGTCGGCGACGGTGTGCCACAGGGTGAGGCGGGTGCCGTCGGCGGTCGGGGTCAGCTCCCAGCGGAGCAGGTCCCCACCCCAGGTGTGTTCCAGCAGGCGCGGCGCCTCGGCCCGGCGTACGGTGGCCGGCTGCGCGTCGGTCGTGTCGCCGTCGACCAGGGTGAGCACCACGTCGCCGGGGGTGCCGAGGTCACGGTCGGCCAGGAACGGCGCCCACTCGCCCAGTTGGGCCGGGTCGGTCAGCGCCGCCCAGACCCGCTGTGGCGGGTGCCGCAGTTCGCGGACGAAGCGCAGGGTCCACCGGTCGTCGGCGGGGGTCGCGGTGACCTCGGCCGGTGGGCCGGGGCGCAGCGGGGCAGGGTCCATGGTCACTCCTTGTCGAGGTGACGCTCCAGGGCGTCGAGGTGGGTCTCCCACATCCGCCGGTACGGGGCCAGCCAGCCGTCCACCGCTCGCAGTTGACGCAGGTCGAGCCGGTAGATGCGGTGCTGGGCGACCGTCCGGCAGGAGACGAAACCGGCCTCGCGGAGCACCCGCAGGTGCTTGGAGACGGCCGGCTGGCTCAGCTCCAGGGTGTCGACCAGCTCGCCGACGCTGCACTCGGCCTGCCGGAGCGTGTCGAGGATGCGGCGGCGACTCGGCTCGGCCAGGACGGCGAAGGCGTCAACGGACACGCAGGCAATATGCCCCCATCGGCATATTCCTGTCAAGGCATATGCTGGTCCGGCGGGGCCTGAGCGGGTGTGCGCCCGGCTCCCTATGCTCGGGGCATGGAACTGCGGATCTTCACCGAGCCCCAGCAGGGCGCCAGCTACGACCAACTGCTCACGGTGGCCCGCGCCGCCGAGGACGCCGGCTACGGCGCGTTCTTCCGCTCCGACCACTACCTGGCGATGGGGTCGGCCAGCGGCGAGCCCGGCCCCACCGACGCCTGGACCACCCTGGCCGGGCTGGCCCGGGACACCTCCCGGATCCGGCTCGGCACGCTGGTGACGGCGGCCACCTTCCGGCTGCCCGGTCCGCTCGCCATCACCGTCGCCCAGGTCGACCAGATGAGCGGCGGCCGGGTCGAGCTGGGCATCGGGGCCGGCTGGTTCGCCGACGAGCACACCGCGTACGGCATCCCGTTCCCGTCGGTGGGGGAGCGCTTCGACCGGCTGGAGGAGCAGCTCGCCGTGATCACCGGGCTGTGGGCGACCCCGGCCGGCGAGACGTTCGACTTCGCCGGGACGTACTACCCGGTCGCCGACTCCCCGGCGCTGCCCAAGCCGGTGCAGCAGCCCCGCCCGCCGATCCTGCTCGGCGGCAAGGGACCGAAGCGCACTCCCCGGCTGGCCGCCCGGTACGCCGACGAGTTCAACCTGCCCTTCGTCTCGCTCGACGAGACGGTGGCCCAGTTCGGCCGGGTCCGCGCGGCCTGCGCCGAGGTGGGCCGCGAACCGGGCACCCTGCGCTGGTCCAACGCGCTGGTGCTCTGCTGCGGCCGGGACGACGCCGAGGTGGCCCGCCGGGCCGCCGTCCTCGGCCGGGAGCCGGCCGAGCTGCGGGAGAACGGCCTCGCCGGCACCCCCGCCGAGGTGGTCGACAAGATCGGCCGGTACGCCGAGGCGGGCAGCGAGCGGATCTACCTCCAGGTGCTCGACCTGGCCGACCTGGACCACCTGGAGCTGGTCGCCGCCGAGGTGATGCCGCAGGTGTGACCCCGGTCGGCGCGGTCAGCGGCGACGGGTGACCCCGCCCGGTTCGCGCAGCACCGTGTCCAGCCGACCGTCCCGGTCGCTGTCCAGGTAGGTGATGTCCGGTACGCCGTCCCCGTCCAGGTCGAACTGGACCACGTCGGCGATGCCGTCGCCG
This sequence comes from Micromonospora rifamycinica, assembly GCF_900090265.1. NCBI lineage: Bacteria > Bacillati > Actinomycetota > Actinomycetes > Micromonosporales > Micromonosporaceae > Micromonospora > Micromonospora rifamycinica. The sequence continues at coordinate 6,005,970 of NZ_LT607752.1, forward strand.
TCCAGGTCCGTCACCACCTGCGTCGACCCGTCCAGGTGGTGGGTGACGATCGAGTGCGCCCCGGTCTCCACCGGCCGGGGCGCGGGCGGCGGCTCGGGTGCCGGCGCGGTCCGGGTCGGGTACGCCGTGGGCGGGGCGCCGGTCGGCTCCGGGCCGATCCCGGTCGGGTCGATCTCCTCCTCCGACGGGTAGACGTCACCGTGCAGGATGGGGTCGGGATAGCTGCTCATCGCGCCATGGTTCCCCGTCGACGGCACCGACAACCGTGCCGGATCCGGTCCGGCCGCGCACCGCCCAGCGGCGGCCGGGCTTCGCCACCGCTGCGCGCGGGTACAGTTCCGACGTGATCGACACACCGGTGGGACACGTCCAGGCGGCATCCGACCCGGCGCGACGCCGGGCCGCCGGTGCCGGCCGCCGCAGCGTGGCCCGGCCCGGGGGCGGTGCGGCGTGAGCGGCGTCGCACGGCGCAACTGGGCCGGCAACGTCCACTACGCCGCCCGTGCCTTCCACCAGCCGACGACGCTGGACGAGCTGCGCCGGCTGGTCGCGGGCAGCGACCGGCTCCGGGCGGTCGGCAGCGGCCACTCGTTCAACCGGATCGGCGACACCACCGGCGACCTGGTCTCGCTGGCCGGGCTGCCGCCCACCGTCGAGATCGACCGGGAGCGCGGCACGGTCACCGTCGCCGCCGGGCTGCGCTACGGGGACGTGGCGACCCGGCTGCACGAGCAGGGGCTGGCCCTGGCCAACCTCGCCTCGCTGCCGCACATCTCGGTGGCCGGTGCGGTCGCCACCGGCACCCACGGCTCCGGCGACGGCAACCGCAACCTGGCCGCCGCCGTGGCCGGGCTGGAACTCGTCACCGCCGACGGGGAGGTGCTCACCGTCGACCGGTCGGCCGGCGACCGGTTCGCCGGCATGGTGGTCGCGCTCGGCGCGCTCGGCGTCGTCACCCGGGTCACCCTGGACGTGCTGCCCACCTTCACCGTCCGTCAGTACGTACACGAGGGCCTGCCGGTCGGGTCGCTGGACGCGGCGTTCGCCTCGGCGTACAGCGTCAGCGGGTTCACCACCTGGCGCTCGACGGACATCGACCAGGTCTGGCGCAAGCAGCTCGCCGACGCCCCGCCGCCGGAGCCGGACTGGCTCGGCACCACCCCCGCCGGGCAGCCGGCGCACCCGGTGCCCGGGATGGACCCGGTGAGCTGCACCCCGCAGTTCGGCGAGCCCGGCCCGTGGCACGAGCGGCTGCCGCACTTCCGGCTCGGTTTCATGCCGAGCAGCGGCGACGAGCTCCAGTCCGAGTACCACCTGCCCCGGTCGGCGGGGGCCGAGGCACTGGCCGCGCTGGACGGGATGCGGGACCGGATCGTCCCCGTGCTGCAGATCTGTGAGCTGCGGACGGTCGCCGCCGACGAGCTGTGGCTCAGCCCCAACCAGGGGCGCGACACGCTGGCCGTGCACTTCACCTGGGTCGCCGACACGGCGGCGGTGCTGCCCGTGCTGGCCGAGGTCGAGGCCCGGCTGGCCCCGTTCGCGCCCCGCCCGCACTGGGGCAAGGTGTTCACCCTCGACCCGGCCCTGGTCGCCGCCACCTACCCCCGGTACGCCGACTTCGTCGCCCTGCTCACCGAGCTGGACCCGGCCGGGGTGTTCCGCACCGACCTGCTGGACCGCTACTTCCCCCGGCCCTGAGCATCCCGGCCGCCACGCCCCACCGGGCACCCGGCCGCCGCTTCCCCGGACCCGGGCGCCCCGACCGCGGCGGGCACCGGAAGTCGGGTCCGGCCGTTGCCGGCCGCCTAGCGTGGAGCACGCAAGGGAGAAGGAGACCAGGTGCTGGACCGGCTGAACGAGGCACTGGCGCATGTGGAACGGCACCTCGACGAACCGGTCGAGGTGGCGGACCTGGCGCGGATCACGCTCACCTCGGAGTACCACTTCCGGCGGATGTTCTCGGCGCTGGCCGGGATGCCCCTGTCGGAGTACGTCCGTCGGCGGCGGCTCACCGTCGCGGCGGCCGAGGTGCTGGCCGGGGAGCGGACGTTGCTCGACGTCGCCACCCGTCACGGGTACGGCTCGACCGAGGCGTTCACCCGGGCGTTCCGCGCGATGCACGGTGTCGGGCCGGGCGAAGCGCGGCGCACGGGGGCCGCGCTGCGTTCCCAGCAGCGGTTGTCCTTCCGGCTGGTCGTCGAGGGGAGTGGCAGCATGCGGTACCGAGTGGTGGAGAAGCCGGCGTTCCGGCTGGTGGGTAAGCGGGCCCGGGTGCCCCTGGTGCACCAGGGGATGAACCCGGCGATCGTGGCCTTCGTCAAGGGCATGCCGGCGGAGACGAAGGCCCGGATCGAGGCCCTGTCCGACCAGGAGCCGGCGGGCATCGTCAACGTCAGCGACCTGCTCGGCGAGGACCGCTCCGAGGGCGTCGAGCTGGACTACTGGTACGGCGCGGTGACCGGCGCGGACGTGCCGGACGACCTGGAGGCGCTCGACGTCCCGGCGGGGACCTGGGCGGTCTTCGACACCTCCGGCGAGTTCCCGGCGGCCGTGCAGAACCTGTGGCGGGACGTGTTCACCCAGTGGTTCCCGTCCAACCCGTACCGCAGCCGGCCGGGGCCGGAGATCTCCAGCACCCGCCTCTCGGCCGACGGCAGCCACGCCGACGCCGAGCTGTGGATCCCGGTGGAGCGGGACGCCGGCTAGCGGTGTCCGGCGGGCTGGTCGCGCAGGCTGGCCCGCTGGACGGCGCGGCTGATGTCGCTGGGGGAGACGATGCCCACGAGCTGGTCACCGGTCACCACCAGCGCCCGGCCGTCGGCACATCCGGTGAGCCGGGGGAGCAGGTCGGTGAGCTGCTCCTCCGGCCGGGCCAGCACCAGGTCGTCGGCCCGGCAGGACACCTCACCCAGCGTGGTGGCGGCCCGCCGGTCGGTCGGGGTGCCCCGGACCCGGTCCAGGGTGACCAGGCCGACCGGCCGGCCGTCCTCGGTGAGCGGCAACGCCGTGTGCCGGTAGGCGAAGAGGTAGTGGTCGACGAAGTCGGCGACGGTCAGCTCCGCCGAGGCGGTCTGCGGCTGCGGGGTCATCACCTCGCCGACCCGGACACCGGACAGCGCGCTGCCCAGCCGGGCCTGGCGTTCCTCCAGCCCGGCCGCGCCGATCAGGAACCAGCCGATCAGCGCCAGCCAGATCCCGCCCACCCCGTAGCCGGCCAGGAACTGCCAGAGACCCAGGCCGATCAGCAGCACGCCGAGCACCCAGCCGGCGCGGGCGGCCACCACCGATGCCCTGGCCCGGTCGCCGGTGGCCTTCCAGACGGCGGCGCTGAGCAACCGGCCGCCGTCCAGCGGAGCGGCGGGCAGGATGTTGAAGACCGCCAGCAGCACGTTGATCCCGGCCAGCCAGGACACCGAGCCGAGCAGCAGCCCGTCCTGCCCGGCCAGGGCCAGCACCACCGCGATCGCCCCGAAGAAGACCCCGAGGAGCAGGCTGACCAGCGGGCCGACCCCGGCGATGCGCAGCTCCGCACCCGGGTCGGGGGCCTCGCCGCGTAGCTCGGCGACGCCGCCGAAGAGCCACAGCGTGATCCCCGCCACCTCGATACCGTGCCGTTTCGCCACCACCGCGTGGGACACCTCGTGGGCCAGCAGCCCGAGGAAGAAGACCACCGCCGCCGCCAGCCCGGCCGACAGGTACGCCCAACCGGACCGGTCGGGGTACGAGCGGGGGAACTGGTCGGCGGAGAGCAGCCACCCGATCAGCGCGAAGATGACCAGGACGCTCCAGTTGACCCCGACGGGCACCCCCGCGATCCGGCCGAGCCGGAAGGTCGCCCTCATGCCTGCGGCATACCCGGCGACGCCGCTCCCATGCCCGGGCGTCAGCTCCCCGCCGCCCCGGTCGCCGACCGGGCACCCCCGTCGGGTCGGCCGGAACCGGTCGGCGCGGTTGACCGGTTCGGGAATAGTGGCAGGGGTGACGCTGATCGATGAGGGTGACGATCCGTACCGCTGGTTGGAGGACCTGGACGGGGCGGACGCCGCCGGCTGGGTCCGCGACCGCAACGCGGCGACCGTCGCGGCGCTGACCGGTGACGACGCGTTCGTCGCGGCGCAGGCCGAGATCCGCCAGGTGCTCGACGCCGACGACCGCATCCCGTACCCGGGCTGGCGCGGCGACGGGCACTACTACGACTACTGGCGGGACGCGGTGCACCCCCGGGGGCTGTGGCGGCGTACCACGTTGGCGCAGTACCGGCGGCCCGAACCGGCCTGGGACGTGCTGCTCGACCTGGACGCGCTGGCCGCCGCCGAGGACGAGAACTGGGTCTGGGGCGGGGTGACGGTGCTCAAACCCGGCCACCGGCGCTGCCTGGTCAGCCTGTCCCGGGGCGGCAAGGACGCGGTGGTGGTCCGCGAGTACGACCTGGACACCCGCACCTTCGTCGCCGACGGGTTCACCCTCGCCGAGGCCAAGAGCGACGTCACCTGGATCGACGTCGACCGGATCTACGTCGGCACCGATCTCGGCCCCGGTTCGCTGACCGCCTCCGGCTATCCGAGGGTGATCCGCCGGTGGCGGCGGGGCACCCCGCTGACCGAGGCCGAGATCGTGTACGAGGGACAGGTCGACGACGTGTCCGTGTACGCCTCGCACGACCCGACGCCCGGGTACGAGCGCGACTTCGTGGGCCGCAGCCTGGACTTCTACCGGACCCGGAGCCTGCTGCTGACCCCCGACGGGAGGCAGCTCCCGGTCCCGGTCCCCGATGACGCCCAGTGGGACGTGCACCGGGAGTGGCTGCTGGTCCGGACGCGGTCGCCGTGGGAGGTCGCCGGGGTGACCCATCCGGCCGGGGCGCTGCTGGCGGCCCGGTTCGACGACTTCCTCGCCGGTGGCCGTGAGCTGACGGTGCTGTTCGAGCCCGACGAGCGGACCGCGCTCAGCTACCACGTCTGGACCCGGCACCACCTGATCCTGGCCACCCTGGTCGACGTACGACGGCGGTTGGCCGTGCTGACCCCCGACGGCCCGGAACCGGCCGATGCCCCGCAGCCGGCCGTCGGGTCGGGGTCTCCCGACCGGCCGGTGGCGGGCGGTGGCGGGCGGTGGCGGCGGGAGCCGTTGGCCGGGGCGGCGGAGGACGACGACAGCTGGATCGTGGACACCGATCCGGATCTCGGCGACGACTACCTGATCGCCTCGACCGGCTACCTGCGGCCGGCGACGCTGGGGCTGGGGCGGATCGGCGGCCCGGTCGAGGTCCTCAAGCGGGAACCGGCTTTCTTCGACGCCACCGGCATGACCGTGCGCCAGTTCTTCGCCACCTCCGCCGACGGAACCCGGGTGCCGTACTCCGTGGTGGGCGACCCGACGGCGGCCGCCGGGCCGACGCTGCTCACCGGGTACGGCGGGTTCGAGGTGTCGCTGACCGCCCACTACGACGGGGTGGTCGGCCGGTGCTGGCTGGCCCGGGGCGGCAGCTACGTGGTGGCGAACATCCGGGGCGGCGGGGAGTACGGCCCGCGGTGGCACCGGGCGGCGCTGCGCGAGAACCGCCCCCGGGCGTACGAGGACTTCGCCGCGGTCGCCGAAGACCTGGTGGCGCGGGGGATCACCACCCCGGAGAAGCTCGGCATCGAGGGCGGCAGCAACGGCGGGCTGCTGATGGGGGCGATGCTGACCCGCTACCCGATGCTGGTCGGCGCGGTGGTGGCGAACGTGCCGCTGCTGGACATGCGGCGCTTCCACCGGCTGCTCGCCGGGGCATCCTGGATGGCCGAGTACGGCGACCCGGACCTGCCCGCCGACTGGGCGTTCCTGCGGGGCTACTCGCCGTACCACAACGTGCGGCCCGGGGTGCGGTACCCGCCGGTCCTGCTGGTCACCTCGACCCGGGACGACCGGGTGCACCCGGGGCACGCCCGCAAGATGGCCGCGCTGCTGGGCGAGCACGGCTACGACGTGTCGTACTACGAGAACGTCGAGGGCGGGCACGGCGCGGCGAGCAACAACGAGCAACGGGCGTTCCTGTCGGCGTTGACGTTCCGCTTTCTGTGGCGGCGGTTGGGTGGCCGTTGATCGGGTTTCGTGGGGGTGCACCGCGATATCTCCCGGGAATAACGGTCCCCGACATCGGCGGGAACGGGAATTCCAAAGTGGACGTGAATGCGTATTCACTCTATTCATTTGTCGGTGACGTGACTCGATACCGTAGTTCCTTGAAGTCGGCGTGTGCAAATGACTACTATCTGTAGTTGCCGACTTCGGGGAGGGGACATGAGGCTTCGTTTTCTCGCCACGTCCAGCAACTCTGGATCGTGTCCGAGCCTGTACGAGACCGACAACGGTGACATCGTGGTGCAGGGCTACCGGTTGACCGACCCGGAGGCGCTCGGCCAACTGCGGGACGTGTTGCCCGACGAGACATTCGTCGTGGTGCCCCGGGAACTGATGTCCTGGTTCGAGCAGAAGGACTGAGATGGGGTCGCCCGTCACCGACCCCACCGCTTTCCGACGCCTTTTCGAGAGTTTCCAGCACGCCGCCTTCAAGCTGGAGGTCCGCCGGTCGTACGGCGTGCCCGCCGAGGACGAGCCGTTCCGGGTCTTTCTCACCGGGGCGGACCCGGGCATCGACTGGCTGCGGCCGTGGCTCGACCTGATGCGGGCCGAGACGGCACGGGGCAAGCGGGTGGAGCGGGTCCGGGTCGTCGACGAGCCGCCGAGCGACTACCTGCGGTTCGAGATGTCGGTGACGCCCCACAACATCGCGGCGGGCGAGGACATCCGCTACCTCGACCGTCGCCGGGCGACCGAGCTGGCGCTGCCGCACTACGACTTCTGGCTGTTCGACTCGCAGCTCGTCGCGTTCCTGCACTTCACCGAGGACGACCGGTTCGTGGGCTTCAGCACCACCGAGGACCCGGCCGAGGTGTTGCGGCACTGCCAGTCCCGCGACCGGGCCTGGACGCGGGCCACTCCCTTCTCGGCGCCGCCGGCCCCGGTGGCGGCAGCGGCCTGATCGCGGACCATCGCGTGGCCAGTGTCATGGGTGACGACCGGAACCGGGCGGACAACGACTTTTCCGGCCGCAGCGCGGCGGTGGTGCAGGCCGGGCTCATCCAGGGCGACGTGCACCTGCGGACGGTCACCGAGACGCCGTTGCCGTCACCACGGCAGTTGCCGCCCGCGACCAAGGGTTTCATCGACCGCGAGGTGCACATCCAGCAACTCGACTCGCTGCTCGACGAGGTGGAACTGATCACCGACAAGGCCCGGTTGCCCGTCGTCACCATCTCCACCATCTCGGGCAGCGCCGGGGTGGGAAAGACGGCACTGGCCGTGCACTGGGCGCACCGGGTGCGGGAACGCTTCCCCGACGGTGACCTCTACATCAACCTGCGTGGCTACGACGCCGTGCCGCCGCTGACCCCGCACGAGGCCCTCGACGGGTTCCTCCGGGCGATGGACGTGCCCGCCGAGAAGGTCCCCCGGGACCTGCACGACCGCACCGCGCTGTACCGGTCGCTGACCACCGGCCGGCGGATGCTGATCCTGCTCGACAACGCCGCCACCGCCGAGCAGGTGCGGCCACTGCTCCCCGCCGCACCGAGCTGCATGGTGCTCATCACGAGCCGCAGCCGGCTCTCCGGGCTGGCCGTCCGCGACGGTGCCATCCGGGCGGTGCTGGACGTGCTGTCGCACCAGGACGCGACCCGGCTGCTCAGGGTGACCATCGGGGCCGAGCGGGTGGACCGGCAACCCGAGGCGGCGGCGCGGCTGATCGCGCTCTGCTCGCACCTGCCGCTCGCCCTGCGGATCGTCGCCGACCGCGCCCGGCTCGACGAGGAGCGACCGCTCGGGGAGCTGGTCGAGGAGTTGGCCGCCGAGGAGAGCCGCCTCGACGCGCTGGCCGTCGAGGACGACGACCTGTCGGCCGTCCGCACGGTCTTCTCCTGGTCCTACCAGGCCCTGCGGGCCGAGACGGCGCGGATGTTCCGGCTGGTCGGCCTGCACCCCGGAGCCGACATCGCGCTCGACGCGGCGGCCCGCCTCGCCGGCTGCGCCCCGTCGGTTGCGCGCCGGCACCTCGAATCGCTCGTCGGACTGCACCTGCTCACCCGCAGCGGACCCCACCGGTTCCGGCTGCACGACCTGCTGAGGCTGTACGCGATGGAACGAGCGACCCTCGACGAGAGCCCGGAGGCCGTCCACGCCGCCCGGGAGCGACTGCTGCGGTGGTACCTGCACCACACCTACGCGGCCTACCGGGCGATCCTGCCGCAGGGGCGGCCGCTGCCCGGCGTCGACGTCCCACCCGACGCGACGCTCGACGACGCGCTGCGGTGGTGCGAGCACGAACGGCTCAACCTGCTCGACGTCGTCCGCGCCGCGCCCGGGTGGGGCCATCACCGGCTCGGGTGGCAGATCGCGCTCGCCAGCATGGCCTTCTTCGAGCGCAGGTCCTACTGGAAGGCGTGGATCGACAGTCACCTGGCGGGCCTGGACTGCGCCCGGCACCTGAGCGACCGCCAGGCCGAGGGGTGGCTGATGCTCAGCCTCGGCGACGCCTGGTGGGACCGGGGTGACCTCGACGAGGCCGGACGCTGCTACGCCGGCTCACTGGAAGCGGCACGGGACGTCGCCGACGCGTGGACCACCGGGTACGCCCTGCGCGGATGCGGCCTGGTCGAGGAGGACCGGGGAGACTTCGCCGAGGCGACCCGCTACGCCCGGGAGGCGCTGCTGACCTTCCGGCAGTCGGGCGAGGAACGCGGCACCGGCCTGGCCCTGATGAGCCTCGGCAACGCGCTACGCGGCGCCGGCCGCTACGCCGAGGCCCTCGCCTCGTACGACGACGCGATGACGGTCTTCGAGCGGCTGCGGAACCGGTGGAGTCAGGGGCTGGTCGCCCTCCACCGGGGGCAGACGCTGCTGCACGCCGGTGAGCCCGCCCCGGCGTTGGCGGCGGTCACCTCGGCCGCCGCGCTGTTCCGCGAACTCGGCGACCGCCGGCACGCCGCCCTGGCCCGCTCGTACGAGGGCGACGCCCAGCTCCGGCTCCATCAGCCGCACGCCGCCCGCGAAGCGCTCGCCGACGCGCTGCTGACCCTGCTGGAACTCGACGACCCCCTCGCGGCGGACGTGCGCCGACGCCTGGCCGCCCTCGACCACGACACCACCACTCCGGACCAGCAGGAGGAGCAGGATGGATGACCCGATCCTCACGGCGGTCGCCGTGGCACTGTCGACCCGCGCCGTCGAAGGCCTCACCGACGCGGCACGGGAAGCCCTGGCGTCGGTGATGCGCCTCGTCCGTCGCAAGGCGACGGAACACCGCGCGCTGCGGGCCGCGCTCGCCGCCGAGCCCGCGTCCGGCGGGGGCGACGACCGGGCCGTCGCGGTGCGCCGGGCACTGGCCGACGCCGCCGACCATGATCCGGACTTCGACCAGGAACTACGCCGCCGCTGGGCGACCTTCCACCAGACGTCCGTACGGGCTGACGCAGTGACCAACACGGTGTCGGGTCGGGTCACCGGCCCGGTGGTGCAGGCGCGCGACATCTCCGGCGGGGTGCACCTGGACCTGTCCGCACAGCAGCACCCCCGGCGGTGACGGCGCGTCGTGACGTGATGGCCAATCGTCAGTATGCAGCGGCTATGCTGAGAGTATGACTCGCCGTATCACGATCAGCTTGCCCGACGACGTGGCCGCCTACGTCGAACGCACCCAGGGCAACACGTCCGGTTTCATCGCGGGGGTCCTCCGGCGGAAGATGCGGGCGGACGGCCTCCGGGCGCGCTGGGCGCAGCTCGGTTACGTCGTCACCGATGAGGACGTCGAGTCGACGAGGAGCCGCCTGGCGGCTCTGCCACCGATCAGTGACGAGCAGCATGCCCGGAATCTCGAATGGCTCCGCCAGTTCGACGAGGACGGCAGCGCCGCCGCGTGAACGGCCTGGTCCTCGACACCTCTGCGCTGCTCGCTTACGCCTCGGGAACCAGTGTCGAGCCCGGTTCCATGATCACTCTCGCCGAGGAGGACCCGGAGCAGCAGCTGTGGGTGCCCGCGCTCTGCCTCGGGCAGGCGCAGCTCGAACTGGCGGGTACCGCCTCCGCCGCCCTCCTCGACCTGCTGTTCACCGAGGACCGTGACATTCAGGTGGCCGTATACGACGCCGCCACGAGCCGGCGGGTGGCGCGGCTGGCGGCGCGTACACAGGTGTCGTTGGATGCCGCGCACGCCGTCACCACCGCCGTGCTCTACCGCTGCTATCTGGTCACCCGGGATCCGAAGGCCCTGACGCCGGCGCTGCCCCCGGGAATGGAGATCCTCGACATCAGCGAGACCTGGGACTGACGGTACCGGTCAGCCGGCTGCTCTCCAGCGGCTCGCGCTGCCTGCTCCGGCCGGACCACGAAGGCGGCTGCTCCCGGCGGCGCGGGTGGCGGTGAGCGGACGACCGGTACCGCGCTCCCGACCGAACACCCGGTCACCGTGACGCCGGGATGCCGCCCGGCTCAGCGCCGGGAGTCACCGGGACACCGGGGGTGCTGTCCGGCTCCCCGCCCGGCGTCACCGTGACGCCGGGTCGCCGTGCTCAGCGCCGGGGTGCGTCGCCCGCCGCCACCGGGGCCTGCGTCATCCGGGTCGCCCAGTCCAGGGCGTAGTCGGCGACCGCCTCCCAGCCCGGCTCACCCACCGTGAAGTGGGAGCGGCCGGGAAACTCGTGGTAAGCGGTCACCGCCCGCGACTTCTGGTAGAGCCCGGCGTTCGCCTTGACCAGCGAGGGCGGGGCCACGTGGTCCTCGCCGCCGGCGATCAGCAGCAGCGGCGGCCGGTCGTCGCGGCCGGTGTCGACCGCTGCGGCCGAGTGCGGGTCGAGGTTGGCGAACGCCCCCTCGAACAGCACGTGCCCGGCGGCCGGGACGGCGTAGCGCCGCCAGGCCCGGTCGGAGTCGTCCGGCTGGAGGGTGTTACCGAAGGCGTACCGGAACTCGTCCGGGCTGATCTGCACCCCCCGGTGCCGGTTCACCGGGCTGTGCAGCACCGGGTACGACGCCCGCAGCGTGCTGATCGGCAGCCGGAGCACCCCCTTGACCGGGGCGGACGCCACCGCCACGACGGCCGCGCCGAGTTGCCGGTCGGCCAGCACCTGGGCGACCAGCCCGCCGAACGAGTGGCCGATCACGATCGGTGCGCTCGGCAGCTCACGGATCACCGCCGCGTAGTGGTCGATCACCTGTCGCAGGGTGGTGCCGGCGACCGTGCCCGGGTCGGCGCGCAGCGCGGTCACCTCCCGGTCGAAGCCCGGCCAGGCCGGCGCGAGCACCCGGAACCCCCGTGCCGCGTACCGCTCGGCCCACCCCTCCCAGCTCCGCGGTGTCATCCACAGCCCGTGTACGAACACCACCGTGTCGACCGGCCCGCCCGACGTGTTCCCCATGTCGTCCTCCCCACCTCACCCACCCCACCCCGACCCCGCCCGCATACCCACCTTCCACCCCCCGATGCACCCCCACCCGGGCAGGCACGCCCCCGGCGCCGCCCCGCCCCGCGCACGGCTTGAGATCGTGCTGGTTCCAGGATGTAGTGGCTTCCTGCGGCTTCGAGACCACTACATCCTGGTTCCAGCACGACCTTGGAGAGAAGCGGGTCCGCCCGGCGGGGTCAGGAGGTGGGGAGGGCGTCGACGACGACCAGTTCGGTGCCGGGGCGTATCTCGGCGAGGAGGGTCTGCTGGGCGGTGCGGGTCAGGCGGATGCAGCCGTTCGTGACGTCCTGGCCGAGGGTGTCGTCGTCCTGCCAGGTGTGCAGGCCGATGTGCGCGCCCTTGAGGCCGCTGGGGACCGCGTCCGGGTCGTCCGGGACGGCGCCGAGCGCGAAGATGTCCACCCCGCCGTAGACCGGTTCGGGTGGGGGCGTGGTGCCGAGGATGAAGGTCCGGCCGAGCGGGGTCTCCTGGCCGGGCAGGCCGAGGCTGACCGGCCAGCTGCGTACCGGCTTGCCGTGCCGGTTCCAGGTGAGCTGGTGGGTCCGTCGCTGCACCACGATCTGGTCCCGCAGGGCGACCGGGGTCCAGCCACCCTGGGGCAGCCAGGCCACCCGGCGGCTCGCCGAGGGCAGCAGGACCGCCGTCCAGCCGGTGCGGCGCTCCACCACCGGCATGGTCAGCTCGACCCCGCTGATGGTGGGCGCGAGCAGGGCGCGCGGGCGTCCGCCGGGTGCGTCGTACGCGGCGATCTTCCGGGTGGGGGTGAGCCCCTCGGTCAGCGGGGTGACGTCGAGCGGGCGGGGGTCGGCCGGGAAGCCGGCGGGGGCCGGGTCGTAGTCGACCACCGGCAGCCCGGCGGGGGCCGGTGCGGCGGGCGGCACCGTCTCGTCCTCGCCGGGGGCGGCCACGGTGGGCGACGGTGGGGCGGCCCGTTGGCCGGGAAGGGGCGTGTCGGCCCGTAGCGCCGCGCCGACCAGCAGGGCCAGTGCCAGCAGCGTCGGTACGCCGACGACAGCGGCGAGCGGACCCCGCCCCCAGCGCTCGATCATCCGGTCAAACAGCACAAATACACTCTAACGGGTACGAGGCTCCCGCCGGTGGCGAATCGTCAGGACGGGAACCCCGCGTCGTCGGGAGCCGCCACGGCGGTGCGCCGGGAGCTACACGCGTCCCGGGCCGGGCCGGTTCGAAGATCCGCCGAGAATTTTCGGCACCGGTGGTGATCCGTACGCGCCGGAGGTCCGTACTGGAGGTGGGAGCAAGGTCGGCCGGTGGTGGCGCCGCCGTTAGACGATCGAGGAGCAGATGGCCCGGGCAAAGCAGAACGAGCAGGCCGCGACCGTCCGGACCGCCACCAGCAGCCGTGGTGTCCGGACCGTGTCGAAATCCACGATGGCGTTGATGGTGGCGTCCGCCCTCGGCCTGTTCTGGGCCGGCGTCGAGATGACCGGCAACGGCACGGCGATGTACGCGTACGGCTTCTTCTTCACCGAGTTCTTCGCCGGGGTGGTCGCCCTGGTGGCGCTCAGCCTCACCGTGATGATGGGCCTGCTCGCCACCGACCGGCTGGTCCTCATGATCCGGCACCGGGTGCTGCTCCAGTCCGCGCACCGCGCCACCGGCGTCCTCGGCGTCGCCGGCCTGGTGTTCCACGTCATCACCAAGATCGCGATCGGCCGGGCCGGTCCCACCGACGCCGTGGTGCCGTTCATCGGCGGCAGCGGGCTCTACGTCGGCCTCGGCACGGTGGCCGCGTTCCTCATGGTGAGCGTCTTCTGGACCGGCATCGTCCGGGTCCGGTTCGCCGGCGTCGGCCCCAAGTGGTTCTGGCGCAGCCTGCACTCCCTGGCCTACCTCTCCTGGCCGTTCGCCCTGTTCCACGGGCTCAACGCCGGTCGCGCCGCGAAGTCCTGGGTGGTGCTCAGCTACCTGGCGTGCGTGCTGCTGGTGGTGGTGGCGCTGATGGTGCGGCTGTCGGTCTACCTCGGCAAGCGCACCCGCGAGCAGCAGCAGGCCGCCGCCCTGAACAAGGCGATGACCGCCAAGGCGGCCGACGAGGGCAAGGGCCGGACGCTGCTCAGCGGGCTCGGCCGCAAGAAGGAGGAGGAGACCAGGGACAGCCGGACCAGTTGGGCCGAGACCGCCCTGGCCCCGTCCTGGAACGCGCCGACCGGTACCGCCCGGCGACGCGACCCCGAGCGGTTCACCGTGCCGGTGGTGCCCGAGCCGGGCACCCTGCGCGAGCCGGTGCGCGGCGGTCGCAGCACCCGGGAGGCGGAGCCCACCCCGCGCCGCGAGCGCGACCTGGAGCCGGCGGCCCGCCGCCGGACCGTCGAGCGCGAGGAGCGCGCCGAGCGGCCCCGCCGCCGCGACGAGGACGTCGCCCCGGTGTCCGGCAGTCGTCGTTCCCGGTACGAGGAGGAGGACGCCCCGGTCTCCGGCGGTCGTCGTGCGCGTTACGAGGAGGACGTGGCTCCGGTGTCGGGTGGTCGTCGTTCCCGGTACGAGGAGGAGGACGCCCCGGTGTCCGGCGGTCGTCGTGCGCGTTACGAGGAGGACGTGGCTCCGGTGTCGGGTGGTCGTCGTTCCCGGTACGAGGAGGACGTCGCCCCGGTCTCCGGTGGCCGTCGTGCGCGCTATGAGGAGGACGTGGCTCCGGTGTCGGGCAGTCGTCGTTCCCGGTACGAGGAGGAGGACGCCCCGGTCTCCGGCAGCCGTCGCTCCCGGCGCGACGACGACGTGGCCGCCCGCTACTCCGCCCCGCCCCGGCGGCGCACCGACGCACCCGAAGAACCGTGGGACAGCCCGAGCCGTTGGGAGGGGTCCAACCGGCCCGTCTCGGCCGAGCCGATCTCCGCCGCCCCGCGTAGCGGCTCCGGCCGGCACAGCGTCGAACCGGACGTGCCGGAGGAGCCGGACTACTGGCGACCGCCGGCCCGCTACGTGGCCGACGACGTCCCCGTCGACGACACCCCGACCCTGGTCGACCTGGCCTCCCGGCGGGCGCGCAAGGCCACCGGCGACAGCCGGGGCCGACGCAAGGGCAAGGCCAACGCGGACGCCGTGGACGGGGCGTACTGGGCGGGGCTGCGCGGTGAGGCCAAGTGATGCGGACCAAGGTCCCCCCGGTCGCCTGCGTCGGCGAGCCCCGGCTGACCGCCGGCTTCGCCGAGTTCGGCCGGCTCGACCTGATGGCGCACGAGACGGTGCACGGCCCGATCGGTCCGATGGAACCGGCCAACCTGCTCCGGCTGGCCGAGGCCATCCAGCTCAAGGGCAAGGGCGGGGCGGGCTTCCCGTTCTACCGCAAGTTCAAGGCGGTGCTCGAGTCCTGCGAACGGCAGGACCTGCCCGCCGTGGTGGTGGTCAACGCCACCGAGGGGGAGCCTGCGAGCTGGAAGGACAAGGTGCTGCTCACCCGGGCACCGCACCTCATCCTCGACGGCGCCGCGCTGTCCGCGTACGCGCTGGACGCCGAGGAGATCGTGCTCTGCGTCGCCGACGACCTGATCGGCCGGGACTCGCTCACCGAAGCCCTCGCCGAGCGCCGGATGCCGGTGCCCACCAGCATCGTCACCGTGCCGCACCGGTTCATCTCCGGCGAGGGCGGCGCACTGGTCAACGGGATCAACGGGCTGCCGCACATCCCACCGGGCACCAAGAAGCGGTCCAGCGACTCGGGCGTGCGTAACCTGCCGACCCTGCTGTCCAACGCCGAGACGTACGCCCAGGTGGCCATCGCCGCCCGGCTCGGCCCGTACGAGTACGCCGCGCTCGGCACCGACGACGAGCCGGGCACGGTGCTGCTCACCGTCACCGGCCAGGCCAAACGCCCCGCCGTGGTGGAGTGCGCCGCCGGCACCCCGCTGCGGGACATCCTCGAACTCTGCGAGGTGCCGGAGGGGCCGGGCATCCTGATGGGCGGCTACCACGGCCGGTGGATCACCTGGGAGGCGGCGCAGCGGGCCGAGATCACCCGCAGGAGCCTCACCAGCGTCGGCGGCACCCTCGGCGCGGGCATCATCATCCCGCTCGGTCGGGACACCTGCCCGCTCGGCGAGGCCGCCCAGGTGGTCCGTTACCTGGCCGGGGAGTCCGCCGGGCAGTGCGGGCCGTGCAAGCGCGGCCTGCCCGACCTGGCCCGCGCCGTCGACCTGGCGGTCTCCGGCAGCGCACCGGTGGAGGTCGTCCGGGCCGCCGCCGGTGACGTCAAGGGCCGGGGCGCGTGCAGCCACCCCGACGGTACGTCCCGTTTCGCGCTCTCCGCGATGGAGGTGTTCGCCGACGACCTGCGGCAGCACACCACCGGCGAGGGGTGCGGCAAACGGGTCAAGGGCGTGATGGGGCTGCCCGGTGCACCCGACGCCGACCCGCGCATGCTCACCCTGGACTGGTCCCGCTGCGACGGGCACGGGCTCTGCGCCCACGTCGTGCCGGACTTCATCCGACTCGACGGCAACGGCTACCCCGCCTTCCCGTCCACCCCCGTGCCGACCTGGCTGAAGGAGGGGGCGATGAAGGCGGTCAAGGTCTGCCCCGAACTCGCGCTGCGGCTGGTCGAGGTCAAGTAGCACCGTCGAGGTCACCCGGCACCGTCCAGGTCACGTAGCACCACCGAGAGGAGATTCGGATGTGGTCGTCGTACCCCGGGACCCGGCCGGGTGGCCGCCCGGCCGCCCGGCTCGCCCTCGCCGTCACCCTGGCCGGCACCCTGTTGGCCGCCTCGGCGTGCGCCGTCGGGCCGACGACGGCGCAACCCGCCGCCGAGGTCGCCGTGCCGATCGCCACCTCGTCGCCGCTGCCCGCTGAGCCGACCCCGACCGGGGCACCCGCCACCACCGGGGCACCCGCCGTGGTGCCCGACGCGCTGCGCTTCACCGCCAGGACCCTCGACGGTACGGCGTTCTCCGCCGCCGCCCTGGCCGGCCGCCCGGTGGTGCTCTGGTTCTGGGCGCCCTGGTGCGCCACCTGCGCCAGCCAGGCCTGGACGGTGGCCGAGATCGCCCCGAAGTACCGGGAGACCGTGCCGATCGTCGGGGTGGCCGGGCTCGGCGAGCAGAAGGCGATGCGCAGCTTCGTCACCGAGTTCGAGCTCGGCGGCACCACCCAGATCGACGACCGGGCCGGCGCGCTGTGGCGGCGCTTCGAGATCGTCGAACAGAGCACCTTCCTGATCATCGATCGGGAGGGGAAGGTCGTCCACCAGGGCTTCCTCGACGGTGAGGACCTGACCCGCCGGGTCGCCGCGCTGGCCGGCTGATGACCGGCCCGCTGCTGCTCGCGCTGACCGCCGGGATGCTCGGCGCGGTCAACCCGTGCGGCTTCGCGATGCTGCCGGCGTACCTGTCGCTGCTGGTGGCCGGGCCGGCGGACGGCCGGGGCGCGATCGGCCGGGCACTCACCGCGGCGGCCGGCCTGACCTGCGGGTACGTGGTGGTGTTCGGGGCCTTCGGGCTGGCCGTGGCACCTCTGGCCGACTGGCTGCGCCCCCGGCTGCCCTGGCTGACCGTGACGCTGGGGCTGGGCCTGCTGGCGCTCGGGGTGTGGCTGCTCGCCGGCCGTCGGCTGCCCACCCCGCGCCCGTCGGCCCGCGCGCCCCGGCTGACCCGGTCGCTGCCGTCCATGGCGCTGTTCGGCATGGCGTACGCGCTGGCGTCGCTGAGCTGCTCGATCGCGCCGTTCCTGGCGATCGTGGTGACCAGCCTCCAGGCCGGCTCGACCCTGCGCGGGCTGGCGCTCTTCGTCGCGTACGCGATCGGGATGGGTCTGGTGGTGGCGGTGGCGGCGCTCGGTGTGGCGCTGCTGCGCGGCCGGGTGGTGAGCGGCCTGCGCGGGGCCGGTGCCCGGGTGCCCCGGCTCAGTGGCCTGGTGCTGCTCCTCGCCGGCGGCTACGTCGCCTGGTACGGCTGGTACGAGGTCCGGCTGGCCCAGGGCCGGCACGACGCCTTCGGCGACCCGGTGGTCGTCGGCGCGGCCCGGGTCCAGCGGACCCTGGTGACGGCGCTGGACACTGCCGGCCCGGTGGTGCTGGCCGCGACGCTGGTCGGGCTGCTCGCGGTGGCGGCGCTGCTGCACCGCCACCGCACCCGGGCGGACGACGCCGAACGGACCTGACGTGCGGCCGCCCGGTCGGGAAGCTGCCTGGCCGGTGGGGCCGGGACGGACGGGCATCGGTGGGCGGCGCTGCCCGCAGGCCCCGCCGCCCACCCGGAACCTCAGCGCAGCGGGGTGAGCCGGTCGGTGCCCAGCCGGTCGCGGAGCACCTCGGGCACCAGCACCGAGCCGTCGGGCTGCTGGAACTGCTCCAGGATGGCCGGGAAGAGCCGGCTGGTGGCCAGCGCCGACCCGTTGAGGGTGTGCACGAACCTGGTCTGCTTGCCGCCCGGTTCGCGGTAGCGGATGGCCGCCCGGCGGGCCTGGTAGTCGCCGGCCCAGGAGACCGACGACACCTCCTTGTACTTGCCGGTGCTCGGCATCCACACCTCGATGTCGAGGGTCTTCTTCATCGACGCGCTGGCGTCACCGGCCGACAGCAGGCTGCGCTGGTAGTGCAGGCCCAGCCCCTCCACCAGGCTCTCCGCGTGGGCGAGCATCTCCTCCAGCGCCGCGTCGGCCTGCTCCGGCAGGGTGAACTGGAAGATCTCCACCTTGTTGAACTGGTGACCGCGCACGGTGCCGCGCTCGTCGGAGTGCGAACCGGCCGCCTCCCGCCGGTAGCAGGGGGTGTAGGCGAACGCCTTCAGCGGCAGCTTCGAGGTCTCCAGGATCTCGTCCTGATAGGCCCCGAGGATGGCCGTCTCCGAGGTGGGCAGCAGGAACTGCCCGCGTGGGGCGGACTCCCGGTCCAGGTGGTAGACGTCGTCGTAGAACTTCGGGAACTGGCCGGCGGCGAAACCGGCGGTGTCCAGCAGCAGGTGCGGCGGGAGCAGGAACTCGTAACCGGCCCGTACGTGCTCGTCGATGAACCAGTTGATCAGCGCCCACTCCAGCCGGGCACCCAGGCCGGTGTACATCCAGAAGCCGGAGCCGCCGAGCTTGACGCCCCGCTCGTGGTCGACCAGGCCCAGCGCGCGGCTCAGCTCCACGTGGTCGCGGACCCTCTCGATGACCGGTGGCTCACCGAAGGTCTTCACCACCCGGTTGGCCTCCTTGCCGCCGGGTACCACGTCGTCGGCGGGCAGGTTGGGCAGCTCGCTCATCGTGCCGTGCAACCGGGACCGCACCTCGTCCAGCTGGGACTCCAGCTCGGCGAGCTGCTTGCGCTCGGCCTCCGGCGCGGCGGGCTCCGGCGCGGTGCCGGCCCGCTTGGCCTGCGCGTACGCCCGTGCCTCGGCCTTGCGGCGCTGCCGCTCGGCGTCGATCTCGGTGATCAGGGCGCGACGCTCCTGGTCGAGTCGCTGGATGTCGTCCAGGACCCGGTTGACCTCGGCGGGATCCAGTCGCTTCGCCAGCGCGGTCGCCACCGTCTCGCGATCCTTCCGGATCAACTCCATGTCGAGCATGCTGCTCCGTACGCTCCGTCCAGGCGGTCAGGTGGGACCTCACGATGCTACCGTCGCGCCCCCCGCCCCCCGGCCCCGGCCGGAGCTCCCCGCACCCCCGCCGCTCACGCGCACGCCGCACCGGTCGTGCACGCCGCACCGGTCGTGCACGCGGTGCCGGTCATGCGTGCCGATGTCGGCGCGCGTGCCGGCATGGGGAGCTGCGTCCGGCCCCACGGGAGCCGACCACCAGACCTTTTCGTTACCTACCGTGTTGTCAGCGGTTCCGGTCTCTTTCTTTACGCTCAGTGATCGCGCTGGCCCCCGTCCCACGGCATTCTGCCAACCCGCTCACCGCCTCATCTTCCTGAACAGGAGATTGTCTCGGTGGCTTCGCCGCCTCCACCACCCCCCTCGCCCACTTTGCTCTGCCGCCCTCGGCGCGACGATCACTTGGGGTCACCGTCGCCTATGAGGCGGCAGAGCAAAGTGGGCGTAGGGGGGATGGTGGAGGAGGAGGGAAGTGACGGTGCGTGTCGTATGACGAGGGTGGGTGTCCGGTGGTGGTTCTCGGGGTGCCCCGACGTGGGGACCATTCGGTACGGCGCGGGGAACCGGTGACCGCCGGCGGAGTGGAGACCCGGCCGGCGGGCGGCACCGTCAGAGGCGGATCGGCATCAGGATCGAGAAGGTGTCCTCGTCATCCGGGCGGCGGACGGCCAGCGGGGCGATCGGGCCGTCGAGTTCCAGCACCAGTTGCGGGCCACCGGCGGCGTCCAGCGCGTCGAGCAGGAAGTCCCCGTTCACCCCGACCAGCAGATCGGCCCGGTCCGGTCCAGCCAGGTCGCTGGCGTCGACCAGACGCAGCCCGTTGCGGTCGTCCACGCCGAGCACGGTCACCGGGAGCGGCACCCCCTCGTGATCCCGGGTGACCGTGGGGGTGCCGGCCCGCAGCGCGGCGCGCAGGGTCGCCACGTCGACCGGAACCCGCCGGGCCGGGGCGCCGGCCGGTCGGTGTAGCAGCCGCCGGTAGTCGGTGAACTCGTACGGCAGGACCGCCGAGGTGGCTTCGGCACCGGCGACGGCGAGGGTGACCAGCCCCGCGGCGACGGTCAGGTGTGCCTCCGGCTCGGTGGCGGTGTCGAGCAGCGCCCGGAACTCGTCGACGGCCGGCACCGGGAGCAGCGCCCGGACCGGCGGGCCGTCCACCCGACCGGCGGCCCGGCCCAGCGCCATCCGGTACCGGTCGGTCGCGACCAGCCGTACGCCGTCGGACTCCACGTCCAGCAGCACACCGGCGAGCACCGGCAGTTCGGGGTCGTCGCCGACGGCGAACCGGACGGCGTCGACGGCGGCGGCGAGGGCGGCGGGGGGCAGCACGATTCGGGTGGTCATCGGAGACTCCTCGGGATCGATCAGGGCACGGACCCGGGAGAGTTCGCGGCGGGCGTCGGCGAGACCGTTCTCCAGCCGGCGCAGGTGCGCGTCGAGCAACCGGCCGGCCCGCGCCGGTTCGTCGTCCCGCAGCCGCAGCACGGCGGCGATCTCGGCCAGCGGCATGCCGACCCGTCGCAGACCGGCCACAAGCCGGGCCGGCGTCACCTGCGCGTCGGTGTACCAGCGGTAACCGTTCACCGGGTCGACCAGCGTCGGGGTCAGCACCCCGGACCGGTCGTAGAACCGCAGCGCGCTGACCGTCAGGCCGCTGGTCCGGGCCAGCTCGCCGATACTCCGCAACTCGCTCTCCACGCCCATGATGCTGTCGCCTCAACCAGGTCGAGGGTCAAGCCCGCGCCGGCAGCACCCGGAACGTCATCCCGGCCTTCACCAACCGGTCCAGCAGCGCGTCACCCATCGCGGCCACCGGGGTCAGCTGCCCGGCCGTGGCCGGCAGGTCGTCGTACGCCAGGCAGAGCGCCGACTCGGCGAGCATCTTGGCCGTCTCGTCGTAGCCCGGATCACCGCCGGAGACCTCGGTGCGGACCGTGCGGCCCCCGCCCGTGCCGACGAACCGCACCCGGAACCACGACCTGGCCCGCTGCTCCGCGCTCGGCCCCTGCCCGGAGGCCCGTCGGCCGAGCAGCCAGCGCCGGGTCGGCGGCAGCCGCACCAGCCCGACGAGACCGGCCATCCCCACCCCGGCCAGCAGCACCGTCGGCAGCCGCCGGACGGCGGCGAAGTGCCGGTACCGGAAGTCCGGGCCGTACTCCGGCCGGGCGGCGGCCGACCGGCGGACCACCTGCGGGTCGATGGTGGGCAGCGGCACCGCCCACATGCCGGTCGCCGCCGAGCGGCCCACCCTGCCGGGCACCGCCCGGACCCGGCGACCGTCCGGTCGGGGCTCGACCGCCCGGCGGGCCAGCGCCGCACGCTTCGCCTCCCCGGTACGCGCGAACGCGGTGAGCGCCGAGTGGTACGTCCCCGCGGAGAACTGCCCCCCGGCCCGGACGAACCCGTCCACGGCGATCGGCCCGTCCGCCGGCAGGTGCCGGACCGTGTACCAGACGCCCAGGTCGTGCGGGACCGAGTCGAAACCGCAGGCGTGCACCAGCCGGGCACCGGTGCGTACCGCCTCGGCGTGGTGCCGCACGTACATCAGGTCCACGAACTCCGGCTCACCGGTGATGTCGAGATAGTCGGTGCCGGCGGCGGCACACGCGGCGACCAGCGGCTCGCCGTGGTGCACGTACGGCCCGACAGTGGTGGCGAGCACCCGGGTACCCTCGGCCACCGCGCGCAGCGACGCGGCGTCGGTGACGTCGGCGGTGAGCAGCGGCAGCGCGGCCAGGGCCGGGTCGATGCCGGCGAGCCGGTCCCGGACCGCGGCCAGCTTCGCGGGATCCCGTCCGGCCAGCGCCCAGCGCAACCCGGCCGGGGCGTTGCGGGCCAGGTACCCGGCGGTCAGCCCGCCGGTGAAGCCGGTCGCGCCGAACAGGACGATGTCGTACGGGCGGTCGTGGGGCATCCGCCGAGTGTGCCACCCGCGCCCGGCCGTCACCCGTGCGGTGTGAAGACGGCCCGGACGCAGCCGTCGGCCCGGTCCCGGAACAACGCGTAACCGGCCTGGCCCTGGTCCAGCCCGAACCGGTGCGTCGCCAGGTGCTCGGTCCGCAGCTCGTCGCGGGCCATCCGCTCCAGCAGCATCGGAATCCATCGCTGGCCGTGCTGCCGGGCGCTGCGCAGGGTGAGCCCCTTGTGCATCACCGCGCCCAGCGGAAAGGAGTCCACGAAGCCGCTGAAGCTGCCCGAGACGAAGACGGTGCCGCCCTTGCGGCAGGCGTGCACCGCCTCCCGGACCGCCAGCGGATCCTCGACCGGGCCGCCCCGGCCGGTGAACCGGTCGGCGAGCGAGACCGGACGGCCACCGCCGTCGGCCACCCCGGCCGCCTCCACACAGACGTCAGGACCCCGGCCGCCACTGCGTTCCCGCAGCTCGGCGGGGACGTCGGTGTGCTCGTAGTGCAACGTCTCGGCACCGGCGTGCCGTTCGGCCATCCGCAGCCGGTCCGGATACCGGTCGATCACGATCACCCGGTCCGCGCCGAGCGCCGTCGCCGCCTGCGCGGTGAGCTGCCCCACCGCGCCCGCCCCCCAGACCGCGACCACGTCACCGGGGCGGACCGCACCCAGCTCGGCCCCCATCCACCCGGCGGGGGCGGCGTCCGAGGCGAAGACCGCCCGGTCGTCGCTGATCGGGTCGGGCACGGCGAACGCCCCGACGTCGGCGTACGGCACCCGGACGTACTCGGCGTGGCCGCCGGCGAACCCGCCCGCCGCCCGGGGGTGGCCGTAGCAGCCTCCGGTGGGCTGGCCCCAGGCCGCTTCGGTGGCCGTCCCGGTGGTGGTGCCGTTGTCGCAACAGGAGTAGAGCCGCTGCCGGCAGTACCAGCAGTTTCCGCAGGCCACGGCAGCGCAGACCACCACCCGGTCGCCGACGTGGTGCCGGCGTACCGCCGGTCCGACCTCGGCCACCTCGCCGAGGAACTCGTGCCCGAGCACGTCCCCGGCGGCGAGCCCCGGCACCCGGCCGGCGAGCAGCGGCAGGTCGGCCCCGCAGGTGGCGCTACGCCGGACCCGGACGATCATGTCGTGGGCGTTACGCAGCTCCGGGTCGGGCACCTCGCGTACCGCGAGCCGGTCGGCGCCCTCCCAGCACAGCGCCCTCACCCCGGCACCACCGGGCGGACGGCGACCGGCCGGTGGTGCGCCGGCCGCTCGGCGACGGGTCGGTCGGCGCGCAGCTCCTCGCCGGTCTCGACGAGCTGCCGGACCGCGCGCAGCACCTGCCGCAGGTAGCCGTCCGGATCGTCGCCGACCAGGTGGGCGGCCATCCCGGGCAGCGCGGCGACCCCGCCGAGCGGGCGGACCGCCAACTCGGTGCCCCGGCCGCCGGGTGCCGGCCGCAGGTCGACCTCCACCGCGCCGGCGAGCGACCGCAGCGGCTCCGGCCACCGCCCCTCGGGCAGCAGCTCGACCGCCGGCACGCCGACGGTCACCACCTGCCAACGACCCGATCCCGCGCCGGCTCCGGCCGCCGGTCGGCGGTGCCACCACCGGGATACGCCCAGCCGTCCCATCCGTACCACCCGCCTCTCCCGTCGGAGCGGTCTGTTCCGCGCGGCCCGTCCCGTCCGGTCGGTCGTCCGGTCCGACCATGGTCGGCGGCGGCCGGGTGAACCGCACTCGTCCCGAAGGGGTGAACCGGGCCGCGTCGGGTAACCGCCGCCGACCGGGGGAGGCCGTGCGGACGGGGGTGGGACGGATGCCGCAGCAGCGCACCAGCACCGGGGGCGGCGAGGCGTCCGGCGGCCCGCCACTGCTGGCGTCCCGGCTCGCCCCGCCCGCCCTGCCGGAGCCGATGCTCTGGCGACCCCGGCTGCTCGGCCTGCTCGACGACGGGGTCGCCGGCAGCCTCACCCTGGTCCGGGCACCCGCCGGCTGGGGCAAGACGACGCTGCTCACCGCCTGGGCGCGCGGGTCGGACGGAGACCAGGGCCGGGACCTGCAACAGGAGTCACCGGCCTGGGTGCAGGTCGAGGCGGGCGACAGCGGGGAACGGCTGTGGGCCTACCTCGCGGCGGCCCTGCGCGGCACGGGCCGGGCCGGGCCGACCGCGTCGTCGACGGTCACCCCGCCCCGTCCCGAGCAGGTGGAGTCGCTCGCCGCGGAGCTGGCGACCCGGGAACGTCCGGTCCGGCTGGTCCTCGACGACCTGCACCGGGTCACCGATCCGGCCGTGCTGACCGGGCTGGAGTTCCTGCTCCGGCACGCGGACGGGCGGCTGCGTCTCGTCGCCGCCGCGCGGGTCGACCTCCCGCCGGCCCTGCACCGGCTGCGACTGGCCGGCGACCTGACCGAGCTGGGGCCCGACGACCTGTCCTTCACCGTCGACGAGGTGGCCGACCTGCTGGTGGCGCACGGGGTGCCGCTGCCGGCGGCGGCGGTCGGACGACTGCGGGAACGCACCGGCGGGTGGCCGGCCGGCCTGCGGTTCGCCGTGCTGGCCGCCCGGCAGCAGCCCGATCCGGCCCGGTGGGTGCAACGGTTCGGCGGCGACCATCCGGACGTGGCGGCGTACCTGCGCGCCGAGGTGCTCACCCAGCTGCCGCCGCCGGCCCGGGAACTGCTGCGGCGCTGTGCCGTCGGTGGCGCGGTCCGTGCCGACCTGGCCGACACGCTGACCGGGCGGACCGACTCCGGTCAGGTGCTGGCCGGGCTGGTCCGCGAGGGCGGATTCCTGCACCGCGACGACAGCGACCCGCCCTGGTACCGGCCGCACCCCATGCTGGGCGACCTGCTCCGGCAGGAACTCGCCGGCCTCGACGAGCGGGAACGCGGCGAGCTGCACCGCCGGGCCGCCGACTGGCACGCCGACCACGACCGACCGGCCGACGCGCTGCGCCACGCGCTCACCGCCGGGCAGTGGGACCGGGCCACCGGGCTGCTGCTGACCCACTGGCCGGAGCTGGTGCCCTACGAGACGTCGCACGTGCCACCGCCACCGCCACCGCCGGCCGAGGCGGTCCGGCGGGATCCTGAGCTGGCGTTGGCGGCCGGCACCGAACGGGCGTACGCGGGGGACACCGAGATGGCGACCGCCCGGCTGCGGGACGCGGTGGCGGCGGCCCGCACGCTGCCGGCCCCCCGCCGGGACCGGTTCCGCCGGCTGGCCGGGGCACTGGAACTCACCCTGGCCCGACTCGCCGGCGACCATCCGGAGGTACGCCGCAGAGCCGCCCGGCTGCTCGCCGTCGGTACCGCTCCCCCCGGGGTGGCGGATGCCGGCGTGGCGGGAGCGCCGACGCGGGACGGTCCACCCGCTTCCCTCGGCATGGCGGGAGCGCCGACGGACGACGATCCCCGGACCGGGGAGGACGCGGACGTGCGGGCGGTGGCGGGCACCGCGCTGGGGCTGACCGACCTGGCCGAGGGGAACCTGATGGCGGCCAGGACCCGGTTCGCCGGGGCGCTGGCGGCGGCCCGGCGGTCCGGTCGGCCCCGGACCGAGCTGGTCGGCGCGACCCGGACAGCCCTGCTGCTCGCCCTCGCCGGCGAGCTGTCGCCGGCCGACGAGACCGCCCGGGCGGCCCTGGCCATGCCACCCTGCCAGGGCTGGTCGAGCCGGATCGACTGCGGGTACGCGCACCTGGCGCTGGCCCTGGTGGCCCTGTACCGGGACCAGCCGGCGGAGGCGACCGCCGAACTGGCGGCGGCCGGTGCGGCCCTCGGCACGGTCGGCACCGACCCGGCGGTGTCGACCGTCGAGCTGGCGGCGGCCGGTGCGGCCGGTGGCGTGGTCGGCACCGACCCGGCGGCGGCGGTCGTCGGTGCGGTGGCCGCGCTGTGCCGGGCGGCGTTGTTGCGCGACTCCGGTGAACCGGCAGCGGCCATCGAGATGGCGCTACGCGCCCGGGACGCGCTGTCCGACGTCAGGGAAGCGGCCGGGAGCGGGGAGCTGGCCGACCGGCTGCTGGCCGTTGAGGTGGACGTCCGTGGCGAGCAGGGCGATCTGGACACCGCCCGTCGGCTGCTGGCCGAGCGGGCCACCCGGCAACCGGACCCGACGCCCGTGCTGGCCCTGGCGCTGGCCCGGATGGAACTGCGGGCCGGTGACGTCCGGGCCGCCACCGGCGCGCTACCCGACTGGGATGCCCCGGACGCCGCCGACTGGCCGCTGTCGGTACGGCTGGCCGCCGGTGTGCTGGACGCGGTGCTGTCCCGGCGGGCGGGTGACGGACGGCGGGCCGGCCGACAGTTGGAGCGGGTGCTCGACCTGGCCGGTCGACACGGCCACCGGCGGGTGTTCACCCGGGCCGAACCGGAGGTTCGCGATGTGCTCGCCGCTCACCTGGACTCGGGCACGGCGTACTGGCCGCAGGTCAGCGAGCTGGTGCGCGACGCCGAGACACCGGCAGGGCAGGGAGCGGGCGGCCCGCGCCGGGGAGCCGGCGAGACGGTGCCGGCGCTGGGGGAGCCGCTCACCGAGCGGGAACTGACCATCCTGCGCTACCTGCAGAGCATCCTGTCCAACGTGGAGATCGCCAGTGAACTGTCCCTGTCGGTCAACACCGTCAAGACGCACGTACGCAACATCTACCGCAAACTCGACGCCACCCGCCGCCGCGAAGCCGTCCACCGAGCCCGAGCCCTCCACCTCCTCTAACCAACCCCACCCCACCCCACACCGCACCCCGCCCAGCCCTCCCACCCCACCGTGCCCATCCCACCCAGCCCTCCTCGCCCCACCCTTCGTGCCCGCCCGCCCCCGGTGATCAAGAGGTTTGCGTCACGTGATCAAGAGGTCTGCGTCAACTTTGATCTTCAAGACGGCGTAAACCTCTTGATCACCGGGGCCGGGGCCGGGGCCGGGGCTGGGCCGGGGCGGGTGTGGGGCGCGGGCGTGGGGTGGGGTGGGGTGGGGGCGCGGGTGGTGGGGTGGGCGGGTTGGTTACGGGGTGGTGGTGTCCACTGCGGTCAACAGGGCGGGTAGGTCGAAACCGCCCTCGTGGCGGTGGCCGTCGATGAACAGGGTGGGAGTGCCGTTCACCCCGCTGCGGATGCCCCCGGTGAAGTCGTGCCGCACCCGGTCGCCGTAGGCGTTCCGGTCGACCTCCGCGCCGATCTCGTCCGGCGGCAGCCCCACCTGCTCCACGCCGAGCGACAGGTGCACCGGGTCGAGTTGGTCCTGGTGTTCGTAGAGCCAGTCGTGCATCTCCCAGAACCGGTCCCGCCGCCCCGCCGCCTCGGCCACCTCGGCGGCCCGTTCGGCGTACGGGTGGAGGTTGGTGATCGGGAAGTGCCGGTAGACCAGCCGGACCGTGTCCCGGCGCTGCCGCAGCAGCTCCGCCAGGTTCGGATACGCCGCCCCGCAGTACGGGCACTGGAAGTCGCCGTACTGGACCAGGGTGACCGGGGCGTCCACCGGGCCGCGGATGTGGTCGGATTCGGTCACCGGTGTCCGGAGGCGGGCGGTGACCTGCAACGGGGTGCTCATCGGGCCGTCACCTGCCGTTCGGCGCCGAGCCGGTCCAGCGCGTCGAGGATGCCATCGGCCCCGGGGTTCACCTCGGCCGGGGAGAGGTAGCTCCAGGCCACCGTGCCGACCGGGTCGACCACCACCAGTGCCCGGGTGGCCTGCCCCTGCGGGGTGTACGCCCCATAGCTGCGGCTCACCTCGCCCTTGGGTTCGAAGTCGGCAAGCAGCGGAAACCGGATGCCCTTGGCCGCCGCGAAGGCCCGGTGTGACCAGATGCTGTCCACGGAGATGCCCAGCACGGCCGCGCCGTACCGCTCGAACTCGGGCATCGCGGCCTGGTACAGCGCCATCTGGTCGGCGCAGACCGGGGACCAGTCGGCGGGGTAGAAGGCGAGCACCACCGGTCGGCCACGGAACTGCCCGGGTCCGGTCTGTCGCCCGTCCGGGGTGGCCGGCAGGGTGAACGCGGGGGCCGGAGCTCCGGGTCGGATCGGTCCGTCGGATCCAGTCATGCCTCCCACCCTCCGCCGGCCCGGGTGAGGCCGGCTCACCCGGGCCGGGTGGTCCTCGGCCGTCGGCCGTGCCTCCGGGCGGTCAGGGCGGGTGCCAGCCGCGCCTTTCCGGCCGTCACCGCCGGGTGGTCCGTGGCGGGCATCCTCCGGTGTCCGGGCCGCCCCGACGGCCGCCCGGCCGCCCGGTCAGATCGGATTCGGACCGGCGGAGCGGACCCGGCGTCGAAATTCGGGCGGGTCGCGGTGTCGACAACCGGATCGGACTCGGGCAGTCTGACGGACGGCGAAGGGCGGGGTGGAGAGATGGACGTCGATCGGATGCGGATTGTCGGCCGCCGGCTGGCGGGTGTGTCGTGGCGGGTGGCCCGGCACGAGTGGACGCTGGCGGCGGTCGCCGCGCTGGTGCTGGCGGTGGTGCTGACCTGGCCGACCCTGCGCGATCCGGCGAGCACCATCCCGCAGGACACCGGGGATCCGACGCTCCAGGCCTGGCAGGTGGCCTGGGGCGGGCACGCGCTGCTGACCAACCCGTTCCAGGTCTGGCACTCGAACACGTTCTATCCCGAGCCGTACACCTACGCCTACTCCGACACGCTGCTCGGCTACGCCCCGTTCGGCATGATCGGGGACGGTCCGGTGGCCGCCGTGGTGCGCTACAACCTGCTCTACATGCTGACCCATGCGCTGGCCCTGTTCGGCGCGTACGCGCTGGCCCGGCAGTTGGGGGCCGGTCTGGCCGGTTCGGCGGTGGCCGGGGTGTCCTTCGCCTACGCCCCGTGGAAGCTCGCCCAGGCCGGTCACCTGCACGTGCTCAGCATCGGCGGGATCGCCCTCGCACTGGCCATGCTGGCCCGCGGGCACGGCTGGTCGCTGCGGCACGGTCACCGCCCCGACCGGATCCGCCCCGGTTGGGTGGTCGCCGGCTGGGCGACCGCCGCCTGGCAGGTCACCCTCGGCTTCGGCATCGGCCTGCCCTTCGCGTACGTGCTGGGGCTGATCTGCCTCGGCGTCGCGGTGACGTACGGCGTGGTGTGGTGGCGTCGCCGGGCCCGTCCGGCGGTGCCGCGTCGCCTGCTCCTGGCCGACCTGGCCGGGGGGATCGGGTTCGCCGGGGTGACCCTGGCGATGGCCGCGCCGTACTTCGAGGTGGTGGCCCGCAACCCGTCCGGCCGGCGGACGGTGGCGCAGATCGAGATGTTCTCCCCGTCGTGGCGCGGGTTCGTCACCGCGCCGCCGGAGTCCTGGCTGTGGGGGGAGCGGCACGAGGCGGCCCGGGCCACGCTCGGTTTTCCCGGTGAGATGACGCTGCTGCCCGGGGTGGTGCTGCTGTCGGTGGCGATGGCCGGGATCTTCTTCTCCGCGTGGCGGCTGCGGCACCGGCTGATGCTGGCCGGTGCGGCGCTGGTCAGTGTGGCGCTGGCGGCGGGCACCACGTTCGGGGGCGACGGCGACCCGGGCTACGTGACGCTGGTCGAGCACGCCCCCGGCTGGGACGGGGTACGCACCCCGGGCCGGCTGGTGCTGTGGACGACCCTGCTGCTCGGCCTGCTCGCCGCGGGGGCGTTGACGGTGCGCGAGCCGGCGTCCGCTCCGGCCCGTGACCCGCTGCCGGAGCCGGCGTCGGGGACGGAGCCGGCCGGTGAGCAGGCGCCGGAGCCGGCGTCGGGGGCGCGACCGGCCGAGGAACAGGTGCCGGAACCGGTGGGGGCGCGGCCGGCGCTGCGGCCGGCGGCGTGGGCGGACGCGGAGCCCGGGGCGCGGCCGGTGCTGCGGCCGGCGGCCTGGTCCGCAGCGGCGACGCAGGAGGTCGCCCCGGAGCCGGCCCGGAAGCAGGGCGGGCAGCGGTGGCGGCTGGCCCGGCTGGCGCTGCTGCTGCCGCTGGTGCTGGTCCTGCTGGAGGGGGTCAACCGCACCCCGCACGTGCCGGCACCGGAGCAGCCGGCCGTGCTGCGCGGGTTGACCGGTCCGGCGTTGGTGCTGCCCAGCGACGGCATCCGGGAACTGCACGTGATGCTCTGGTCCACCGACGGGTTCCCCAAGGTGGTCAACGGGCTCGCGTCCTTCACCCCGCAGTCCCAGGAGCGGATCCGGGCGGCGAGCATGACCTTCCCGGACGCCACCTCGGTGGCGTACCTGCGGCAGGTCGGGCTGCGCACGGTGGTGCTGCTGCCGGGCTGGGCACCGGGCACCCCGTGGGCGGACGTGGCCGCCCGGCCGGTGGACGGGCTGGGCATCAGTCGCGAGATGGTCGGCGAGGACGTCATCTACCGGCTCTGATGGCCGAGTTAGTTGGGAGCGCTTCCTAATTCGGCGGCGTACCGGTTACTGTTGACTTCTTCTTCGGCAGCGGGAGCCAAGCGTGCCGGCGGGGAGCCAGGGCAGCTCTTCGCACCTGTCGACGTCCCTCGTCGGGCCGTCGCACCCTCACCCTGGCATCCCGAGAGGAACCGCAGATGCGGAGAAGTCTCGTCGGCGCGGTCACCACCGTGCTGGCCGCCGCGACGGCCGTCGTGGCCGTACAGTTCACCATCGCACCGTCCACCGAGGCCGCCGCGGCGGCGGCGGAACCGTACACCTGGAAGAACGTCCGGATCGACGGCGGCGGCTTCGTCCCCGGCATCATCTTCAACCAGACCGAGAAGAACCTGATCTACGCGCGCACCGACATCGGCGGTGCGTACCGGTGGGAGCAGGCCAGCCAGTCCTGGACGCCGCTGCTCGACTGGGTCGGCGCGGACAAGTGGGGCTACAACGGGGTGGTCAGCCTGGCCACCGACCCGGTGCAGACCAACCGGGTGTACGCGGCCGTCGGCATGTACACCAACGACTGGGATCCGAACAACGGCGCGATCCTGCGCTCCTCGGACAAGGGCGCCACCTGGCAGGCCACCGTGCTGCCGTTCAAGAACGGCGGCAACATGCCCGGCCGGGGCATGGGGGAGCGGCTCGCCGTCGACCCCAACAAGAACAGCGTCATCTACTACGGCGCGGAGGGCGGCAACGGCCTGTGGCGCAGCACAGACTACGGGGCCACCTGGGCCAAGGTGGCGAACTTCCCGAACGTCGGCAACTACCGGGCCGACCCCAACGACACCACCGGCTACCAGAGCCAGAACCAGGGTCTGACCTGGGTCACCTTCGACAAGAGCACCGGTACGGCCGGTAACGCCACCCAGACCATCTACGTCGGGGTGGCCGACAAGGCGAACCCGGTGTACCGCTCGACGAACGGTGGCACGAGCTGGGAGCGGATCGCCGGCCAGCCCACCGGCTACCTGGCCCACAAGGGCGTGGTCGACCCGGTCGGCGGCTTCCTCTACATCGCCACCAGCGACACCGGCGGCCCGTACGACGGCGGCAAGGGTGACGTCTGGAAGTTCAACCGGGCCACCGGCGCGTGGACGCAGATCAGCCCGATCCCGTCGTCCAGCAGCGACGCCTACTTCGGCTATTCGGGGCTGACCATCGACCGGCAGAAGCCGAACACCCTGATGGTCGCCACCCAGATCTCCTGGTGGCCGGACGCGATCTTCTGGCGCAGCACCGACGGCGGCGCGACCTGGAGCCGGATCTGGGAGTTCGGCAGCTACCCGGAGCGCACCAAGAAGTTCACGATGGACATCAGCTCGGTGCCGTGGCTGACCTTCGGGGCCAACCCGGCCCCGCCGGAGGAGTCCCCGAAGCTGGGCTGGATGAACGAGTCGGTGGAGATCGACCCGTTCGACTCCAACCGCTTCATGTACGGCACCGGCGCGACCATCTACGGCAGCAACGACCTCACCAAGTGGGACACCGGCGGCAAGCTCACCATCAAGCCGATGGTCAAGGGCCTGGAGGAGACCGCCGTACAGGACCTGATCAGCCCGCCCACCGGGGCGCCGCTGATCAGCGGGCTCGGTGACATCGGCGGCTTCCGGCACACCGACCTCGACGCGGTGCCGCCGATGCTGTTCACCCAGCCGGTCTTCACCACCACCACCAGCCTCGACTACGCCGAGGCGAACCCGGCGACGATGGTCCGGGCCGGCAACTTCACCGACGCCGACCGCCCCAACGACAGCCACGTCGCGTTCTCCACCGACGGCGGGGCGAACTGGTTCCAGGGCAGCGAGCCCGGCGGGGTCAACAACGGCGGCACGGTCGCCGCCGCCGCCGACGGCAGCCAGTTCGTCTGGGCCCCGGGTGACCCCGGGCAGCAGGTGATCCGCTCGGTCGGGTTCGGCAACTCGTGGACCGCCGCCACCGGCATCCCGGCCAACGCCGTGGTCGAGTCCGACCGGGTCAACAAGAACAAGTTCTACGGCTTCAGCGCCGGCAAGTTCTACGTCAGCAGCAACGGTGGGGCCAGCTTCACCGCGTCCGCCGCCACCGGCCTGCCGGCCACCGGCAACGTCAAGTTCAAGGCGGTACCCGGCAAGGAGGGCGACATCTGGCTGGCCGGTGAGGGCGGGCTGTGGCGCTCCACCGACTCCGGGGCCACCTTCACCAAGCTGGCCGGGGTGTCGGCGGCGGTGAACGTCGGCTTCGGCAAGGCGGCCCCCGGGCAGACGTACCCGGCGGTGTTCACCTTCGGTACCGTCGACGGCAAGAGCGGGGTCTACCGTTCCGACAACGCCGGCGCGGCCTGGGTGCGGATCAACGACGACCAGCACCAGTACGGCAACGCGGGCGAGGCGCTGACCGGTGACCCGAGGGTCTACGGTCGGGTCTACCTGGGCACCAACGGCCGGGGCATCCTGGTCGCCGACCGGCTCGGTGGCACGCCCCCGCCGACGACGCC
Source organism: Micromonospora rifamycinica (assembly GCF_900090265.1). Lineage (NCBI taxonomy): Bacteria > Bacillati > Actinomycetota > Actinomycetes > Micromonosporales > Micromonosporaceae > Micromonospora > Micromonospora rifamycinica. Next base: position 6,038,717 of record NZ_LT607752.1, read on the forward strand.
TCCGCCGACGACGCCTCCGCCCACCACGCCTCCGCCGACGACGCCGCCGCCCACCACGCCTCCGCCGACCACGCCCCCGCCCACCACGCCGCCGCCCACCACGCCCCCGCCGACCACGCCGCCCCCGACCACGCCGCCGCCGACCGGCGGTTGCGCGGCGACGTACAAGGTGACCGGATCGTGGCCCGGTGGTTTCCAGGGTGAGGTGACGGTGCGTAACGCCGGTACCAGCGCGATCACCGGCTGGACGCTGGGCTGGACGTTCGCGAACGGCCAGACGATCAATTCGCTCTGGGGTGGCACGTACACCCAGACCGGGGCGACCGTCTCGGTGCGTGACGCCGGGTGGAACGGTGCGCTCGGCGCCGGTGCCACCACCAGCATCGGCTTCACCGCCAACGTCACCGGCAGCAACGCCGTCCCGGCGGTCACCTGCACCAGTCGCTGACGACTGTCCGACACCCGCCGGCTCTCCCGGTCCACCCGGGGGAGCCGGCGGCCTGTCCGGCCCGCGCTGACGACCTTGATCGACTCGTTGGTGGCGAGGTAGCGGCATAGCTCGTGGTTGATGCCGCTAGATCGGCCCGACGGAGTGGATCATGGGCTTGTCCGAGAGGGGAGTCGGCGGCGGGCGGCGCAGCCGGTCGGGGTGACGTCGGGTCGGGGTGGTGGAACGGCGCAGGCCCCGGTCGACGCCGAGGGGCGCGACCGGGGCCTGCCGTGCAACAGGGCCGGGCTGGGTCAGTCGTCCAGGCCGACCGGGGAGTTCGGCCGGTCCACGTCGACGAACTCGATGTCGTCGGCGGCCCGGTCGCTCTGGCTGCCGGCGGCCCGCGCGGCGGTGCCGGCGGCCCAGCCGATCGCCGCGCCGACCAGCGCGGCGCTGATCAGCAACGCCCAGGGCAGGGCCGGACGACGACCGGCGAGCGCGTCGAAGGCGAGGGTCGCCCGCCGACGTGCCTCGTCGGCGGTCGAGCCGACCAGGTCGCCGGCGTCGGTCAGCCCGGAGTCCCGGACCGACCGGGCGGCGTCCCGGACGCTGTCACCGGCCGAGTCGACCGCGGAGAGCAGCTGGTGCCAGGCCTGGTCGGCGATGCGCTCGGGCCTGCTGCGGCGCTCCAGAAGGTTGCTGCCGAACATCGTGGTTACCTCCTCGGGTGCCGAAGTCTGCGGCCACTTCGGACTTCGACGTCTCTGCGGCGCGTGGCGGTTCGCTCGCCGGCCGGTGCTCCGGCCGGTCACCGACCCAGTGCCCCGACCGGCCGGAGCGCAAACCCCGGTGCTGCTAGCGGACCGTGACCACGGACGTGGCGCGGGCGAAATCGTCCCCGTCGTCGTCATCGTCGTCGTCTCCACCGCCGAAGCCGCAGGCGAGCACGAGAGCGAGCAGCACGCCGACCCCGGCCAGACCGAGTAGTCTCCTGATCATCGATCGTCTCCTCCGTCGTGGTGACCCATCTCTCGCCCACGTTAGGTACCTGGCACAACCAGCGCCGCCACGTCCGGCGGGGCTCGCCCGACCTGCGGGATTCGGGTCGTGGTGGACCCGGGCCGCTACTCTGGGACGGTTGGAACGGCCGGGGCGTGCGGGCCGTCCAAGGGAAGTCCAAGAGAACAGGACCAGCAACGGTGCGGAGAGGGACGGTCCGGTCCGTCCGGATCCGCGAATTGCTCATCCCGAGGGGTGGCGACCGAGGCCATCGGAGGAATACTCTCGGTCGCGGCCCGCGTACTGATGAGGCGCCCGGAGACGGGCGAGTGGAGGTGCTCGCGTGAGCCTGTCGATCGTGAAGTCGGTCCTGCCGGCCGGTGTCATCGAGATCGCCCCCCGTGGCGAGATCGACGTCGACACCGCATACGAGGTACGTGAGGCGATCGCCGAGGTGCTGGCCAAGGGGCGGCCGGCGCGGATCGAGCTGAACATGCGGCTGGTCACCTTCATCGACTCCGTCGGCATCAGCGCGATGGTCGCCGGCTTCCAGACGGCCGAGGTCAGCGGGGTCAAGCTGATCGTCACCGAGCCGAGCCGGTTCGTGCACCGGCAGCTCTGGGTCACCGGCCTGCTCGGCCTCTTCGGTGCCCCGGAGCCGTACTTCGCCGGTGCCGCCACCCCCGAGGTGCTGCCGGGGGCCTGAGCCGGGCCGCGGGTAGGCCGGCGGCCTGAGCCGGAGCGCGGGCCCGCCGCCGGCCTGAGCCAGGCTGCGGGCACACTGCCGGCCGGGTGCCGGCGGGCCGGTGTGAACACCCCCTGTCACCGTCGGTGTCGTCGCCGCCCGGCCGGAACGTTGCCAGCCGGTCTCCGGTACGGCACGATCGGGCGACCGACGACAGGTCAGGAGGCCCGGTGGTGGTCCGGCGGGAGAGCTTCAGCTACACGGTGCAGGCGCACTGCTCACGGGCGGACGCGGTGGCGCTGCTGAGCGATCTGTCCCGGCAGGAGGAGCTGCATCCCCTGATCGTCCGGGTGCGCCGGTTGCCGGCCCGACCGGGCGCCGTGGCCAGCTATGCGATCACCGACCGGCTGGAGTTGGGGCCGCTGCGGTTCCCCGTCACCTACCAGGCCGACGTCCTGCTGGTCGGGCAGGACGAGATCGTGACGGTGGCCCGGCAGCAGCCCGCCACCACGGTCCGCAACCACACCCGGCTCCGGATGGAGGGTGACCTGCTGCGGATCGACGTGGAGATCACCCTCGCCGCGCCGGCACCGTTGTTCGGCTACGCCTTCCGGCAGGCCCGTGCCGCTCACCTGGGGCTGGCCAGCCGGCTCGGCGCGGTGCTGGACGGCCGGTCCGGCGGCGACGCTCCGGCTGCTGCCTGACCGTCGGCGGGGTGGTGGGGGTGGCCCGCCCGCCGTGCACGGGCCACCCGAGGTGGTGCTCAGATCATCGACAGGTGAACGTGGTTGGTGTGGTCGCTGGACGGGTCGCCGTTGCCCCCGCTGTACGACTTCCAGCCGCTGCTCGGCAGCCAGATCCGCTTGAACCAGATCACGTAGAGCACACCGAGCCGGTCGGCGTTGCGGATGAAGTACGCGGCCAGGTTGTTGCCGTACGTCCGGTCGCCGCCACTGGCCACCCCGCCGAAGCCGTTCTTCTGGGCGGCGAAGTCGCATGCCCGCCCCTTGGGGTGCTCGCCGGACCCGCTGGGCCGGTGGCAGGAGACGTACCGGGTGAAGCCGGCGGCCTTGGCCTGGTTCAGGGCGTTGAGGGTGCGCGGGGTGATGCAGCCGTTGGCCGGCGTCGGGTCGTTGACGCTGCACGACTCGGACGGCCAGGAGCCGTCGGAGTTGCGGGGCGCTCCCTTGGCGTTGCTGCTGGACGTGCCGTCCGAGCTGCCGGAGTCCCGGGAGGTGGGGGCCGGCTTGTCGGCGGCGGCCACCGCCAACGCGCGTTCGGCCTGATCCTTGCGCTTGCCCATGGTGGCGACCTGCTTGCGCTGCTCGGTGATCTCGCGGCTGACCGCCGCCCGGGTCCGGGTGGCCTGGTCCCGGGTCTCGATCATCGTGCGCAGTTCCTGGTCCTCCCGGGCCGCGACCGTCTCCAGCGCCGCCGCGCGGTCCAGGAAGCCGCCCGGGCTGTTGCTGTTGAGCAGGGCGGACATCGGTCCGAGGCGGCCGGTGCGGTAGGCCGCTCCGGCGATCTGGCCGACCTTTCCGGTCTGCACGACCAGTTGGGCCTCGATGCTCTTGAGCTGGCCGTCGAGTTCCTGCTGGCGCTTGGTGGAGCGCTCCAGGGCGGCCTTCGCCTCGACCCAACCCTTGCTGGCCGCGTCGAGCTGCTCGCGGAGGGCCGGTGTGCCGCCCTCGTCGTCGTCGCCGGGAGCGGCGAGCCGGGTGACGGGCGCGGCGACGGCCGGGGTGAACGGCGCGGACGACACGCCGAGCGCGAGGGTCGTGACGACTGCGGCCAACAGCCGTGTGGTGGTTCCTACCCGCATACAGAGTCCTTCCGTCAGCCGCCGACCGGGTTAGCTGACGGGTTCGGGACGGAAGATCCCTACCGCTGACGCGGATGCACCCCAGGAACATGGTTCCCCGGTTCGCCCTGGTGGGCGATTAGGCGGCGGCCACCGCCGGCGCCGGTGGGCGCCGCCTGGCGGAGGCCGGAGCCGAGCCTACCGGTACGGGTGGGACACCCGTCCACCTCGTGACTGAGGGTACGGGAGTGAATACCCCTTTATGGGGTAAACAGGACAAAAGCTAGCGTGATCGCCGCACTCACAGAGGTTCCGTGACGCTCCGGTGGTGTCGCGCCCGCCCGCAGGGCGGTTGGCCTCCGTGGTCACCAGTGCGTCGGGCCGCAGGCGCCGGGGGCGCTGCCCGGCTCGATCTGGAGGGTGGCGTGCTCGATGTGGAAGTCGTCCCGCAGGGCGCCGCGGGCGGCGGCCAGCACCGCGCCGACCTCGGCCCCGGTGGCCAGGGTGAGGTGCGCGGAGGCGACGTCCATGCCCGAGGTGAGCGTCCAGACGTGCAGGTCGTGCACCTCGGTGACGCCGGGCACGGCGGTCAGCCGGTCGTGCACGGCGGTCACCTGGAGGTGCTCCGGGGCGGCCTGCACCAGGATCCGCACCGCCGCCCGCCCGAGTCGCCAGGTACGCGGCAGGATGAACACGCCGATCGCCACGGCCACCACCGGGTCGGCCCACCACCAGCCGGTGCCGGCGATCAGCAGTGCGGCCACGATCACGCCGAGGGAGCCGAGCAGGTCGCCGACCACCTCCAGGTACGCCCCGCGCAGGTTGATGCTCTCCTTCGCGCCCTCGCGCAGCAGCGCGAACGCGACCAGGTTGGCGAGCAGGCCGAGCACCGCCACCACCAGCATCGGGGTGGCCAGCACCTCGGGTGGCTCGCCGAACCGGCGGACCGCCTCGATCAGCACGTAGACCGCCACCCCGCTGAGCAGCAGGGCGTTGGCCAGCGCGGCGAGCACCTCCAGCCGGTAGAGGCCGAAGGTGCGCTGCGGGTCCTGCGCGGCCCGTCGGGTCGCGGTGATCGCGGCCAGGGCCATCCCGATGCCGAGCACGTCGGTGAACATGTGCCCGGCGTCGGAGAGCAGGGCCAGTGAGCCGGTACCGAACGCGGCCACCGCCTCGACCACCATGAACACGGTGAGCAGCCCGAACGCCGCCCAGAGCCGACCGCGGTGCCGGTGCGCGGCGTTGCTGATCGTCGCGCTGTGGTCATGACCTGCGCCCACCTGCACACCCTCCGTCGCCGCCGCGAACCCGGTCCAATCTATGCTCACATCGCTATGTATGCAAGTGAGGATCGGACCTCCGGCCGGCTCGGGCCGCTCGGGACCGGTGGTTCAGCCGAGGGGATCGACGGTGGTCAGGCGCTGGGTGGCCCGGGACAGCGCCACGTAGAGCGTCCGCACCCCGGAGCCCGGCTCGGCCCGGATCTCGCCCGGACAGACCAGCACCACCCCGTCGTACTCCATGCCCTTGGCCTGGAGGCTGTCCACCACCTGGAGTCGCGTCCCGCCACGGTCGCCCAGCCAGCCGGCGACCTCGTCCCGGCGGGGCACCGGCGTGATCACGCCGACCGTCCCCGCCACCTCGGCGAGCACCGTTTCCACCGCGTCCACCGTCGCCGGGGCCAGCTCCGCCGCCGGCACGGTCAGCGCCACCGGATCCACCCCGGTGGACCGCACCGCGCTGGGCAGCTCCAGGTCGGGGTGGATCCGGCGGATCTCGGCTGCCGCCACCGCGAAGATCTCGGCCGGATTGCGGTAGTTGGTGGTGAGCGTGAACCGGTGCCGCCGTCGCCGGCCCAGCGCCTGGTCCCGTGCCCGGTCCAGCTCCTCCTGGTCGCCGGTCCAGGCGGTCTGCGCCGGGTCGCCCACCACCGTCCAGGAGGCGATCCGGCCGCGGCGGCCGATCATCCGCCACTGCATCGGCGAGACGTCCTGCGACTCGTCCACTACCACGTGCGCGTAGTCCCGGTAGTCCTCCGGCCGCTCCCGGGCCGCGGCACGGGCCGCGCGCTCCCGGTCACCGAACGTGCTCAGCTCCCGGACCCCACCGGCGAGCTGGAACGGATCCCGGCTCGCCCTCTTCGGGCGTACCGGCTTGCCCAGCAGCGCGTCCAGCTCGTCGAGCAGGGCGATGTCGGCCACCGTCAGCCCCTCGGTGTCCAACGACCGGTACGCCCCGGCCAGCAGCGCGGTCTCCGCCCGGGAGAGGACGCCGGCCGCGTACCGGTGCAGCCGCTCCGGTCGGGCCAGCCAGCCCAGCACGTGCCGGGGGTGCAGCCGGGGCCACCAGGCCTTGAGGAACTCCCGGAACTCCGGCCGGTCGATGATCTCGTCCTCGAAGGTGGGCTGCTCGGGCAGCCCGGTGACGGCCAGCCGGCGGGCCTGTGTGTACAGCGCGGCGAGCACCCCGTCGAAGCCGACCCGGCGGACCTCGTTGCGGCGGGCACCCCGGTGCAACGCCCGGTCCCGGATCCGGTCCAACTCGCGCGGCTCCAGCCGCAGCAGCGTCCCCCGGTAGAGCAGCCGCAGCTCCCGCGGACCGTCCGGCACCGCGTCCCGGGCCGCCCGTTCCAGCACCCGCCGCATCCGCAGCGACCCCTTCACCGCGGCCACCTCGGGGCCGTCGGTGCGGGTCGCCGACAGGCCGGGGAAGAGCGAGCCCAGCGAGTGCAGGGTGGCGGTCTCCTCGCCCAGCGAGGGCAGCACCGACGCGATGTACTCGACGAAGACCGCCGACGGACCGACCACCAGGATGCCGCCGCCGGCGTACCGGCTGCGGTCGGCATAGAGCAGGTACGCCGCCCGGTGCAGGGCCACCGCCGTCTTCCCGGTGCCCGGCCCGCCGGAGACGATCGTGACTCCCGTGCCGGGGGAGCGGATCACCTCGTCCTGCTCCCGCTGGATGGTGGCGATGATGTCCCGCATCCCCCGCCCGGTCGCCCTGGACAGGGTCGCCAGCAACGCGCCGTCGCCGACCACCGGCATGTCCGGCGGTGCCGACGCCGGGTCTAGCAGCTCGTCCTCGATCCGGGTGACCTTCTCACCCGACGAGCTGATGGTGCGTCGCCGTACCACCCCCAGCGGCTCCGCCGGGGTGCCCCGGTAGAAGGCGGCGGCGGCCGGGGCCCGCCAGTCGACCACCAGCGTCTCGGCGTTCTCGCCGCGGATCCCGAGCCGGCCGACGTGCAGCACCTGACGGTCACGCAGATCGAGCCGGCCGAAGACCAGCCCCTCGTGCTCGGCGTCCAGCAGGTGCCGACGCTGGGCGGCGTGGAAGACCATGGCGTCCCGCTCCACCAGCGCGCCGAAGTTGCCGACCCGCGCCAGCCGGTAACCGTCCCGCTCGGCGCGGACGGCCGCCCGGCGCAGTTCGGCGAGCCGGGCGTACACCCGGTCGAGATGCCGTTGTTCGGCGGCGATCTCCTGTTCCAGGGTGGTCTGGTCGGTCAACGTACCGGCTCCTGTGCGACGGCGACGCCGGGCACGGGTGCATGCCAGGCGGAATGAGGGTACGGGCAGCCGCCCACCCCGCGTCGGGCCGATACCCGTCCGGCGACCTCCGCCACCTCCGGGCGACGTCGGCACCGGCCCTGCCCACGGGTGCGCGGTGCCGACTTCGGGTCATTCCAGATGGTGGACCAGTCGTCCGCCCCTGCCCCGCCCACGCCTGCGCGGGGCCGACGACGACCCCCGTTTCGACTGGCAGGCCGCCGAAGCCCCGCCCACGCGTGCGCGGGGCCGACGGCCGGGCGTGGACCGGCGCGGGGCGGGGGTTGTGCGGTGCCCGCCGGGTGGCTCAGGCGGCGGCCGTGCGGTGGCCCGGGGCGTCGGCGGGGCGGCGGGCGGACGTCCGACCGGCGGGGACGGCGGTCAGCACCCGGTGGAGCACCCCGGCGAGGGCGGCGTTCACCTCGTCCGGACGCTCCATCATCAGCATGTGTCCGGCCCCCGGGCAGACGGTCAGCTCGGTGGCCGGCAGCGCTGCCGCGATCGACTCGGCGCACGGCGGCGGGGTGAGCCGGTCCCGGTCGCCGACCAGCGCCGCCGCCGGCAGGTGCGCCAGCGCGGCGAGGGTGTCGAGCCGGTGCTGGGCGCCGATCGAGGCGCGGAAACCGCCGATCGAACGCAGCGAGGCGCGGGCCACCGCCGAGGTGACCAGGCGGATGTCGGAGCCGGAGCAGTGGTCGCCGAAGAGCATCCACCGGATGCTCGGGGCCAGGGCGCGCAGCAAGGGGCGGGGTGGCCGCCATGAGCCGCACCGGGCCAGCACCCCGGCCCCGGTGGTCTCGGCGACCCGGATCAGCCGGGCGATCCGGGGCGACAGGCCGTACGCGGTGTGCGTGTGCCCCTCGGCGGTGGTGGAGACGAACACCAGACCGGCCGTACGGGCGGCGAAGTCGGCCGGGTGCCGGTGGGCGTACTCCATCACCGTCATCCCGCCCATCGAGTGCCCGACGAGCACCACCGGCCCGGTCGGGGCCACCTCGTCGACCACCGCCGCGAGGTCGTCGCCGAGCTGGGCCAGGGTCGCCGTACGCAGCGCCATGCAGCTCGACCGGCCGTGCCCACGGGCGTCGTAGCTGACCACCCGGACCCGGTCGCCGAACCGGTCAAGCAGGTCGGCGCGCTGCCGGTGCCAGGCCCGACCGTCCAGCGTCCAGCCGTGCAGCAGGATCACGGTGGCCTCCGCGTCGGCCGGGCCGCTCACCTCGACGTGCAGGCGTACCCCGTCGGGCAGCCGCAGCTCCCGTTGATCCGGCATCGCCACCTCCTCAGGCACCCCGGAACCCATCGACCGGCATGACCCGGCTACCCGCCCGGAGTGCGCGCCAACCGTGCCGGTGCGAAGATTCCCGACCCGGCTGCGCGCGGCCGGCGCGGCGACCAGGCTGGGGGCATGCCCCGTTCACCCGCCCGACCTGCCCGGACGCCCCGGGCGGCGCTGGCCGAGCTGCTCACCGGCAACCGTCGTTTCGTCAGTGGCCGTCCCGTCCACGGCCACGACGTCACCGCCGCCGCGGCGGTCGCCTCGGGCGACCAGCAGCCGTACGCGGTGCTGCTCGGCTGCATCGACTCGCGGGTGCCGCTGGAGGCGATCTTCGACCAGACCTTCGGGTCGATCTGCGTGATCCGCACCGGGGCGCACGTGCTGGACCGGGCCGTGCGGGGATCGATCGAGTTCGTGGTGGAGCAGCTCGGGGTGACCCTGGTGATGGTGCTCGGGCACGAGCGGTGCGGGGCGGTCGCCTCGACCGTGGAGAGCCTGCGCACCGGGCGGCGGCCGGACGGCGACCTGGGGTACGTGGTCGACCGGATCACCCCGGCGGTGACCGACGTGGGTCCGTACCATCCGGCCGTGCACCCCCTGGCGGTCCGCCGGCACGTGCGCCGCACGGTGCGGGCGCTGCGCACCGACGAGCTGCTGACCGGCCCGGTCGCGGCGGGGACTCTCGACATCGTCGGCGCCCTCTACGACCTGGACACCGGCGAGGTCACCCTGCTCGACCCCTGACACGGGCACCGCACCGCGCCGCTCTGCTGCCCGGGGACCGCGTGCCGGGCATGATCGTCCTGGATCCAGGTTGTAGTGGTCTCCTGCGTGATGGAGGGGACTACAACCTGGATCCAGGACGATCTTCACGGCGCGATCATGGCGGCGCGAATCGTCGGGGCGCGATGGTGGCGGGGGTGGGGGTGCGGGGGTGCGGGGGGTGGGGGGTGGGGGGAAGCAGGAACCGCCCGCCGGGGTGACCCGGCGGGCGGTTCCTGAGGTGGCTCGGGAGGGACTCAGCCCTCGAAGACGCCGGCCTCGACGAGACGCTTCTCGGTCTTGTCCCAGCCGTCGCCCGGGTGGGCGGCGGCGAGGTTGTTGATCTCGGCACGGATCTTGGCGGCGTGACCGGCGCCGGCCAGCACCCGGATCTCCTCGACGAAGGCGTCGGAGTCGGTACGCAGGTGCGCGGTCTTGCCGTTGGTCAGGTTCCGCACGTAGGCGTGCTTGCCGCCGTTGAGCGGGATGAGGTACTTGAACTCGCCCAGCACGCTGAGGGCGCCACCCTGGCCAGCCTGGCCGGCCCGGACTGACGCGCGCGCGGTCTTAGAGGTGTTGCTCGCCACGGAGATGCTCCTTGCAAGACGTACGGGAGGACGGAAACGTCCGGGGGCTGTAGCGGGCGACGCCCGGGTCGGGCCTCGGCCCCGCGAAGTGGTGCGACGGCGCAGAACCGCCCAGAGAAATATACACGACCACGATGCCTGGCAGCTCATCGTGCCCGTCGGAGAGCACAACCGGAGTCACCGGTCCGGGTATTTCCCGGCGGCGAATTTTCCGATTCCCTGGCGCACCATCCGTCACAGCAGTCATCATGTGTGGCAACAGCCACTCGGGTGGTCGAGGTCGTAGGGGAAGACGCACCTCGCTCTCCGGGAGGTCACCGTGCCAACGCGTGGCGTCGTATACGTCCACTCGACCCCGCTCGCCGTGTGCTCACACGTCGAGTGGGCGATCGCGCGCGTTCTCGCCGCGCCGGTCAACCTGCACTGGACGGCCCAGCCCGTCGATCCCGGCGCCCGCCGGGCCGAGTGCGGATGGACCGGTCGCCCGGGGACGGGTGCCGAGCTGGCTGCTGCCCTGAGGCAGTGGCCCATGATCCGTTTCGAGGTGACCGAGGAACCCAGCGCGGGCGCGGACGGCGAGCGCTTCATGCACGTGCCCGGCCGGGGTCTGTTCCGGGCCACGGTGGGCGTAGCCGGGGACATCCAGCTCGGCGAGGACCGGCTGCGCAGCATCATGGCCTCGGTCCGCCCGGAGGCGCTGGCGCACGCTCTCGACAAGGCGATGGGCACCGCCTGGGACGCCGAGCTGGAGCCCTACCGCTACGCCGGGGACGGCGCGCCGGTGACCCTGCTCACCCGGGTCGGCTGACCGCAGCCCCGTCGGTCTCACCCCCCCACCGGTCTCACCCCCCACCGGTCTCACCCCCCTGGTCTCACCCCGTCGGTCTCACCCCCGGCACCAGTGCCGATGACGATCCGGCTGACCGCGCCGACGACTGGGTTCCGTGCCGGTTGCTCCGCCTGGGCGCAATGTCTCCGCGGAGAGCGTTATGCCTGCCCGTCATATTTATGACGGGCAGGCATAACGCTCTCCAGGAAGTCGTACCCCCGAGCACGCCACGGCCGGTGGAATGGCCCGGTGACCGTGTCCCGGTTGGCGGCACCGACGCCGAGGCGGCGGCCGGGACGACGCCGACGTGGAGCCCGGTTACCATGTCCCGGGTTGGCGGGGCATGTCCGTCACACGAGCGGCCGAACTCGAGGTGGGCATCCTGGACCACCGACCCGGGTGAGGGTGGCCGTCGACCGAGCGGCCGGGTGGCCGCCGACCGAGCGGCCGGGTGGCCGCCGACCGAGCGGCCGGGTGGCCGCCGACCGAGCGGCCGGTCCGGGTGAATCCGCTCACCCTGCCCGGCCGCGTCCCGCCCGGGGCACGCCGGGGAGCCGGACACCCGGTCGGGGACAGGCACGCCGCCCCCACCGCCTGACCTGGCCGGGTTGCCGCTGATCTTCGGCGGGGGTTGGATGGGCCGGGTGCCGATCTCCCCGCGACGTGCCGGCGTCGCCGTCGCCGCCCTGACCGCGCTGCTCGCCTCCGGATGTGCGGGGGAGGGGCAGCTTCCCGCGCCGGTCCTGTCCGGGGCCGCCCCCACAGCCAGCCCGACCGCCGCCGCGCCCACCGCCGACGACCCGGCCGGTCGGGCCGCCGCGCTGGCCGGCGCGCTCGGCGACGAGGACCTCGTCGGCCAGGTGCTGATGCCGTACGCCTACGGCAGCTCGGCGACCACGGTGACGCCCGGCTCGGCCGCCGGCAACCAGGCCCTCGCCGGGGTCGACACCCCCGCCGAGATGATCGCGAAGTACCGGCTCGGCGGGTTGATCCTGGTCGGCTTCAGCGCCGACGACCCCACCTCCGGCAACCAGTCCACCACCAACGTCGACAACCCGGCCCAGGTGAAGAAGCTGACCACCGGGCTACGCGAGGCCGCCGGCAAGCTGGCCGCCGGCCCGGCGCCGTTCCTGGTCGGCACCGACCAGGAGTACGGCGTGGTCACCCGGATCACCGACGGGGTGACCGCGCTGCCCAGCGCGCTCGCCGCCGGGGCAGCCGACGACCCGGCCCGGACCGAGGCAGCCTGGAAGGCCGCCGGCACCGAGCTGGCCGCAATGGGGGTGAACCTGGACTTCGCGCCGGTCGCCGACGTCCTCGCCACCCGCAGCACGGTGATCGGCTCGCGGTCCTTCGGCGCCGACCCGAAGCGGGCCGCCGCGCAGGTCGCGGGCGCGGTCCAGGGGCTGCAGAGCGCCGGGGTGGCGGCCAGCGTCAAGCACTTCCCCGGGCACGGGCTCAGCGCCGCCGACTCGCACCAGGAGGTCCCGGTGGTGGCGCAGCCCCGGGCCGAGTTGGACAGTGTCGCCTTCCCGCCGTTCCGGGCCGGGATCGACGCCGGGGCGATGGCGGTCATGTCGGCGCACCTCGACGTCACCGCTGTCGACCCGGGCACCCCGGCCACCTTCTCCCGCAAGCTGCTCACCGACGTGCTGCGGGGCGAGCTGGGCTTCCAGGGGGTGGTGATCACCGACGGGATGAACATGCCGCCGGCCAAGCGGTACCCGCCGGGGGAGGCGGCGGTGAAGGCCCTGCTCGCCGGCAACGACCTGATCCTGATGACCCCGAACGTCGGCCAGGCGTACGACGGGCTGCTGGCCGCGCTCCGCGACGGCTCGCTGCCCCGGGAGCGGCTGGTGACGGCGGTCACCCGGGTGTTGACCATGAAGTTCCGGCTCGCCGACCGGCCGACGCCGGCCATGACCACGCTCGACAGCGCCCCGCACCGGGCCGCCGCCGCCGAGCTGGCTGCCGCGGCGGTCACCCAGCTGCGCGGGAAGTGCGGCGCGGCGGTGTCCGGCCCGGTCAGCGTCACCACCTCCGACGGGCGGGACAAGACCCGGGCGGCGCTCACCGCGGCGTTGACCGCCGCGGGCGTACGGGTGGTGTCGAAGGGCGGCACCCGGGTCCACCTGGTCGGCTACGGGGACGGGCCGAAGGACCTGGCGGCCGGCGCGGCGGTGACGGTGGCGATGGACACCCCGTACGTGCTGGAGAAGGCGACCTCGCCGACCCTGCTGGCCACCTACTCGTCCAGCCGGGCGTCGATGACCGCGCTCGCCGCGGTGCTGGCCGGCAAGGCGAAGCCGACCGGGCGTTCCCCGGTGCCGCTGACCGGGCTGCCCGCCACGAGTTGCGCGAGCTGACCCCCTGACACCGGTGTGGCCGGCCGCCGACGGAGGTCGACGACCGGCCACGGCCGGTGCGGTGGTGGGTCAGTTCAGCGGGACCTGCTGGGCCACGGCGGCACCGCCGGACTCGAAGGCGGCCAGCAGCGACGTCGGGCTGCCCCCGCTGGTCGGGACCGTCACGGTGACCCGGTCACCGGCGGCCAGCCGGACGGTGTGCTCACCCCGGGCCGTGTCGCCGTCCCAGGCGTACAGGTAGGCGGTGCCGGCCCGGTCGGCACGCAGGGTGACCCGCACGCCGTCGGTGACCCGCTGGGCCGAGGTCAGCCGCAGCGCCGAGTTCTTCAGCCGGGGTACGGCGGCCGGGGCCACCCCGTCCACGGCCGACTGGGCGATGGTCTGCGGGCTGTGCACGCTGCGCGCCGAGGTGTCCGGGAACACCGGCGTGCTGGGCTGCCGGGCCGTCGGCTGGTAGCCGGGCAGGGTGGTCAGGCCGTAGCGGTACGGGTCGGCCCGGACGCCGGTGAAGGTGGACCAGCCCAGCCGGGACTGCGAGCTGAGGTCCTGGGTGTCCGAGTCGTAGACCAGCACGTTGAAGCCCATCCGGGCCGGGTCCACCGCGTCGGGCAGCACCGCGAACGGGATCATCGTCTCGATGGTGTACCCGGTGTACGGGGAGCTGACCTTGCTGACCACTGTCATCCCGGGTGCGGTGGTCGCCCCCGGCCCCTGCCGGTTGTCGGCGTCACGCTGCCAGCACGGCGGGTCGCCGTTGGCCGGGTCGTCGGTGATCGGGAAGATGCCGGCCTTGAACACGGTGGAGGTGTCCGTCGAGTTCCCCTTCGGGTCGACGATGATCTCCACGCTGTCGGTGCGGCGCTGCCGCTTGCAGTCCTGCGGGACCACCTTCTTGCCCAGTACGTCGTCGGTGACCTGGACGATCACCTTCAGCCCGTCGGCGGTCCAGGCGATCCGGCCGGTCGCCGAGGCGTCCTGCGGGGTCGTGGCCTGACCCTCCCAGATCCGGGAGAAGTCCAGCTCCGGGCCGGGGTACTCACCGGGCGAGGCCACCCCGTCGACGGTGCCGTCGCCGGCCCGCGGGACCTCGGTGGTCGGCACGATCTCCAGTGCGCCGGTCTCCACGGTGCTGCCGGCGGCGCTGGTGGTGGTGATGGTGATGCCGTAGTCCCCGTCCGTGCCGCCCTCGTTGGCGGTCGGCAGGGTGGCGTCGGTGTTGGTGACGGTGAAGGTGACCGCCCCGGACGCGCCGGGGGCCAGCGCGGGGTAGCTCTTGGTGGCCGCGTCGGCGGTGAAGCCGGCCGGCAGGCCGAGGGTGACGGTGCCGCTGCGGCTGACCCGGCCGTGGTTGCGCAGGTCGATCCGGACCGACCGCTGCTGGCCGGAGCCGATGGTGAGCACCGGCTTGATCAGGGTGTCCAGCTGCGGGTATCCGCCCTCACCGGCCCAGGTGCGGAACGTGCCCACCTCGGGCAGCGGCTCCAGGGTGCCCCGGACGTCGGCGACCACCCGGACGGCCCGGTCGGTGCGCCCGACGCCCTGGCGGGTGGTCAGAGTGGCTCCGATGAGCTGCTGCTGGTTGGTGTCGGCGTCGGCCGGCACGGTGACGGTGAACGTACGGGTCCGCTCCTTGCCCGACGGCACGTCGTTGTTGAGCACGCCGGAGCCCTTGGCCTTCCAGCCGCCCGGCAGCCGCAGGTCGATCCGGGGCTTGACCAGGGCGCGGTTCTGCGGGGCGCGCAGGTGCGCGGTGACCTCGACGGTCGCGCCGGGGGCCAGGTCGAACCGGTCGGTGGTGAGGTACAGCTCGGTGCCCTTGGGTAGGCCACCGGTCGCCGGCGGCAGCACCGAGCCGCGCAGGATCGCCTCCGGCGAGGTGTCCGCCGGGTCGTACGGGACGCGGCTGTCGATCAGGGTGTAGAAGTCGCACCGGATCTTCGTCGGGTCGGTGGGGGCGGCGGCGGTGCCGGCCCAGCCCTGGGTGACGTACTCCCGGCGGGCGTCGACCTCGATCTCGGCCCAGGTCTTCCCGCTGGCGCTGGGAGTGCCCTCCCAGACGCCGAAAACCTGGTCGGTGGGGACGGTGGGGGTGAAGCTGGTCGCGCACTGGGGCCCGGCGGCGGAGCTGCCGGTGCCGCCACTGCGCAGGAACTTCGCGGCCCGGAACGGGCTGAGCCCCTCGGCGCTGAGCTGCTCCGGGAAGGCGTTCGGGTCGGCGGCGGCGGTGAACGCCTCGGCGGCGAACCGGGCGGCCTGCTGGTGGTTGCCGTGGTTGCCCGGGGTCGGCGACGGGTTCATCGTCATGATGATCTCGGGCCGGGTGGTCCGGATGACCCGGACGATCTGGGCCAGGGTGTCGTCGTGTCCCCAGATCTGCTCGGACAGCGGGGCGGACGCGGTGTACCAGAAGTCGACCCGGTCGAGGTTGTAGAGGTTCTCCACCCCGGCCTTGCCGATCGCGGTGCGTTCCTCGCGTTCGCGGATGATGCCCAGCGGCGGCCCCTCCTCCAGACCGACGGCGTTTCCGCCGCCCTCACCCCGGGTGATGGTGACGACGCCGGCCTTGGCGCCGTACTTCTCCTTCCACTGGCCGAGGGTGGCGAGGCTGCCGGCCTCGTCGTCGGGGTGGGCGCTGACGAAGAGCACGTCCAGGTCGACGGCCTTGGCGGGGCGGGTGTCGGCGGGGGCGGCGACGGCGGTGGCGGGTGCCCCGGCCACGGCCAGGGCGAGTGCGGTGGGTAGCAGGAAACCCTTGATACGCATGCAGATCCTTCCGGAACCACGGCGTCCGGGCGGCGACCGTCCGCATCGGACGCGGGGCGTCGGACGCGGGGTCGTCAACGGACGGTGAGGCGGCGGGAACGGGGAACGGTGGGCGTCGTCGGACGCGGTGCACCGGGTGGGGCAGCGGTACGGGTTCCGTACACACTGGAAGGCCTTCGTCCGGTGACGCTAGGGACCGGCCCGGTGCTACGTCAATCCCCTGGAGGGTATTTCTTTCTTTGAAGAAGAAATAAAGTACCCGCCGTCCGGGATGTCCGGTGCCGTGTCGCCGCGGTCGCCCGGTCCCGGTCCACCGCCCGCTATTGGTGACGTTCCTGCTGCTCCGGTGCCTCACGGTGAGCGGCCCGAGACGCACTTGTTACTTGACTCTTTAATTCGTTCGCCGTAGGAAGGAAGTGTGACAGACGTGGTGACGCCACCGACGAGCCCGGTGAGCCGGGAGCGGTCCAAGGAGATCAAGCGGCTTTCCGTGATCTCCACGGCCCGCCAGGTCCGGGTGCTCTCCCGGGCCGAGTTGACCGAGCTCACCGGCCTGAGCCCCGCCACCCTCACCCCGCTGGTACGCGACCTGATCGCCGAGGGCTACCTGATCGAGCGCGGGCCGGGCGCGTCCCGGGCCGGCCGGCCCCGGGCCATGCTGGAGTTCAACCCCCGGGCCGAACTGGTCGCCGCCGTCTCGCTGGAGCCGTCCCGGATCAGCTGCGAGATCGCCGACAGCGACGGTGCGGTGGTCGCCCACCGCGCGGTCCGGCTGACCGGCGACATCGTCGACACCATCTGCCGGTCGGTGCCCGAACTGGCCGGCGACGGGCTGCCCGCGCTGCGGGGGGTGGCCATCGCCGCGCCCGGCGTCATCTCCGGCGGCGCGGTCCGGCTCGCCCCCTCGGTCGGCCTGGTCGAGGGCCGCCCGATAGGGGAGTCGGTCCAGCGGACCCTGGGCGTCCCGGTGGTGGTGGACAACGACGTCAACCTGATGGCGGCCGGCGAGCACGCCGCGGGTGCCGGCACCGACGTCGCCGACCTGTTGCTGCTCCACGTCGCCGACGGCATCGGCGCGGGCCTGGTGCTCGACGGCCAGGTCCGCCGCGGCGCCCGGGGCGCGGCCGGCGAGGTCGGTTTCCTGCCGCTGGACCCGGCCGACCGGGGGCACGACGGGATCGGCCCGTTCGAGGCGCGCTGGTCGGAGAACGCGATCGCCGAACGGGTGGTCGCGCTGGCCCCCGGCCGCCGTCCCGACTCGCCGGTACGCGCGCTGGTCGAGCTGGCCGCCGCCGATCCGCGCGCCGCCGGCTACCTCGACGACCTGCTGCACGCCTGGTCCCGGCTGATCGTCTCCTGCGTCTGCGTGATCGACCCGGGCCGGGTGCTGCTCAGCGGTGCCGCCGCCGATCTCGACGACGCCGCCGTCGACCGGCTCCAGGGCCTGGTCACCGCCGCCGCGCCCAGCACCACCGAGGTGCGCCGGGCCGTGCTCGGCGACCGCGCGGTGCTGCACGGCGCGGTCAGCTACGCCCTCTCGGCCGCCGCCGCCGGGCTGCCCACCCTGTTACCGACCCCCTGACCTGCCCTGCCTCAGTTCTCCCCAACCCCTCGGAGGTACCCCATGAGACGTCGACTTCTGCTCGCCGGAGCGCTCGCCACCGTCCTCGCCGCCGGCACCGCCTGCGGCGGCGGCTCGGACGACACCGCCGCCGGTGAGACGGAGAAGCTGACGATCTACACCGCCCGCGACAAGAAGGTCTCCACCTTCGTCGTGGACAAGTTCACCGCCAAGTACCCCGAGTACAAGGGGAAGGTGGAGATCCTCAACCTGGGCGCCCAGGAGATCCTGGAGCGGGTCCGGGCCGAGAAGGCCAACCCGCAGGCCGACGTCTGGTGGGGCGGCACCCAGCAGGGGCTGGCCGCCGGCGCCGGCGAGGACCTGCTCACCGCCTGGCAGCCCGCGTTCGCCGGCAAGATGGACGCCAAGTACAAGGACGCCGAGGGCCGCTGGTTCGGGGAGATCCTGCTGCCCGAGGTCATCATGTACAACAACAAGGCGCTCACCCCGGAGCAGGCCCCGAAGGACTGGGACGACCTGCTGAAGCCGGAGTGGAAGGACAAGATCGTCATCCGGGACGTGGCCGCCTCGGGCACCATGCGGTCGATCTACGCGGCGATGATCATGCGGCAGTCGCCGGACGGCAGCAACCCGCAGCCCGGCTACGACTGGCTCAAGAAGCTCGACGCCAACACCGGCGCGTACGCGGCCAACCCGGCCGACCTCTACCTGAAGCTCTCCCGCCAGCAGGGCACCCTGAGCGCCTGGAACCTCCAGGACATCCTGCTCCAGGCCAACCAGTCCAACATGCCGTTCGGCTACGTGATGCCGGCCTCCGGCGCCCCGGTGCTGGTCGACGGGCTGGCCGCGGTCAAGGGCGGCAACAGCACCGGCGCACAGAAGTTCATCGAGTTCCTCTTCGACGACACGCTCCGCGCCGACCTGGCCAAGGACTATTACCAGATCCCGGCCGTGGAGATCGCCCAGCAGCCGGAGTGGCTGGCCCAGCTCAACCTCAAGCCGCTCGACGTCAACTGGGACATCATCGGCAAGAACGAGACCGAGTGGATCAACCACTGGAACAGCCAGATCAAGAACAAGGGCTGACCGCGCGGGTGCCGGGGGCGCGACGTGCGTCCCCGGCACCGCCGCCCGCCCACGCCGCGGCGGCCCGACCGCGAACCGCCCGGTCCCTGCGGCGGCCGTACCCCGTGCCCCACCGGTCCGTCCCCGTACCACCGCCCGCCCGCCCGGCCAGGCCGGTACCGCATGAAGGAGAGGACATCATGATCGATGTCACGCTGGAGTCGGTGAGCAAGCGCTTCGCGCGTGCCGGCGACACCGCTGCCGTCGACGACGTCGACATCAGCATCGCCGCCGGGGAGTTCTTCACCCTGCTCGGCCCGAGCGGCTGCGGCAAGACCACCACCCTGCGGATGGTGGCCGGGTTCTACTTCCCCACCTCGGGGCGGATCCGGTTCGGCGCGGAGGACGTCACCCACCGGCCGCCGAACAAGCGCGACACCGGCATGGTGTTCCAGAACTACGCCCTCTTCCCGCACATGTCCGTCGCGCAGAACGTCGCGTACGGGCTGAAGATCCGCAAGGTGGGGCGGGCCGAGTCCGCCCGGCGGATCGAGGAGGCCCTCGGCCAGGTCCACCTCGCCGGCTACGGCGACCGCCGGATCGACCAGCTCTCCGGCGGCCAGCAGCAGCGGGTGGCGTTGGCCCGCGCCCTGGTCATCCGGCCGCGTACCCTGCTGCTCGACGAGCCGCTGTCCAACCTCGACGCCAAGCTGCGCGAGGAGACCCGGGTGGAGATCCGGCGGATCCAGCAGGAGGCCGGCACCACCGCCATCTACGTCACCCACGACCAGGCCGAGGCGATGGCGATGTCCGACCGGATCGCCGTCATGGAGTCCGGCCGGGTCCGGCAGATCGGTGCCCCGCAGGAGATCTACCACCGGCCGGCGACCGCCTTCGTGGCCCGGTTCATCGGCCGCAGCAACGTGCTCGACCTGCCGGTGGTCGCCGCCACCGCCGGGACGGTCACGGTGGGGCTGCCCGACGGCAGCGAGACCGCCGTCACCGCCCCCGCCGACCACGGCCTGCGCGCCGGGGACACCGCCGGTGTCTCGGTGCGCCCCGAGCACCTCGGCCTCACCTCGGTCAGCGAGCCCGGCGCGCTCACCGGCCGGGTGACCGAGCTGGAGTTCACCGGGATGGCCACCAACCTGGTCGTCGAGGTGGCCGGCGAGCCGGTGCAGGTCGCCGCCATCGACGTGCCGACCGGGATCACCGTCGGCGACCAGGTAGGGCTGCGGCTGAACCGGGAACGGATGTGGGTGGTGCGCCCGTGAGCGCGAGCCCGGCCACCGTGCCGCCGGTCACCCAGGACCCCGCCCCGCCGAAGGCCGAGCGGCCCCGGCGCGGCCTCAACGCCAACTCGCCCTGGTTCCCGTACCTGCTGGTCTTTCCGCTGGCGCTGATCCTGTTCGGCTACGTGGTGCAGCCGATGTTCGCCACCTTCGCCGAGAGCGTCGGGGTGGACGGGGTGGCCAACTACACCGAGTTCGTCACCGGCACCGGGGTGGCCCGGTCGGCGCTGCTCACCTCGCTGATGATCTCGGCGGCCAGCGTGCTGCTCTGCGGGATCGTCGGGGTGGCGATGGCGTTCCTGCTCAAGCGCTTCTCGTTCCCCGGGCGTCGGCTGATCGAGGCGATCATCCTGGTGCCGGCGGCGCTGCCGCCGCTGATCGGGGCGATCTCGTTCCAGCTGCTCTACAGCGAGACCGGCATCCTGCCGCGCGGGCTGCAACAGCTGCTGGGCACCGAGAACCCGGTGCTGCCGTTCACCGGTATCGCCGGGGTGCTGGTGGTGCACACCTTCACCATGTACCCGTTCTTCTACCTCGCCGCGTCCGCCGCCCTGGTCGGGATGGACCCGTCGGTGGAGGAGGCGGCCTACAACCTGGGCGCGAGCCGGATCCGGGTGTGGCGGACCGTGCTGCTGCCGATGCTCACCCCGGCGCTGGTCTCGGCGTCGCTGCTGGTCTTCATGACGTCGCTGGCGTCGTACACCGCGCCGTTGCTGTTCGGGGTGGACCGGACGATGACCATGCAGATCTACATCAACCGCACCAACGGCGACCTGCCGATGGCCTCCACCTACGCGTCGGTGCTGGCGGTGTCCTCGGTGCTGTTCCTGCTCGGGATGCGCTGGTACGAGGGGCGGCGCAGCTACCGCTCCCAGTCCAAGGGTGTCGCCTCACACCGCCGGGAGATCACCAACCCGTTCGGCAAGTGGCTGGCGCTGCTGGCCTCGGTGCTGGCCACCATGGTGCTGCTCGCCCCGGTGGCGACGATCGCCCTGGTCGCCTTCTCCCGGGACGGCTCGTGGACCACCGAGGTGATCCCGGCGGAGTACACGATGCAGAACTTCGTCACGATCTTCTCGGACCCGGGGGCGTACCGGCCGATCCTCAACTCGTTGCAGATGAGCCTGCTCGCCACGGTGGGCTGCGTGGTGGTCGGCGTGCTGATCGCGTACGCGGTGCGCCGGCTGGACTTCCGCGGCCGGGGGCTGCTCGACGTGGCGGTCATGCTGGCCTGGGCGCTGCCCGGCACGGTGGTGGCGATCAACCTGATCTCGGCGTTCAGCACCGGCAACGCGTTCAGCTTCGGCCAGGTGCTGATCGGCACCTTCTGGATCATGCCGCTGGCGTACTTCGTGCGGTTCCTGCCGCTGGTGTTCCGGTCGAGTTCGGCGACGCTGGCCCAGATCGACCCGTCGCTGGAGGAGGCGGCCCGTAACCTCGGCGCCCCCTGGTGGCGGGCGTTCGGCACGGTCACCCTGCGGCTGATGCTGCCCGGCGTGCTGGCCGGCGCGCTGCTCGCGTTCGTCAACGGGGTGGGCGAGTTCGTCGCCTCGGTGCTGATCTACACCTCGGAGACGGCACCCATCTCGGTCGAGATCAACAACCGGATGTACTCGTTCGAGGTCGGCACCGCCGCCGCGTACGGCATGCTCCAGGTGGTGTTGATCTTCATCGTGATGGTGTTCTCCGGCCGCCTGCAGAACGGCGGCCGGGCCACCCGGGAGGCGGCGAAGTGGACGGCGTGACCTGGCCGACCGGGGGCGGGCTGCTGCCCGCCACCCGGATCCCCGGCGGCGAGCTGGCCGCCGTCGCAGCGGCGGCCGACTACGCGGTGCTGCCCGTCGGCGCCGTCGAGTGGCACGGCCCGCACCTGCCGCTCGGCACCGACCTGATCCTCGCCGAGGGCTTCGCCGCCGAGGCCGGCGGCGCAGGTGGCCTGGCCGCCGAGGCCGGCGGCGCAGGTGGCCTGGCCGCCGAGGCCGGCGGCGCAGGTGGTTCGGCCGCCGAGGCCGGCGGCGCGTCCGTTCCGGCCGCCGAGGCCGGCGGCGCGTCCGTTCCGGCCGCCGAGGCCGGTGGCGGGTCCGGCGCGGTCGGGCCGCGGGGGGTGCTCTTTCCGGCGGTGCCGTACGCGGCCTGCCCGGGGCAGACCCGGCCCTGGCCGGGGACGGTGTCGATCCGGCCGGAGATCGCCGTCGGCTACCTCGCCGACGTGATCGAGGGGATCGTCGCCGCCGGCTTCCCCCGGCTGCTGATCGTCAACGGCCACGACGCCAACATGTCCACCGTCCGGGCCGCGATGGAGTGGGTCTCCGGCCGGCGTACCGCCAGCCTGCTGCTGGTCAACTGGTTCCAGCTGGTCACCCCGGCGGAGACCACCGAGCTGTACGGGCCGCTGACCGCCCGGGGGCACGGGGGCGCGTACGAGACCTCCGGGGTGCTCGGGTTCGACCCCGGCGCGGTCCGGCTCGACGCGGTGACCGACCTGCCGCCGAAGCCGAAGCTGCCGGTCGGCCACCCGTACGTGCTGGTCGAGTCCCGGCCCGACCCGTGGCAGGGCTGGTCCGGGCACATCTCGCTGGCCTCCGAGGCGGCCGGTCGGCAGGTCCGCGCCACGGCCGGCGCGCGACTGCGGGAGATCGTCGCCGCCTGGGTGGCCGCCCCACCGCCCGCCCCACCCACCGCCGACCCGCTGCCGACGCCCGCCGACCCGGCTCCGACGGCTGGTGACCCGCCGGCCGGGCCGGCCCCGACGGCGGCGGACGGGGCGACCGGGGCAGAGCGATGAGCGTGGACCGGGGACTCGACATCGTCGACTTCCACCTGCACTTCCGGATCGGCACCGACGAGACCATCCACGCCTGCGAGGACGCCGCCGGGATGCACCCGGGCGGGGAGCACGAGCGGGCCGTCCGGGCCGCCGGCTCCGCCCCGTACGCGAAGGCGTGGCGGCAGGCGTGGAGCTTCCCCGACCCCGAACCACCCGCCGTCCGCTGGCAGGACGAGGCCGACCGGTGGGCCGACGAGCTGCGCGCGGTACGGGTACGCCGGGCCGTCTTCGTCACCGGCGGCGGCAACGACACCGTCGCGGACGTGGTCGACCGGCACCCGGACCTGCTGCTCGGCTTCGCCCACCACGACCCGTACTCGCCGGGGGCCGCGGCCGAGCTGGAGCGTGCGGTGACCGAACGGGGCCTGCGCGGGCTGAAGCTGTTCGCCCCGCTGCTGCGCGGCCCGCTGGACCACGCCGACCTGGACCCGCTCTGGGCCACCGCGCAGCGCCTCGGCGTGCCGGTGCTGATCCACATCGGCCACTACGGCAGCGCCGGGGGCCTCTCCTTCGGCCGGTACGGCGGCCCCGACGAGCTGGCCCGGATGGCCCGCCGCTTCCCCGAGCTGACCGTGGTGGTGCCGCACTTCGGCGTCCAGCACGTGCAGGACCTCCTCTTCGCCGCCTGGGGCTGCCCCAACATCCACGTCGACACCTCCGGCTCCAACCAGTGGGTGCGCTGGATGCCGTACAAGCTGACGTTGGAGGACCTGTTCCGCCGCTGCTACGAGACGATCGGCCCGCAGCGCATCGTGTACGGCAGCGACTCGTCGTGGTTCCCGCGCGGCTACGTCACCCGCTACCTCGACGACCAGCTGCGGGTCTGCCGCGAGCTGGGGATGCCCGACGACCACCTCCGCGCGATCTTCGCCGGTAACGCCGAACGGCTGCTGGGCCTGACCGACCGACCAGCCGAGAACCCGGGAAGCGGCCCCCGTGCCGCGCCCCGGCCCGGAAGGAAGTAAGGAACCGCCATGAGCGAGCTGACCACCTACCAGCGGCACCACCTGGCCCCGACCTACGACCACCACGTCGGGCACCTCTACCCGGCGATGGTGCGCGCCAGCCAGGCGCACGTGGTGATGCTGACCGAGCAGGGGCTCGTCCCGGCCGAGCGGGGAGCCCGGCTGCTGCGCGGGCTGGCCGCGCTGCGCGCCGACGGCAGCCCCGCGCCGGCGTTCGACGGCAGCTTCGAGGACACCTACTACCTGCTGGAGAAGACCCTCGCGCAGGCGTGCGGGATGCCCGCGTCCGAGCTGGACGTGCAGATGGCGCGCAGCCGCAACGACCTGGACGCCGGGGTGTTCCGGATGCTGCTGCGCGACCAGTTGCTCGGCGTGCTGGAGAGGGTACTGGCCACCGGAACGACCGCGCTGGACGTCGCCGACCGGTACGCCGACGTGGTGATCACCGGGTACACCCACCGCCGACCGGCCCAGCCCACCACCATCGGGCACGCCCTGGCCGGCTACGCCGAGGCGCTGGCCGGTGAGGCCGCCGGGTACGCCGACGTGATCGACCAGCTCAACGTCTCCCCGCTGGGGTCCTGCGCGTTCGCCGGCACCGACCTGGACATCGCCCCGGCCCGGGTGGCCGAACTGCTCGGCTTCGACGGCCTGGTGACCAACTCGTACGAGGCGGTCGCCGGAGCCGACCACCTGGTCCGCGTCGGCACCCTCAACGCGCAGGCCCTGGCCACCGGCGCCCGGCTGGCCCGCACCCTGATGGACTGGCTGACCTGGCAGTGGGTGGCCACGCCCGGCGACTTCACCCAGGGCAGCAGCATCATGCCGCAGAAGCGCAACCCGGTGGTGCTGGAGCACCTGGTGTCGATGGCCGGCGCGAGCGCCGCCGACGCCGCCTCGGTGCTCAACAACGTCGGGGCCGCCTGGTGGGAGGACTCCAACAACGCGACCACCGACGTGCAGGTCCGGCTCTGGGACAGCAACGACCGGGCGGACCGGTTCTTCGCCCTGGTCGGCGGCTTCCTCGCCGAGTTGGAACCGCTGCACCCGCCCACCCGGGAGGAGATCGTCGCGTCCGGGGCCACGACCACCGCCGCGGCCGACGCGCTGACCCGGCACGGGGTGCCGTTCCGGGCCGCCCACTCGGTGGTCGGCCGGCTGGTCCGGGCCGGTGCGCCGGACACCTGGACCGCCGACGGGGTCCGGGCCGCCGCCGACGGGCTCACCGACCGGTTGACCGACGACGCCGTCGCCGACCTGATCGCCGCCGCCGTCCACCCCGACCTGGTGCTGGACCGGGTGCAGGTGGACGGGCCGGGAGCCGCCGCCGTCCGCGCCCAGGTCGCCACCCTGCGGGTCGCGTTCACCGGCGTCGCCGACCGCCTCGCCGCGACCCGCGACCGGCTGGCCCGTGCCGACGCGGCGCTGGACACGGTCGCCGCCGAGGTGGCTGGCCGGTGAGCGCGTCGAGGGGACGACCCGGTGCCGATCCGGCCGCCGGGCCGGGGGCAACCGCGTCGTGGGCGCGACCGGCGGGCACGGCGGTGACGGGGCGGTGGAGCAGGTGAGCGTACGGCTGGCCGGTGTTCCCGCCGACACCCGCACCGACGGGCTGCTGCTCGGCATCGACTTCGGTGGCACCAAGATGGCGGTCGGGGTGGCCGACGGGAGCGGCCGGTTGCTGGCCCACCGGCGGATCGCCACGCACGCCGAGCGGGGTGCCCCGCAGGCGTTGGACCGGGCTCTGGCGCTCGCCGCCGAACTGGTCGCCGGAGCCGGTGGGCCCCTCGTGGCGGCCGGTGTCGCCTCGCCCGGCGTGGTGCGTCCGGACGGCATCGACCTGGCCCCCAACGTGCCCGGCTGGGAGCGGTTGCGGCTGGCCGACGCGGTGTCCGACGCCCTCGGGGTGGCCCGGGTGGCGGTGGACAACGACCTGAACGCCGCCGCCCTGGCCGAGCTACGGCTCGGCGCGCTGCGCGACGCCGACCCCGGCCTGGTGGTGGGGATCGGCACCGGCGTGGCGGCGGCGGTCACCGTCGGCGGCCGGGTCCTCGCCGGGCACCGGGGGGCGGCCGGCGAGATCGGGTACGCGGTGGCCGGCGGCCCCTGGCCGGGCACCATGCTGGAGCTGGACTTCTCCGGCCGGGCGCTGGACCGGTTGGCCGACGAGCTGGGGGTGGCCGGGCAGGCGGCCGGGCTGGCCGCCGCCGCCGAACTGCCCGGTGCGGCCCGCGACGCGCTCACCGCCCGGGTCGACGAGCTGGCCCGGCACCTGGTCACCTGCTGCCTGCTGCTGGATCCGCAGCGGGTGGTGCTGGTCGGCGGGGTGGCCGGCAGCACGCTGGTCCGGGGGCTGCTGGTCGACCGGCTGGCCGAGGTGCTGCCGCACCGTCCCGACGTGGTGCTGTCCCGGTTCGCCGACGACGCGGCGCTGCTCGGCGCGGTCACCCTG
Organism: Micromonospora rifamycinica; assembly: GCF_900090265.1. Classification (NCBI taxonomy): domain Bacteria; kingdom Bacillati; phylum Actinomycetota; class Actinomycetes; order Micromonosporales; family Micromonosporaceae; genus Micromonospora; species Micromonospora rifamycinica. The sequence goes on from NZ_LT607752.1 coordinate 6,064,949, forward strand.
GCCCGGGAAGCGGTGCCGGCAGCCCGCTGACCGGGTCACCCGGGCGTCCGGGCCGGGTGGGGCGGACCGGTCGGGCCGCGTGGGGCGGACCGGTCGGGCCGCGTGTCCGACCCGCGAAAGGGGGGCGGGCCGGTCGGGCCGCGTGGGGCGGACCGGTCGGGCCGCGTGGGGCGGGCCGGTCGGGCCGCGTGTCCCACCCGCGAAAGGGGGGCGGGCCGGACAGGCGGTGCGGGGCGGACAGGCGGTGCCGGCCGGACACGCGGTGCGGGGCGGACACGCGGTGCGGGGCGGGTCAGAAGGTGGGTGGGGTGGGGCTGGTCGGGGTGAGCACCCCACCGGCCCGGGTCCGGACGGCGTGGGCCGACGCCGCCGCGTTGCGGACCACCTTGGCGGTGTCGTGGCTGACCATGGTCCGGTCCTGCTTCACGATCCGGCCGTCGATGAGCACGGTGTCGATGGTGGCGGGGTGGCCGAGCGGAACAGTGTCGGGTGGTGGGGGCGCCCATGATCAGATTGCGATTTTGGGCACTCGCCCCGGCGTGTCGTCTCAGTTTCGGCAATCCGATCATGAGGCCCAACACCGCCAGCCCACCAGTCCGGGTGCAGGGCTGGTGGGCTGGCGGTGTTGGTCAGGGGCGGGTGAAGACCAGGGCGACGTTGTGGCCGCCGAAGCCGAAGGAGTTGTTCAGCGCGGCGGGCACGTCCAGGTGGCGGACCTTGTTCGCGGCGACCTCCAGGTCGAGCCCGTCGTCCGGGTCGTCCAGGTTGATCGTCGGCGGGATGACACCGTCGCGGATGGTCAGGATGGTGGCGATCGACTCCAGCGCGCCGGCCGCGCCGAGCAGGTGCCCGGTCATCGACTTGGTGGCGGTCAGCACCGGATGGTCGCCGAGCGCCCGGTGCAGCGCCTTGATCTCGGCGAGGTCGCCCACCGGGGTGGAGGTGGCGTGCGCGTTGACGTGCACGATGTCCGCCTTCGCCACGTCCGCGTCGGCGATCGCCTTGGCGATGGCCCGGATCGCGCCGGCCCCCTCCGGGTGCGGCTGGACGATGTCGTACCCGTCCGAGGTGATGCCCGCACCGGCGAGCCGGGCGTACACGTGGGCACCGCGGGCGGCGGCGTGGTCGGCCCGCTCCAGCACCAGGATGCCGGCGCCCTCACCGAGGACGAAGCCGTCCCGGCCCTTGTCCCAGGGGCGGGAGGCCAGCTCGGGCTCGTCGTTGCGGGTCGACATGGCCCGCATGGAGCTGAAACCGGCGATCGGCAGCGGGTGGATCACCGCCTCGGTGCCGCCGGCCACCACCACGTCGGCCCGGCCGGCGCGGATCATGTCCAGGCCGAGCGCGATCGCCTCCGCACCCGTCGCACAGGCGCTCGCCACCGAGTGCACCCCGGCCTGCGCGCCCAGCTCCAACCCCACCCAGGCGGCGGGGCCGTTGGGCATCAGCATCGGAATGGTGTGCGGGGAGACCCGGCGCGGGCCGGACGCCTCCAGGATGTCGTCCTGGGCGAGCAGGGTGAGGGCGCCGCCGATGCCCGAGCCGACGCTGGCGCCCAGCCGCTCCGGGTCCAGCCCGGAGTCGGCGAGCCCGGAGTCCGCCCAGGCCTGCTGCGCCGCGATCAGCGCGATCGCCTCGGAGCGGTCCAGCCGGCGTAGCTTGACCCGGTCCAGCACCTCGGACGGGTCCACCGCGAGCTGGGCGGCGATCCGGACCGGGAGCTGGCCGGCCCACTCCTGGGTGAGCGGACCCACCCCGGAGCGGCCGGCGAGCATGGCGTCCCAGGTCGACGCGACGTCCCCGCCCAGCGGGGTGGTCGCGCCGAGCCCGGTGACGACGACGTCGACGTGACTCATCTCAGGACTGCGCCTCGATGAAGCTGACGGCGTCCCCGACGGTCTTCAGGTTCTGTACCTCGTTGTCCGGGATCTTGACGCCGAACTTCTCCTCGGCGGCGACCACGACCTCCACCATGGAGAGCGAGTCGACATCGAGGTCGTCGGTGAAGGACTTCCCCTCGGCCACGTCGTCCGGGTTCACCCCGGCGACCTCTTCGAGGATCTCGGCGAGGCCGGAGGTGATCTCGTCACGGGTCATTGCGGTGGGTTCCTCTCATCGGGTTTGTTCTCCGCCGGATGGCGGTGCGCCGCGGTCGCCGACCGGGGCGGGTCTTCAGGGGCAGCGGACGACCTGGCCGGCGTAGGTCAGCCCGCCGCCGAAGCCGAACAGCAGCACCGGGGCGCCCGAGGGCACCTCCCGCCGCTCGACCAGCTTGGACAGGGCCAGCGGCACGCTCGCCGCCGAGGTGTTGCCGGACTCGACGATGTCCTTGGCGATGATCGCCTGGGGGATGTTCAGCCGCTTGGCGATGCCGTCGATGATCCGCGAGTTGGCCTGGTGCGGCACGAACGCGGCCAGCTCCGACGGGTCGACGCCGGCCCGCTCGCAGGCCTGGAGGGCCAGCGGGGCCAGCGCGGTGGTGGCCCAGCGGAACACCGACTGGCCCTCCTGCGCGATGTACGGCCGCCAGCCCTCGATGCGTACCGCGTCGCTCTTGTCCGGTGCGGAACCCCACACCACCGGTCCGATCCCGGCCGGCTCGTCGTCGGCGGTGGCGGTGACCACCGCCGCGCCCGCGCCGTCGGCGAAGATGATGCAGGTGGAACGGTCGGTCCAGTCGGTGAAGTCGGAGAGCTTCTCGGCGCCGATGACCAGCGCGTTGCGCGACGCGCCGGCCCGGATGGCGTGGTCGACGGTGCCCAGGGCGTAGGCGAAGCCGGAGCACGCGGTGTTCAGGTCGAACGCGCCGGGCGCGGTGATGCCCAGCTTGGCGGCGACCCGGCAGGCGACGTTGGGGCTGCGGTCGATCGAGGTGCAGGTGGCGACCACCACCAGGTCGATGTCGGCGGCGGTGAGGCCCGAGTTGGCCAGGGCCTTGTCCGCCGCGGCGGTGGCCATGTCGGCCACCGACTCGCCGTCGGCGATCCGCCGGCTGGCGATGCCGACGCGGTCCCTGATCCACTCGTCGTTGGTGTCGACGAACTGGGCGATGTCGTCGTTGGTCACCACCCGGGACGGCTGGTAGTGCCCGAGGGCGACGATCCGACTGCCGCTCATGCGTGGCCTCCGATACGGGCGATGGGTCGGCCCGGCGCGACCGGGTCGTCGTGGTGGGCGAGCCATTCGGTGAGCGGGCCGCTGTCGTGCGCGGTCACCTCGACCGGCCCCTGCCGGGTGGCCACCTGCCCGAGCACCTGACCGGTGCTCAGCCGGGCGCCCTCGACGAGGCCCTCGGCCGGGGTGAACGAGCCGACGGCGGGGGCGACGACCACCCGGGACGGGGCCGGTGCCGGCCGGTCGGCGGGCGGGCCGCTGTGCCGGGCGATCAGGTCGCGGGCGGCGGGCAGGTCACGGGGGGTGTTCAGGGTGACGATCTCCGGCACACCGGTGGCCTTGAGTTCCCGCTTGGCCAGCCCGGCGAGGGTGCCGGCCGGGGGGAGTTCGAGCAGGCCGGTGACGCCCAGCTCGGCCAGTGTGTGCATGCACAGGTCCCACCGCACCGGTGCGGTGACCTGTCGGACCAGCCGGTGGACGAATTCCCTGCCCCGCGAGACGACCGCGCCGTCGAGGTCGGACAGGAGCAACCGGGCCGGGGCCGACGGGGTGATCCCGGCGGCGACGGCGGCCAGGGCCTGCTCGGCGGTCGCCATGTACGGGGTGTGGAACGCCCCGGCGACCTTGAGCCGGACGACCTTCGCCTTGGCCGGGGGCTCGGCGGCGAGCTTGTCCAGGGCGTCGAGCGCCCCGGCGGCGACCACCTGGCCGGCGCCGTTGCGGTTGGCCGGGTGCAGGCCGTGCGTGGCCAGGGCGGCGAGCACCTCGTCCGGGTCGCCGCCGAGCACGGCGGCCATCCCGGTCGGCTCCAGGGCACAGGCGTCGGCCATCTCCCGGCCGCGTACCCCGGCGAGGGTGATCACCGTCTCGGCGGAGAGCACCCCGGCCAGCGCGGCGGCGGCCAGCTCCCCGACGCTGTGCCCGGCGACCAGGTCGACGTCGTGCAGGGGGAGCTGTTCGGCGGCCAGCAGGGCCGAGGCCACCAGCAGCGGCTGGGTGCGGGCGGTGTCCCGGATCTCGTCGGCGTCCGCCTCGGTGCCGAGCCGTACCAGGTCCACCCCGGCCGACGCCGACCACCAGCGCAGCCGTGACTCGGCACCGCGCAGGTCGAGCCAGGGCGTCAGGAAGCCGGGCTTCTGGGAACCCTGGCCGGGAGAGAGGACGGCGAGCACGTCTATGACTCTCCCCGATACCCCGGGGTAGCGCTGTGCGGCCTGACACCAAACCACACTAGAAGTCTTGGAGGTTTCCTACAAAAATCGGCGGGGATCGTCTGCTATCGGGCTTGTCCATCGGTCACCCGGCGTCATCGTAGGGCCGGGCCGGTCACGCCGGCCGGGACGATCGGGTCGAGCCGGCCCACCGTGAGTGCCACCTGGAGCGCGAACGCGTCCCGGGGCGTCAGCGGGGAGAAGCCGGTCACTTCGGCGATTCGTCGCAGACGGTAACGGACCGTGTTCGGATGCACGAACAGCGCCCGGGCCGCGCTCTCCAGCGTCCCGCCGGCGGCGAAGAAGGCGTCCAGCGTCTCCAGCAGCTCCCCACCGGCGCGCAGCAGGGTGGCGTACACGTCGTGCCGCAGCCGGCGGCGGGCCTCGGCGTCCCCGGCCAGCGCCCGCTCGGGCAGCAGGTCGGCCGCCGGCACCGGGCGGGGCGCGGTGGGCCAGGCCGGGGCCGCCCGGTATCCGGCCAGCGCGGCCCGCGCCGAGTCCGTCGCCTCGTCCAGACTGGGTACGGCCGGACCGACCACCACCGGCCCCTCACCGAACGCGGGAAGCAGCTTCTCGGTGGCGGTCACCGGATCGGTCGCGCCCCCGAGCACGATGACCAGCCGGTCGCCGTGCACGCCCCCGATCACCTCCACCCCGATCCGGCGGGCGTGCCGGTAGACGGTGTGCAGCACGGCGGCCACCTCCCCGCCGGGGGACCGGCCCACCGCGACCGCCACCGGTGGCGCGTCCGCCCAGCCCAGCGCGGCGGCCCGGCTGGCCAGCACGTCGGGGGAGTCGCCGCGGAGCAGGGCGTCGACCAGCAGCGCCTGCAACCGGGCGTCCCAGGAGCCGCGGGACTCGGCGGCGCGGGCGTAGACCCGGGCGGCGGCGAAGGCGATCTCCCGGGAGAAGCGCAGCACCGCCTCGCGGAGCTGCTGCTCCTCGCCGGGCGCGGCCAGGTGCGACACCTGCTCCTCGACCACGTCGATGGTCACCTTGATCAACGCCACCGTCTGCTGGAGGCTGATCGACCGGGCCAGGGCCAGCGGCGCGGCGTCGAACACCTCGTCGGACACCTCCTGGGTGCTGTCCGTGGTGCCGCCGCCGGAGCCCAGCCACTCGACCAGGGACCGGGCGCCGGCCTGGGCCACCAGCATCACCCAGGAGCGCTGGTCGGCCGGCAGCTCACGGAACCAGGGCAGGCTCTCGTCCATCCGGGCCACGCTGGCGGTGGCCAGCGCCCCCGCCGCCCGTTCGATCCGGCGCAGGGTGGCCGTCAGTTCCATCCCACCCGGTTCGTTCACCGCACCAGCCTGACACGCCCTGAGCAGGGCCTCGACGCCGGCTCCGGTGCACCGGTCACGAACCGGCCCGGGGCACCGGGTCGCGCGGGCGACGAGCTGCGCTCCGGGCCGGTCGGGCCGGCCCGGAGCGCGGGGCCGCCCACCGCGCGACGAGCGGGGGCGGCCGGGGCGCGGGGTCAGGCCGTGACGGTGAGGTGGACGACCCAGCGCACCTGCGGGGAGGGGCACGGCGTGGGCGCGTGCCGGCAGACGTTGTCGGTGATGGTGGCGACGTCGACCCGCCCCGGGGCGGTCGCCAGGTAGCTGGCGACGAGCGGCTGGCCGGTCGGGTACCCGCCGGTCACCTCGCGGGCCACGACCACCCCGGCGGGGGTGACGGTGGGCGGCAGGTAGTTGCTGGCCAGGCTCACCACCAGGGTGTCACCGACGCGCAGGGTGAGATCCCGCTGGTTGTCGGGGGCGGTGACCACGACGGTCTGTCCGGTGCCGGTCGGTGGCAACTCGATGACCGAGACGTGCAGCGTCCACAGGACGGCGGGCAGGGCGCACGGCGGGGTGGCGTACCGGCAGGCGTGGTCGGTCCGGGTGGTCAGGTCGGCGGTGCCCGGGGTCACCGCGCGGAACGTCGCCGCCAGGGGCTGCCCGGTCGGGTAGCCGCCGCTGCTCGAGAGGGGGGAGAGCGCGCCGCCGGTGACCGTGGGCGGCAGGTAGTCGGCGGCGAGGGCCACGCCCAGCGTCTGCCCGACGAACAGGGTGACGGTGCGCTGGTTGTCGGCCTCCTGCACGGTGACGTCCGCGCCGCTCGGCGGGCTGACGGTGGTCGGTGGGGCGGCGTCGTTGGTGCAGCTCGGCGTCGGCGTCGAGGTGGGGCCGGCGAGCTGGACCCCGAAGGTGGTCGACGCGCCCGGGGCGAGCACCCCGTTGTACGACGCGTTGGTCGCGGTCGCGGTGCCGCCGGTCGCGGCGATCGAGGTGTTCCAGGACGACACGATCCGCTGGCTGTCGGCGAGCGGCCAGCTGACCGTCCACCGGTGGGCGGTCGCCGACGCGGTGTTGACGACGGTGAAGGTGGTGATCTGGCCGCCGTTGGCCCCGCTGCCCCACTGGGAGTCGACCCGGACCGTGGCGGTGCACCCGCCGACCGTGGTGGCCGTGGCGGGTGCGCCCCCGGCGACAGTGGTCATGCCGAGGGCCACGACGGTGGTGGCGGCGACGATGCCGCACGCCGTCAGGACGGACCTCCTGGAAGCGATCATGTCCATTCCTCCGATCCGGCGGATCTCCGGCCGGGCGGCGTCGGACGACAGGTGCCGGCCTGGTTGCGTTCCGCACCGCACCCTACGACCGGCCGAAAAGGGCGGTCAATAGATTTACGTCAATGTTGCCGGAGATCGGACCGCGGTGCCGGGACGGGCAGGGCCAACTCCTGGGCGAGGATCGCCGCCTGTACCCGGCTGCGCAGCGCCAGCTTGGCCAGAATCCGGCTGACATGGGTCTTGGCGGTGCTCTCCGCCACCGCCAACCGGTCCGCGATCTGCTGGTTGGACAGGCCGACGCCCAGACAGGCCAGCACGTCGCGCTCCCGGGGCGTCAACGCGGCCACCGCCTCCCGCTCCGCGTCGCCGACGCCCGGCGCGGTCGCCGCGAAGGCCGAGATCAGCCGCCGGGTCAGGGTCGGGGCGATCACCCCCTCGCCCCGGGCCACCGCGCGCACCGCCGCCACCAGCCCGGCCGCGTCGGTGTCCTTGAGCAGGAAGCCGGCCGCCCCCGCCCGCAGCGCGCCGAAGACGTACTCGTCGAGGTCGAAGGTGGTCAGTACCAGCACCTCGGCGGTACCGGCGGCGACGATCTCCCGGGTCGCGGACACCCCGTCCAGCCGGGGCATCCGGACGTCCAGCACCGCCACGTCGGGGAGCAGCTCCCGGCAGAGCCGGACCGCCGCCACCCCGTCGGCCGCCTCACCCACCACCTCGATCTCCGGCGCCCCGGCCAGGATCAGCGCCAGCCCGGCCCGCACCGCGTCCTGGTCGTCGGCCAGCACCACCCGCACCGGGGCGGTCACGCCGACGCCCTGGTGGGCAGCGCCGCCCGGACCCGCCAGCACCCGTCCCGGAGACCGCCGGTGAACTCCCCGTCGAGCAGGGTGGCCCGCTCCCGCATCCCGATCAGCCCCGCGCCGCCGCCCGGCAGCCCCGCACCGGCCGTCGCCACCGCACCGGGCCGGTCGGACCGCACCGGATTCTCCACCGTCACCACCACCTCCGCCGGCCCGTACGCCACGGTCAACTCCGCCGTGCCCCGGCCGTGGCGCAGCGCGTTGGTCAACGACTCCTGCACGATCCGGTACGCCGCCAGGTCGACCCCGACCGGCAGCGGCCGGGGTCGGCCCTCGACCGTCGTCCGGACCCGCAGACCGGCCGCGGCCATCCGGGCCAGCAGCTGGTCCAGCTCGGCCAGGCGGACCCGGGTGGCCTCCCGTACCGGATCGGTGGACGGCTCCCGCAGCAGCCCGACGAGCTGCCGCATCTCCGTCATCCCCTGCACGCTGCTCTCCCGGATCACCCGCAGCGCCGCCTCGACCCGGAGCCGGTCCAGCCCGGGGGCGGCGAGCACGGCGGTGGCGTGCAGGGCCACCGCGCTGAGATGGTTCGCCACCACGTCGTGCAGCTCACGGGCCATCCGGGCGCGCTCGGCCAGCACCGCCTGCCGCCGGTCCAGCTCGACCAGCCGGGCGGTCTGCTCGGCGCGGGTCCGTTCGGCCGCCGCCTGGTCGCGGTACTGCCGCACGCTGACCCCGGTGACCACCGGCAGCACCCCGAGCAGGGCGAACGGCACCCCCACCCCGGCACCCCGCCAGCCCCAGACCAGCATGCCGAGGGCGGTGCTGCCGACACCCAGGCCGACGGTGACCCGCAGCAGCCAGCGCCGCAACCGGGGCGGGCCGTACACGCACGTGTCGTACAACACCTGGGTGTAGATCACGGTGCTGCCCACCGAGACGCCGAGTGCGGCGTCGGCCAGCACCGCCACGGTGCCCACCGCCAGACCGGTGCGGGTCGCCACCCGGCGCAGCCCGACGGCCACGCTCACCGCCAGCAGCGGCAGCAGGAAGCACGCCCTCGGCACGTCCGGTGCCCAGGGGAACTGGGGCTGCAGGCCGACGCCGTAGACCGCCAGGCCGCCGCCGAGGGACGCTCCGGCCAGCGCCAGGTCGCGCCCGGGCCGACCGGAGCCGGCCCAGCCCGGCATCCGCATGGTCCCGATCCCATCACACCCCGGGGCCGGTCCCCTCCGACCTGGGCAGGACACCGCCCGCCCGGCCGTCCGTCGAAGGAGGTACGCCGGCCGGCGGTCCGTCGAACGATGGACCCGCAACTCGTCCCCGCCGGTGAGGTGGGGGCCGGCCCGCCCCGGCACGCTGGAGAGCACGACGGGGAGGTTGGACATGCTGCTGGCGGTCATCATCGGCTGCGAGGTCGGGTTCTGGGTGCTGCTGGTCGCCGGGCTGGTCGCCCGGTACCCGCTGCGCCGGCCCCGGGTGGGCGCGGCGCTGCTGGTCTGCGTCCCACTGGTCGACCTGGTGCTGCTGGTCGCGGCCGGGGTGGACCTGCGGCGAGGGGCCACCGCGGACGCCACCCACGGGCTGGCCGCCATCTACCTCGGCTTCTCGGTGGCGTTCGGGCACTCCCTGATCCGCTGGGCGGACCAGCGCTTCGCCCACCGGTTCGCGGGCGGGCCGCCGCCGGTGAAGCCACCCCGTTACGGCTGGGCGCGGGCCCGGCACGAGTGGCGGGAGTGGGGGAAGGCGCTGCTCGGCTGGGCCGTCGCGTGTGCCCTGCTGGCCACCGCGATCGTCGTCGTCGGCGACGCCGAGCGCACCCGGGAGCTGGCGAACTGGATTCGCAACCTCACCGTCGGGCTGCTGATCTGGCTGGTCGCGTTCCCGGTCTGGGAGACGATCTTCCCGCGCCGACCCAGGCCCTGACACCGGGGTACGCGCTGCACGGCGTGTCGGTGCCGGCCAGTACGGTGGCACTGCCGCGCCGGGATGTCGTCCCGGTGCGCGACGCGAGTGTGAGGAGACCGGGATGGCGCACGGGGAGGCCGAACAAGGCTGCGCCCAGGGCGAGCCCTGCCGGCCGGGCCACCACGACCAGCCGGGGGTGGCGCGACCGCACCGCCGGCTGGCGACGGAGCAGGTCTGTCGGGCGGCTGAGCGGGCCGACGACGAGCTGGCGCTGCCCCGCCAGCGGGGCACCGAGCCGGCCGACGGGCCGGTGTCCCGACCGGCGGCGGTGGAACCCGGTCCGGTGGGTCAGCCCGACGCACCGACCCGGGCCTGCCGCAGTGACCTGGCCGGGTGGGCCGGTGCCCACCGGCACGGGCCGGTGCGTCCGGTGCGGCGTCCGCAGCGCCTCCAGCGCCCACCGCAGCGCTGGTGCTGACCGGCCTGCCCCGGCGCTGGTGCTGACCGGCCGCTGCCGCGCCGGCTGACGGATCAGCGGGTGCGGCGGCGGACCAGCAGGGCGATACCGGCCAGGCCGAGGGTGATCACCAGCATCACCCCGACGTTGAGCAGCAGCAACCGCTGGAGTTCGGCGAGCGCGTCGTCGATGTCCCGGCCCGGGTTCAGGGCGTCCTCCGGGAGCACCCGTTCGCCGCCGCCGACGCCACCGGTCACCGTGTCGAGTCGGCGTTCCAACGGCACCCCGGCGGCCCGCAGCGTCTCGGACATGTTGAGCCGCCCGAGGAACCACCCGGCGGTGGTCTTGCGCTGGTCGGGCTGCTTGGCCGGGCGGTAGGCCCGGGGGCCGCCCTTGGCCAGCGGATAGAGGTCGTACGTCTGCTTGGGAACGTCCCCGGCGAGCACGACGATCGTGTACTTCGGACCGAGGTCCGCCGGCTTGGGCCCCTTGGCCTCACCGGTGCGGCCGAACCAGCTGACCTGGTCGATGACCGCGACCACCTGGGTCGGCGCGGTGTCCGTCCGCAGCCGCAACGGTGCGCTCAGCCCGACGCCGGTGATGTCCACCCCGGCCGGGGGCGTCTTCGGCGCGGCCCGGTGCGCGTCGGCCGCCTGTGCCGCCGGACCGGTGGTCAGGACCACCGTCACCACCATGGCGACCACTGCGAGCAGCCGCCTCACCTTCTCGGCCATCGCCGCCTCCTCGCCCCGTTCGATGGATGGCTGTGCTGCGGGTCACGTGCGGATCGGTCGACGACGGTGGTCGACCGGGCAGCGCCGGCCCCACCTCATAGACTCCATGGAACATCGCGCGGATGCAGCTCTGGGAACAATAAGTGGAACTATCTGCGATCCCCGAACGACCACAAGACAGCCACGTGATCAGTGGGCGGATCTTACCTTTGCGGAGGGCTTCATGGGGGGCAGGGTCGCACGGCTGGTACGGGCGGTGCCAGTGCTCGTCGGCGTGGTGCTCGCGGTCGCGCTGTCGTCCGCGTCGCCGGCGTACGCGCACAACTCGCTGACCGGCAGCAATCCGGCCAATGGTGCCCGGATCGCCACCGCGCCGACCACGGTGGAGCTGCGCTTCCTGGCCAAGCTCGACCCGGCCAGGACGAAGATCACAGTGACCGGGCCGGACAACATCCCGGCCGCCGGTGGTGCGCCGGCCTTCTCCGGCAGCCGGGTCAGCGTGCCGTTCACCCCCGGAGCGGCGGGCCTCTACATCGTCGAGTACCGACTGCCCTCCAGCGACGGGCACCCGGTCAAGGGCGAGGTGCGGTTCACCCTCACCACCGGCACCGCCGCCGTGCCCCCGTCACCGTCGGCCACCCCATCGGCCAGTGCCACCCCGACGCCGACGGAGAGCAGCAGCCCGGCACCGGCCGCGTCGTCGGCGGACCCGGTCCCCACCGCCGGCACCGACGACGCCGGCCGGGGCTGGCTCTGGGCGGCCGGCGGCCTGGCGCTGCTCGCCGCGCTCGTCACCGGGCTGTTCCTGCGCCGCCGTTCGACCCGCCCCTGACCGGCGGGCCGGGGCGGCGGTGCGGACCGGTCGGCGGCGCGGGGCTCAGATCAGCCGGAGCCGGGCGGCCCGCAGCCGGGTCAGCGTGCGCTCCCGGCCGAGCACCTCCAGCGACTCGAACAGCGGCAGCCCGACGGTACGGCCGGTGACCGCCACCCGGACGGGAGCCTGGGCCTTGCCGAGCTTCAGGCCACGGTCCGCGCCGACCGCCTCCAGCGTCGACTTCAGCGACTCCGCGTCCCACGCCGTCAACGCCGTGTAGCCGGCGACGGCCGCGTCGAGCAGGTCGGCCGCCCCCTCCTTCATCGCCTTCGTCCAGGCCGCCTCGTCGATCGACGGCTCGGCGAGGAAGAGGAAGTCGACGTTGGGCACGATCTCGCTGAGCACCGCGATCCGGGTCTGCGCCAGCGGGGCCACCGCGGCGAACGCGTCGGCGTCGAACTCCGCCGGCTGCCACGGCGGCGGCGCGATGGTGCCGGTGCCGGTCAGCCACGGCTGGCAGGCGGCCACGAACTCGTCGACCGGCAACGCCCGGATGTACTCGCCGTTGAACGCGCGCAGCTTCTTCTCGTCGAAGAAGGCGGGGGAGGGGTTGACCTCGGTCAACCGGAACTCCTCCTCGATCACCGACCAGGGCACGATCTCCCGGTCGCCCGACGGCGCCCAGCCGAGCAGCATCAGGTAGTTGCGCATCGCGGCGGCGAGGTAGCCCTCGTCCCGGTACGCCTCCAGGGCCACCTTGTCGCGGCGCTTGGAGAGCTTCTGCCGCTTCTCGTTGACCACCACCGGCACGTGTGCCCAGACCGGCGGCTCGACCCCCAGCGCCTCCCAGAGGAGCTGCTGCTTGGGGGTGTTCGGCAGGTGCTCCTCGGCCCGGATCACGTGGGTGATCCCCATCGTCATGTCGTCCACGACGTTGGCGAGCAGGAACACCGGGGAGCCGTCACCCCGGGCGATGACGAAGTCCTCGATCAGCTTGTTCTCGAAGGTCGGCTCACCCCGGATCAGGTCGATCACCACCGTGCTGCCCTCGTCCGGGGTGCGGAAACGCAGCGCCCGTCCGTCGCCCGCCGCCAGCCCCCGGTCCCGGCAGAAGCCGTCGTAGCCCTGGTACTGCGAGCCGGTGCGGGTCTGCACCGCCTCCCGGGTGCAGTCGCAGTAGTAGGCCCGCCCGGCGTCGCGCAGCCGCTGGGCGGCGGCCCGGTGCTCACCGGCGTACGACGACTGGAAGTAGGGGCCTTCGTAGCTGCCCCGGGCGATGCCGATCCAGTCCAGCGCGGACAGGATGCCCTCGGTCCATTCGGGCCTGTTGCGGGCGGCGTCGGTGTCCTCGACGCGCAGCACGAACACCCCGCCCTGCTGCTTGGCGTAGATCCAGTTCTGCAGCGCCGAGCGGGCACCGCCGACGTGGAACATACCGGTCGGGGAGGGGGCGAAGCGCACACGTACCGTCACGTCGCCCAGCCTACGGCCGGGCTCGACCAGGCTCCGCCAGGGGGCCGGGACACCGCCGCCCCCGCGCGCGTCGGCGGCGGCTCCCGGTCCGCCGGCTCCTCCAGCACCAGCCGCCGCCCCCGCGCGCGTCGGCGGCGGACCGGACCGCCGGCCGCGGGACCGGACCGGTCGGCGGCGGCCCCGGCCGGCACCCGGCCGGGGCTCAGCGGACGCCCCGGATCTTGAGCACCAGGGCGCTGCCGAGCAGGGTGACCACCGCGGTCACCGCGTACAGCGTCGGGTAGCCGCCCAGGTGGACCACGATCGGGGCGGAGAGCGCCGGGCCGAGCACCTGGGGCGCGGAGTTGGCGATGTTGATCACGCCGAGGTCCTTGCCCCGGTCGGTGGCGCGGGGCAGCACCTCGGTGATCAACGCCGCGTCGACCGACAGGTAGACGCCGTAGCCGGCACCGAGCAGTACCGCGGCGACCAGCGCCGCCGGCCAGGTCGGGGCGACCGCCAGCAGCAGCGCGGCCACCGCCATCACCACCCCGGAGACGATCACGTAGACCTTGCGCCGGCCGGACCGGTCGGACAGCATCCCGGCGACCACGGCGGTGAGCATCATGCCCAGGGTGTAGAGCAGGATCAGCACCAGCAGCCCGCCCTCGGGGTCGGGGTAGCGCACCCCGTCGGTGAGGAAGTACAGCAGGTAGAGGGTGCCCAGGGCGTTGCCGATCTGCACCAGGAACCGGGTGATCCAGGCCCAGGCGAAGTCCGGGTGCCGGCGCGGGTCGATCCACATCGAGGCGACCAGCGCCCGTAGCCGCAGCGGCGGACGGTGCTGCCGGGGCAGCGGGTCGTCGGGGGTGAGGAACGCGAACGGCAGCGCCAGCAGCAGCACCGCCAGCGCCATCGCCGTGTAGCCGGGCACCGTGCCGCTGACCAGGGCGGTGACCAGCACCGCGCCGAGCACCAGGCCGAGCGCCTGCGGGATGCCCACCCAGCCGGAGACGCCGCCGCGCTGCACCACCGGCACCCGGTCGGGGATGGCGGCGGTGAGGCTGGCCAGCATCGCGTTGAAGCAGACCTGGGCGGCCACCCAGCCCAGCGCCACCCCGGCGATGGTCTGCTGCCGGGCCAGCAGCACCAGCGCCAGCGCGCCGAGCACCGCGCCGCCGGCCGTCCAGACGTGCCGGCGGCCGAACTCCCGCCCGCCGACGCGCAGGCAGGTGCGGTCCGACAGCGCCCCGGCGAGGGGGTTGGCCAGCACCGCCGCGAGCGCGCCCAGCCCGGTGACGACGGCCAGCATCGCCTCCTTGTGGTCCGGCGAGATCCGCTCCACCTGCTGGGGCAGCAGCACCTGGATGGGGGTGAAGAAGGCCATCCACACCCCGAGGTTGGCCGCGAAGACCAGCGCGATCCAGCTCCGCCGGACCGGGACCACCGGGTCGGCGAGCGCCGCCGGCAGCGAGGCCGGCGTCGGGTCGACGGTGGTCACCCCCGGCCGACCTGGGACCGGTACCAGGCGTACGAAGACTTCGGCGTCCGGGTTCCGGTGGGGAAGTCCACGTGCACCAGGCCGAAGCGCTTGGTGAAGCCCTCGGCCCACTCCCAGTTGTCCAGCAGCGACCAGACGAAGTACCCGGTCACGTCGACGCCCTCGTCGATCGCCGCCCGGACGGCCCGCAGGTGCCCGTCGAGGTAGGCGATCCGGTCGGGGTCGTGCACCCGGCCGTCGGCGTCCGGGACGTCGTCCCAGGCGCAGCCGCCCTCGGTGACCTGGATCGTCGGCAGTGCGTCGCCGTACCGGTCCCGCAGGCCGACGAGCAGGTCGCGCAGCCCGTCCGGGACCACCGGCCAGTCGAACGCGGTCCGTGGGTAACCCTCCAGCGGGACCAGCGTGAACGGCACCGGCGAGCCCTCCTCGGGGGCGCGGACCCCGGTCGGGTTGTAGTAGTTGACCCCGAGCACGTCCAGCGGCGCGGCGATCACCGCGAGGTCGCCGTCGCGCACCACACCCGGGTCGAGGCCGTCCGGGTAGCCCCGGCCCAGCAGCGGGTCGGTGAACAGGTGGTTGTGCAGGTCGTCGTACGCCGCCGCGGCGGCCCGGTCGGCGTCGGTGTCGCCGTGCCGGACCACCGGTGAGTAGTTGTTGGCGATGGCCACCGGCGCGGTGCTGTGGGCGCGTAGCGCGGCGACCGCCAGCCCGTGCCCGAGCAGCTGGTGGTGGGCGGCCGGGAGGGAATCGAAGAGCAGGGTCCGGCCGGGGGCGTGCTCGCCGGTGCCGTGGCCGAGGCTCAGGTGGATGAACGGCTCGTTGAGGGTGATCCAGAGCTTCACCCGGTCGCCGAGGCGGGCGGCGGTCAGCTCGGCGTACTCGGCGAAGTGGGCGGCGGTGTCCCGGTTCAGCCAGCCGCCGGCGTCCTCCAGGGGCTGGGGCAGGTCCCAGTGGAACAGGGTGGCGACCGGGTCGATGCCGGCAGCCAGCAGGTCGTCGACGAGCCGGTCGTAGAAGTCCAGGCCGGCGGCGTTGACCGGGCCGGTGCCGGCGGGGCGTACCCGGGGCCAGGCGATCGAGAACCGGTAGGCCGAGACCCCGAGCCCGGCGAGCAGCGCGACGTCCTCCCGGTACCGGTGGTAGTGGTCGCAGGCCACGTCGCCGGTGCTGCCGTCGAGGATCCGGCCGGGGGTGTGGGCGAAGGTGTCCCAGATGGACGGTCCCCGGCCGTCGGCGGTGGCGCCCCCCTCGATCTGGTACGCGGAGGTGGACACCCCCCAACGGAAGCCGGCGGGGAAACCGGGGATCGGTGCGGTCGTCATCCACCCTCCCAGAACGCGAAACGTGTTCGCACTCTAGGGCGCGCAGCCCGGGAGCGCCATAGGTGCGGGGCAATGCGGGTGCCGGGGATTTCGGCGTGTCTTTACCAAACACATCCCGGTAAGTCCGATTTGACGCTTAGAGTGCTTAATATCGCGGATGTCCTCAGTGGGGGAAGAACAGAATGATCCTCGTCGAACGCAGTGCACACGTGCTGGCACCGGTGGAAGCGGTCTGGGAAGTCGTCCAGCGGGCCGAGCAGTTGCCCGCCTGGCTGGCCGGGGTCCGGGCCGCCGAGGTGCTCTCGGGGGAGGGCTTCGGCCGCCGGCAACTCGTCCAGGCCGGGCGCGGCTCGGCGCACGAGGCCGAGGTGATCGCCTACCAGGAGCCCACCCTGATCGGCTGGCGGGAACGCGCCCGGGGGGCCGGTGCCCGCGCCGAGGCGCGCACCGAGATCTACGTGCAGCTCACCGCCGATGAGGAGGAGGGCGGCACGATCGTCCGGCTGATCGTGGTCCGCTGGCCGGCCGGCCCGGTCAAGGGCGCCCTGCTGCGCCTCGGACTGCGTCGGGTCGGCGCCGACCTGGAGGACTCGCTGGCCCGCCTGACCGACCTGGCCGCGGTGGGCTGACCCGACACCCGGCCGCCGCCACCTGCGGGCACGGTCAAGATCACGCTCGAACGTGGTTGTAGTGGCCTCGGAGCTTCGGGATGCCCCTACAACCAGGTTCGAGCACGATCATGCAGGGGTGCGGAGCGGGTGAGGACACGAAAAGGGCCCGGCGCGACGCGCCGGGCCCCTCGTCGTACCCGGGGAACTAGCTGTCGCCGCCGGTCTCGCCGACCGGGGCGGAGTTGACGTCGTCGATGGCGTACTTCTTGGCCGCCTCGGCCGGCACGGTGGCCGGCACCGCGCCGCGCAGGGCGAGCTGGCGCAGCGTCGCCACCGCCACCGACTCGGCGTCGACGTGGAAGTGCCGGCGCAGCGCGTGCCGGGTGTCCGACATGCCGAAACCGTCGGTGCCGAGCGAGGTGTAGTCGCCCGGTACCCAGCGGGAGATCAGGTCCGGTACCGCGCGCATCCAGTCGCTGACCGCGACCTTCGGCCCGTCGGCGTCGGCCAGCTTCTCCTGGATGTACGGCACCCGCTGTTCCGCCCCCGGGTTGAGCAGGTTGTGTTCCTCGCAGAGCACCGCGTCGCGGCGCAGCTCGGTCCAGGAGGTCACCGACCAGACGTCGGCGGCCACCCCCCAGTCCTGGGCGAGCAGCTGCTGTGCCTTGAGCGCCCACTGCATGCCGGTGCCGGAGGCCAGGATGTTCGCCTTCGGCGCGTCCCCGTCGACCTGCGGAGCCCCGGCGTACCGGTAGATGCCCCGGAGCAGCCCCTCGACGTCCAGCTCGGACGGCTCCACCGGCTGGTGGATCGGCTCGTTGTAGACGGTGAGGTAGTAGAAGATGTTCTCCTGGTCCTCGCCGTACATCCGGTGCAGGCCGCGCTCCACGATGTGCGCCAGCTCGAACCCGAACGCCGCGTCGTAGGCGACCACCGCCGGGTTGGTGGCGGCCAGCAGCAGCGAGTGGCCGTCCTCGTGCTGGAGGCCTTCACCGTTGAGCGTGGTACGGCCGGCGGTCGCGCCGAGGACGAAGCCGCGGGCCATCTGGTCGGCCGCCGCCCAGAAGCCGTCACCGGTGCGCTGGAACCCGAACATCGAGTAGAAGATGTACATCGGGATCATCGGCTCGTCGTGGGTGGCGTACGAGGTGCCGGCGGCGGTGAACGAGGCGACCGAACCGGCCTCGTTGATCCCCTCGTGCAGGATCTGCCCGGTGGTCGACTCCTTGTAGGACAGGAAGAGGTCCCGGTCGACCGAGGTGTACCGCTGGCCGTGCGGCGAGTAGATCTTCGCGGTCGGGAAGATCGAGTCCAGACCGAAGGTGCGGGCCTCGTCCGGGATGATCGGCACCCAGCGCTTGCCGAACTCCTTGTCCTTCATGATGTCCTTGAGCAGGCGGACGAAGGCCATCGTGGTGGCCACCTTCTGCTTGCCCGAGCCGCGCTTGACGTCGGCGAACCGCTCCGACCCCGGAATGGCCAGCTTCTTGTGGCTGGTCCGCCGGGACGGCAGGTAACCGCCGAGCTGCTCCCGCCGCTCCCGCAGGTACGCCAGCTCGTCAGAGGACTCGCCCGGGGTGTAGTACGGCGGCAGGTACGGGTTCTCCTCCAGCGCCTTGTCCGGGATGTCCAGGTAGAGCCGGTCGCGGAACAGTTTCAGGTCGTCCAGCGTCAGCTTCTTCATCTGGTGCGTGGCGTTGCGGCCCTCGAAGTGCGAGCCCAGCGTCCAGCCCTTGATGGTCTTGGCCAGGATGACGGTCGGCTGCCCGGTGTGCTCGGTGGCCGCCTTGTAGGCCGCGTAGAGCTTGCGGTAGTCGTGCCCGCCCCGCTTGAGGTTCCAGATCTCGTCGTCGGACAGGTGCTCGACCATCTTGCGGGTCCGCTGGTCCCGGCCGAAGAAGTGCTCCCGGACGTACGCCCCGGACTCCGCCTTGTAGGTCTGGTAGTCACCGTCGGGGGTGGTGTTCATCAGGTTGACCAGCGCGCCGTCGGTGTCCGCGGCGAGCAGCGGATCCCACTCCCGACCCCAGACCACCTTGATCACGTTCCAGCCGGCGCCCCGGAAGAACGCCTCCAGCTCCTGCATCACCTTGCCGTTGCCGCGGACCGGGCCGTCCAGCCGCTGGAGGTTGCAGTTGATCACGAAGGTGAGGTTGTCCAGCTCCTCGCGGGCGGCCACGCCGATCGCGCCGAGCGACTCCACCTCGTCCATCTCGCCGTCACCGAGGAACGCCCAGACGTGCTGCTGGGAGGTGTCCTTGATGCCCCGGTGCTGCAGGTAGCGGTTGAACCGGGCCTGGTAGATCGCGTTGAGCGGACCCAGACCCATGGAGACCGTGGGGAACTCCCAGAAGTCCGGCATCAGCCGCGGGTGCGGGTACGACGGCAGCCCGCCGCCCGGGTGGGACAGCTCCTGCCGGAACCCGTCGAGCTGGTCCTCGGAGAGCCGGCCCTCCAGGAACGCCCGCCCGTACATGCCGGGGGAGGCGTGACCCTGGTAGAAGATGTGGTCGCCGCCACCCGGGTGGTTCTTGCCCCGGAAGAAGTGGTTGAAGCCCACCTCGTAGAGGGAGGCGGAGCTGGCGAAGGTGGAGATGTGCCCGCCGACGCCGATCTCCGGCCGCTGCGCCCGGTGCACCAGCATCGCCGCGTTCCACCGCACGTACGCCCGGATCCGCCGCTCGATGTGCTCGTCACCCGGGAACCAGGGTTCCTGCTCCGGGGCGATGGTGTTGATGTAGTCGGTGGTGGTCAGGGACGGAACCCCGACCTGCCGCTCGCGGGCCCGCTCCAGCAGGCTCAGCATGACGTACCGGGCGCGTTTGGTTCCGCGCTCGTCGATGACACCGTCGAGCGACTCGACCCATTCGCCGGTCTCTTCAGGGTCGATGTCCGGAAGCTGGCTCGGCAGACCAGCGGTGATCACCGGGCGCTTGCGTTCCGTAGCCACAGGCGTTCCCTCGGTTGTGTGTGGGATAGGTCTCTAGCGCCATCCTGCCCTCTGGTGGCACCCGTCGTCACGTGTAGCTCCCCCAGACGCGACGCTGAACACAGGTACCCGTCGGTAACTTGGCGCTGTCGACCTACCGGGCGACGGTCGGGCCGGTGCGGCAGAATGCGCCCATGCGCAGTGAGGTGATCACCGTCCGGACCGGCTCCCGTCCCACCGTCGCGGACATCACGGCCGAGGCCGAACGGTTCGTCTCCGGGCAGGGCGACGGGCTGCTGCACGTCTTCGTGCCGCACGCCACCGCCGGCGTGGCGGTCATCGAGACCGGCGCCGGCTCCGACGACGACCTGCTGCGGGCGCTCGACGACCTGCTGCCCACCGACGACCGCTGGCGGCACCGGCACGGCTCACCCGGCCACGGCCGGGACCACGTGCTGCCCGCCTTCGTCCCGCCGTACGCGACGCTGCCGGTGCTCGGCGGCCGGCTCCAGCTCGGCACCTGGCAGTCGGTCTGCCTGGTCGACCCGAACGGCGACAACCCGACCCGCCAGGTCCGCTTCTCCTTCCTCCCCGGCTGACCCGGCCCGGGCCGCTTCCCTGGTCGACCCGGCCGGGCCGCTCCTGGTTGAGCCAGCCGGCCCGCTCCCGGCTGACCCGGCCGGGGCGCTCAGCGCAGCCCGGTCTCCGTCTCGACGGTGTACCGGTCCCGGTCCACCCCCGGCGGCAGCGCGCGGGCGGTGGTCGGCGGCCGGTCGTAGGTCTGGTGCAGGCCGGGCACCCGGTCCTCGACCACGAACGACGCCCGGGGGTACGCCGGGGCGCCCGGCCGGCTCACGTACGGCAGCACCATGAAGTCCGCGCTGAGCTGGGCCGGGGTGATCGTGGTCCGGACGAAACCGCGCAGGTCGTTCTGGAACCGCAGGTGCGGGTTGGTGCGCAGCCAGGGGTGCGAGCCGCTGGCCGAGTCGAACCCGTCCCCGCCCGAGGTGACCGACGAACAGACCAGCTCGGTGCCGACCGTCCGCGCCGCCGGGTCGAGGTAGTCCAGCTTCAGGTCGGCGGCCCAGTGCGCGTGCACGTCGCCGGTGAGCACCACCGGGTTGCGCACCCCGGCCGCCACCCAGCCCCGGGTGATCCGGTCCCGGGAGGCCAGGTAGCCGTCCCAGGCGTCCATGCTGGTCAACCTGGTCGGCCCCGGGTCGCGGTCCCGGGCGGCGAAGAACACCTGCTGGGCGAGGAGGTCCCAGCGGGAGTCGGACCGGAGGAACCCGTCCAGCAACCACGCCTCCTGCGCCGCCCCGGTGAGGGTGCGCCCCGGGTCGGCCGCCGCCGGGCAGTCCCGGTAGCCGTCCCCGCACGCCTGGTCGTCCCGGTACTGCCGGGTGTCGAGCAGGTGGAAGGTGGCCAGCCGACCCCAGCGCAGCCGCCGGTACAGCGCCATGTCCGGACCGCACGGCACCGAGCCCCGCCGCAACGGCATGTTCTCGTGGTACGCCTGGAAGGCGGCGGCCCGTCGGGCCAGGAAGTTCGGATCCGGCTCCTCCGGCACCGCGCCGGCCCAGTTGTTCTCCACCTCGTGGTCGTCGAAGACCACCGCCCAGGGGGCCACCGCGTGCGCCGCCTGGAGATCCGGGTCGGTCTTGTACTGGGCGTGCCGCTGCCGGTAGTTGGCCAGCGTCCGGGTCTCCGGCCCCTCGTGCCCGCGCGGTCGTTCGGGGCCGTACTCCCGGGCGTACTCGTACTGGTAGTCGCCGAGGTGCAGGATCAGCTCCGGCGCGCTCTCGGCCAACCGCCGGTACGCGGTGAAGTACCCCTGCTCGTAGTGGGAACAGGAGACGAAACCCATGGCCAGCGCGGCGGGCAGGGCGGCCGGATCGGGCGCGGTACGGGTCCGCGCGGTCGGCGAGAGGTGACCCTCGGCCCGGAACCGGTAGAAGTACTCCCGTCCCGGCAGCAACCCGGTCAGCTCGACGTGCACGCTGTGCGCCGACTCGGGTCGGGCGGTCTGGGTACCCCGCTGGACGACGTGCCGGAACAGCTCGTCGACGGCCACCTCCCACTGCACCTCGACCGTCCGGGCGGGCATGCCGCCCAACCCGTCCTCGGCCAGCGGCACCGGAGCCAGCCGGGTCCACAGCACCATCCCCTGGTGGTCGGGGTCGCCGGAGGCCACTCCCAGGGTGAACGGCCAGACCAGCGGCCGGTGGCTGGCGGTGCCCACCGGGCGGGCCGGGCGTCCACCGGCGGCGTCGGCGGGTGTCGGCAGGCCGGCGGTCGCACCGGCCGCGCCGACGGCCGCACCGGAGAGCAGGACGGTACGTCGGGACAGTGCCACGGGAACCTCCCAGGGTCCGCTTCGTTCCTGACCCCGGCAGCGTCGCGACCCACGGTGACCGTCAGGTGGCCGTCGGAGGCCGTCGTCGTCTCCGGCAGCCGAACAGCGGCCGGCGGCGGTGGTGGTCGCGCGGACCGAGTCACCCCGCCCGGTCGTGTCTGAGTGGGCGACCGTGGCCTCCGTCGGTAATGCTGATCGCGTGACCACCCCGCAAGATCTCGACGACCGGTTCCGGGAGACCCTGGGCGCACTGCCCGAGCCCGAGCGGCGGTGTGACCCGGCGCAACCGGTACGGCCCGGCGCGGCGCTGACCGGGCGACAGCTGCTCGCCCTCTTCGACGCCCAGGTGACCAGCCGGCAGCTCGACCTGGCCGGCCGCTGGCTGCGGAGCTTCGACGAGGGCTTCTACACCATCGGCTCGGCCGGGCACGAGGCCAACGCGGCGGTCGCCGCCGCCCTGCGGCCCACCGACCCCGCCCTGCTGCACTACCGCTCCGGCGCGTTCTACTGCCTGCGCGCCGCCCAGGCCTCCGGGAGCTTCCCCGGCGGCGGCACCCCGGCCGAGGGCGTCCCGGACCGGGACGCCGACGCGGACCCGGCGACGACCGCGCCGCATCCCGACGGCGTGCCGGTGGCCGGGCACTTCTCCGACGGCGTGGCCGTGTCGCCGCCCCCGGCCGGTCCGGTCACCTACCGGGTGGGTGCCGACGGCACCGCCGAACCGGTACCCCGCCACCGGCCCACCCCCACCGCTCCCGGCCCGGTACCCGCCGTGACCGACCCCGCCCAGACCTCCGCCTCCACCGACCCCACGTCCGCCTCCGCCGACCCCGCCGACCCCGCCTCCACCGATCCCGACCTCACCGATCCCGCCTCGACCGGCCCCGGGCACACCGGCCCCGGGGACGTCACCCCGGCCGGTGCCGCCGACCGGGGGGCGGCGGCCGGCACGCCGTCGGCGCCGGCTGACCGGCCGGTCCCGGCGCCGGCGACCGGCCCGGCCGAGCGGCCGCCGGGGGACCGGGACGAGTGGGAGCAGGCGTACGCCGAAGCGGCCCGGGACGTGCTGAGCGGGATGGTCGCCTCGGCCCGGGATCCGATCGCCGGCGGCCGGCACAAGGTCTTCGGCCGGGCCGACCTGGCCGTGGTGCCGACCACCTCCACCATCGCCTCGCACCTGCCCCGGGCGGTCGGGCTGGGGCTGGCCGTGGAACGGCTGCGCCGGATCGACACCGCCGGCCGGCGCGACGATCCGGCCGGTCCGCCACGCTCGCCGTGGCCCCGCGACGCCATCGTGGTCTGCTCGTTCGGCGACGCCTCGGTCAACCACGCCAGCGCCACCGCCGCGTTCAACACCGCCGGCTGGTACGACCACACCGGCCTGCGGATCCCGGTGCTCTTCGTCTGCGAGGACAACGGCCTCGGCATCAGCGTCCGGTCGCCCGACGGCTGGGTGGAACGCACCCTGCGGGCCCGACCGGGGGTGCGCTACTTCACCGTCGACGGCACCGACCCGGTGGCCGCGTACACGGTGGCCGCCGAGGCCGCCGGCTGGGTGCGGCGGCACCGTCGTCCGGCGGTGCTGCACCTGCGCACGGTGCGGCTGCTCGGGCACGCCGGTGCGGACGCCGAGCGGGCGTACCGCAGCACCGCCGAGATCGCCGCCGACGAGGCGCGCGACCCGGTGCTGGCCACCGCCCGGCTGCTCGTCGAGGCGGGGGTGGCCACCGGGGAGGAGTTGCTGGCCCGCTACGACGAGCAGGGCTGGCAGGTACGCCGTACCGCCGAGGAGGTGCTCGACGAGCCGAAGCTGGCCACCCCGGCCGAGGTGGTGGCCCCGCTGTCGCCCCGCCGGCCGCTGCGGGTCGCCACCGCGGTGGCACGGGCGGCGGAGCGGGCCGCCGGGCCGGACGCGGCCAGCCGGGCGGAGGCGTTCGGGGGCAAACCGCCGGAGCTGGCCGGGCCGCTGACCCTGGCGCAGAGCATCAACGCCGCCCTCGCCGACGGGATGCTCAGCCACCCCCAGCTGGCCGTCTTCGGGGAGGACGTCGCCGCCAAGGGCGGGGTGTACGGGGTGACCAAGGGGCTGCGGGAGAGGTTCGGCGCGGCCCGGGTCTTCGACACCCTGCTCGACGAGACGTCGGTGCTGGGGCTGGGGCTGGGTGCCGGGCTGGCCGGGATGCTGCCGGTGCCCGAGATCCAGTACCTGGCGTACCTGCACAACGCGGAGGACCAGCTGCGGGGCGAGGCGGCCACCATGCAGTTCTTCTCGCAGGGGGCGTTCCGCAACCCGATGGTGGTGCGGGTGCCGGGGCTGGCGTACCAGGAGGGGTTCGGCGGACACTTCCACAACGACAACTCGGTGGCCGTACTGCGGGACGTGCCGGGTCTGGTGGTCGCGGTGCCGGCGCGGCCCGACGACGCCGCGCCGCTGCTGCGGACCTGCCTGGCCGCCGCCGTGGTGGACGGCACGGTCTCGGTGTTCCTGGAGCCGATCGCGCTCTACCACACCCGGGACCTGTACGAGCCGGGTGACGGTGAGTGGATGGGGCCGTACACCGAGCCGGGTGCCTGGGCGGCCGGTCACGTGCCGATCGGCCGGGCCAGGGTGTACGGCGTCGGATCGGCCGAGGACATCACCATCGTCACCTTCGGTAACGGGGTACGGATGTCGTTGCGGGCGGCCTCGACGCTGGCCGACGAGGGGATCGGCAGCCGGGTGGTGGACCTGCGGTGGTTGGCCCCGCTGCCGGTGGCGGACCTGATCCGGGAGGCGTCCGCCACGGGCCGGGTGCTGGTGGTCGACGAGACACGGCGCTCCGGCGGAGTCGGGGAGGGGATCCTCGCCACGCTGGTGGACGCCGGATACGTGGGGGCGGCGCGGCGGGTGGCGGCAGTCGACTCGTTTGTACCATTAGGTCCGGCTGCCCGTCAGGTGCTGGTCTCCGAGGATGCCATTACCCAGGGTGCCCGTACGCTGCTGGCACGGTAAATTCCGTTCCACCCGGTGCGCCACTTGCGCGACGGACCACAACTGTGTGGACTCTGCCTGACGGCGTCGCCGCGACGCCACCGAGCAGGGACGAGATGAGGAGGCACGCGACAGTGAGCGCGACCGCTGGTCAGGCCGCCGACGGGGTACGTCTCCTGGCGGACCGGTTCGGGATCGAACCGGGGATGGTCGTCATGGAGATGGGGTACGACGAGGACGTCGACCAGGATCTCCGGGACGCCCTGACCGACCGCTGTGGAGAACTGGTCGACGAGGACACCGACGAGGTGGTCGACGCGGTGCTCGTCTGGTACCGCGACGGCGACGGTGACCTCTTCGAGCTCCTCGTCGACGCCCTCGGCCCGCTGGCCGACGCCGGAGTCGTGTGGCTGTTGACGCCGAAGGCGGGACGGGACGGCCACGTCGAGCCGAGTGAGGTCGCCGAGTCGGCGCAGACCGCGGGCCTCCAGCAGACCTCGACCCTCAACGCCGGCAAGGACTGGAGCGGCGCCCGGCTCGTGCTGCGCCGCGGGTCCAAGGGCCGCAAGTAGGTCGTACCCGGCTGAGCGGTCCCACACCCCGGGTGT
The DNA here is from genome assembly GCF_900090265.1 of Micromonospora rifamycinica. Classification (NCBI taxonomy): domain Bacteria; kingdom Bacillati; phylum Actinomycetota; class Actinomycetes; order Micromonosporales; family Micromonosporaceae; genus Micromonospora; species Micromonospora rifamycinica. The sequence goes on from NZ_LT607752.1 coordinate 6,090,300, forward strand.
CGCCCGCGGGTGTGGCAGGCTGAAACCACCCCCCAGACTCGACCCGAGGAGTTCGCATGCCGATCGAGGTTGGTGCCGAGGCACCCGACTTCCTGCTGAAGGACCAGAACAACCAGGAGGTACGGCTCTCGGACTACCGGGGCAACCGCACCGTGCTGCTGGTCTTCTACCCGCTCGCGTTCACCGGCATCTGCCAGGGTGAGCTGTGCGAGGTGCGGGACAACCTCAACGACTACGTCAACGACGACGTGCAGGTGCTCACCGTCAGCGTCGACTCGGTGTACGCCCACAAGATCTGGGCCGAGAAGGAGAGCTACCAGTTCCCGCTGCTGTCCGACTTCTGGCCGCACGGGGCGGTCGCCCAGGCGTACGGCGTCTTCAACGACCTCGCCGGCATCGCCAACCGGGGCACCTTCGTCATCGACAAGGACGGCATCGTCCGGTTCGCCGAGATGAACATGCCGGGTGAGGCGCGCGACCAGCAGGGCTGGCGCAAGGCCCTCGCCGACACGGTCGCCGCCTGACCGGTCACCGGGCACACCGTTGCGACGGGTCGGGGGCCGGCAGGTAGGCTTGCCAGCCTCCGGCCCGCTCGCACGGGCGTTCCGGGCGCGTAGCTCAGCGGGAGAGCACTCGCCTTACAAGCGAGGGGTCGCAGGTTCGAAACCTGCCGCGCCCACCACACCATCGGCACCGGATCCGAAGGCCGCCGCCGGCCGGCTTGAGCAGCACCGTCGTTGCCGTCAGAGGCCGGGGGGACGCCGTCGGGGCCTCCGCTCCCGGCCCGCCGCAGCAGGTCGGGGGAGACGCCGGTGAGCTACGCGGACGTCAACGGACTACGCCTGTGGTACGAGGAGCACGGCGAGGGACGGCCGTTGGTGCTGCTGCACGGCGGCTACGGCTCGGTGGAGACGTTCGCTTCGATCCTGCCGGCCCTGGCACGGCGTCGCCGGGTGATCGCGGTGGACCTCCAGGGTCACGGCCGGACCGCCGACGTGGACCGACCCCTGCGGTACGAGTCGATGGCCGACGACGTCGCCGCGCTGCTGCGGCACCTCGACCTGCCCGGGGCGGAGGTGCTCGGTTACTCCCTCGGCGGCGGGGTGGCGCTGCGTGCCGCGATCCAGCACCCGGAGCTGGTGCACCGGCTGGTGCTGGTCTCCACCCCGTGCAAGCGGCAGGGCTGGTATCCCGAGGTGCTGGCCGCGCTGGCCGGCCAGGACGAGCGGACCGGCGAGCAGATGCGCGGCACGCCCCCGCACCAGCTCTACGAGCGGATCGCCCCCCGGCCGCAGGACTGGCCGACGCTGTGGGCCAGGACCGGTGACCTGCTGCGCCGCGAGTACGACTGGTCGCCGGAGGTGGCCGCCCTCGCCGTACCGACCCTGTTGGTCTTCGCCGACGCCGACTCGATCCCGGTCGCCCACATGGCCGAGTTCTACGGGCTGCTCGGCGGCGGCCACCGCGCCCCGGGCGGGGACGGCACCACCCGCCCCCTCTCCCGCCTGGCCATCCTCCCCGGCCTCACCCACCAGGAGATCCCCACCACCCCCCTCCTCCCCCACCTGGTCCTCCCCTTCCTGACCCACCAACTCCACTGACCCCCCGCCCGCCGACTCCTCCCCTCCCTCCGCCCCCGCCCCGCCCCTTACTCGGCCCCGCCCCTTGCTCGGCCCCGCCCCTTGCTCGGCCCCGCCCCTTGCTCGGCCCCGCCCCTTGCTCGGCCCCGCCCCTTGCTCGGCCCCGCCCCTTGCTCGGCCCCGCCCCTTGCTCGGCCCCGCCCCTTGCTCGGCCCCGCCCCTTGCTCGGCCCCGTCCCGGCTCAGCCCCGTCCCGGCTCAGCCCCGTCCCGGCTCAGCCCCGGTCCGGCTCAGCCCCGGTCCGGTGATCAAGAGGTTTAGGTCAGGCTGGGCGCTGAGGCTGACCCAAACCTCTTGATCACCCGTTCAGGCGGGCCGGGTGGGTTGGTGATCAAGAGGTTTGGGTCAGGGTGGGACGGGCAGGGTGACGTAAACCTCTTGATCACCGGGCCTAGCCGGGGGAGGGCGGGGCGGAGAGGTGGGGCGCCGAGGGGGTTTTACTGCGGGAGGCGGTGGGTTAGCCAGGGGAGGAGGGCGTCGGCCTGGGCCTGTTGGAAGTGGCGGACGGTGGGGATGCCCGGCGGTGGCGGCCGGCGGGCACTGTCGGTGAAGAAACCGGCCAGGCCCGCATAGAAGCCGGTCAGCACGGCAGGGTCGACGTCGGCGGTGAGCGGCAGCCCACGTACCAGGGCCTCGGTGTCGTGCCCGCCGTGCAGCTGCACGTTGACCAGCAGCAGTGCGGTGTCCAACCAGGCGGGGCCCCGGCAGGCCCACGGCCAGTCCACCACGGTGACCGAACCGTCCGGGCCGATCAGCAGGTTGTCAGCCCGGACGTCGAGGTGACACAGGGTGTCGCCGGTCAGTGCGGCCAACCCCCGGTCGGCTGCCGCGCACAGCTCGGTCAGGTGCGCGGCGGCCCACGGGTCGAGCCGGGGCGGCGGGTCGGCGACGATCCGCCGCCAGCCGGCGAAGTCGTGGGCCAGCCGCTCGGCGGCGGTCGGTACGTCCGGCACCGGGTTCGGGGTGAGCGCGCCGGCCAGGGCGGCCAGCGCGCGGAGCACCGAGTCGAGTTCGGCGGCCCGCCAGGGCGTGTACGGGTGCCGGCCCTCGACGTCGGTGAGCACCAACGCCACCCACTCGCCGTCGTCGTGCCAGCCGAGCAGCCGGGGCGTCGGCGCCGATCCGGGCAGGGCGGCGGTGTGCCTGGCCTCGGCCCGGTGCATCCGGGGCGTCTGCGGGTTCTGCGCCGGGCTGACCGCCTTGACGAACGCGCGCCGCCCACCGGCCGTTCTCACCCGGTCGGCGGTGCCGGGGGAGTACCCACCCGGTTGGGAACGCGCCTCGACCACCCGGTCGCCGATGATCTGCTCCACCGCCAGCCGGACCGACCGGGGCAACTCGGCCCACCCGATCCTGCCCCCGCCCGTGCCATCCATCCCCCCACCCTGATCGCCCCCCGCAAACCAGACAATCGGATTACCTCCCCCACCCCACCCCCACCCCACCCCCACCCCCACCCCCACCCCCACCCCCGCCCCTCGCCCCGCCCCTCGCCCCCGCCTCCTGCCCCTGCTCCCGCCGCCACCCCCGCGCATCGCGCGCACAAGCCGTTGATCAAGAGGTTTACGCCAGAGAAGTTGAGCAGGTTGACGTAAACCTCTTGATCAACGGGCTGAAGCGCCGGGGGGCGGGCCGGGCTGGGGAGGGTGGGGGCGGGCCGGGCGGGCGGGGTGGGGGAGGAAGGGTGGGCATGGGTTGGGGTTGGGGGGGAATGCGGGCGGGACGGTCCTGGGGAGGAGTGACGGATGAGAGGTCCCACCGGCTTGACCATCGGTGTGCTCGGCTCGTACGGCGGTCGGAACCTGGGTGACGAGGCGATCCTCACCGGGCTCCTCGCCGATCTCCGCGAGCAGGAGCCGAACGCCCGGATCATCGTGTTCTCCCGCAATCCGGCGCACACCGCGCTGGCCCATCCGGACGTGGAGGCGGTGCCCTGGGAGGGCGTCAGCCGGGTCGACTCGGCCGAGGTGCTCGGCCAGCTCGACCTGCTCATCCTCGGCGGCGGCGGCATCCTGTACGACAGGGAGGCCCGCCGTTACCTACGGGTCGTCCGGGTCGCCCAGGAACGGGGGCTGCCCCTGCTGACGTACGCGGTGGGTGTCGGGCCGCTCAACGACGGGGTGGACACCGGCATGGTCCGGGAGACCCTGGCCGGGGCGACCGAGGTGACCGTCCGGGACCAGGAGTCCCGGATGGTGCTGGAGGAGGCCGGGCTGCTCAACCCGATCACCGTCACCGCCGACCCGGCGTTCCTGCTGGAACCGGAGGACTTCCCGGCCCGGCTGCTGCGCGAGGAGGGGGTGCCCGCCGGTCGACGCCTGGTCGGGCTGAGCGTTCGTGAGCCGGGGCGGGCGGCCGAGCGGCTCGACGTCGACGGGTACCACCGGTTGCTGGCCCAGATCGGCGACTTCCTGGTGCAGCGGATCGACGCGCACGTGCTGTTCGTCCCGATGGAGCGGGACGACATCCGGCACTCGCACGGGGTGCTGTCACACATGGTGGCCGCCGACCGGGGGCGGATCCTGCACGGTGACTACTCGCCCCGGCAGGTGCTCGGCCTGATGCGACACTTCGACCTTGCCGTCGGGATGCGGCTGCACTTCCTGATCTTCGCGGCGATGGTCGGCACCCCGTTCCTGCCGCTGCCGTACGCGGGAAAGGTCTTCGACCTGGCCCAGCGGCTCGGCGTGCCGGCACTGCGCGGGGTGGAACGCGAGGTGGAGGGTCCGCTGCTGGCGGAGGTGGACCGGCTCTGGGACGAGCGGGACTTCCGCCGCGAGGCCACCGCCCAACGGGTCGCCGAGGTCTGCGAACAGGCCCGGGGCACCTCGCAGGTCACCCGGGCCGTGCTGGACGGCCTGCGGTCCCGTTCGCTGGCCCGGACGGCCGTCTGACGGCGCGGAAACGCCGGCCGGTCTGGGCGGCGCGGAAACGCCGGCCGGTGTGGGCGGCGCGGAAGGGACCGGTGTGCGCTGGCCCGGACGGGCTCTCTGACGGCGCGGACGCGCCCGGTGGCGCAAGCGCAGCGGGTCAGACCGCCGGGCCGCGCCACCGGTAGCGCCACTGGTCGCCCGCCGACTCCAGTTCGTAGATCTGGGCGTCGACCAGCCCCTGCGGGCCGAGGTGGTGGTGGGTCAGCGGGGGGCGCTGGTTGCTGTCCAGCTCGACGTCGACCGTCTCACCGTCAGCCGGGCCGTCCGCCAGGGGAATCCGTACCGTCGAAGCCATGCGCCCATCCTGCCAAGCCGACCGCCGGGCCGCAGGGTTTGCCGGGACAGCGGGCACCGGCGGGCGCGACTATCGTACGGCGATGACGGAGATCCACATTGACCCGACGCTGGGTCCGGTGCTCGCCCGGACCGGGGACGAACGGGCGGTGCTCGACGCGTTTCTCGACTTCCACCGCGCGGCGGTGCTGCGCAAGGCGCGGGGGCTGACCGACGCCGAGGCGTCCCGCCGGCTGGTGCCGTCGGCGACCACCCTGGCCGGCCTCCTGCGGCACCTCACCCTGGTCGAACGGAACTGGTTCCCCTTCCTGCTCGACCCGACCCCCGGTGACGTCTTCCCGACCACCGAGGAGGACGCGGCGGCCAGCTTCACCGTGCCGCCGGGGGAGACGCTCGACGCGCTCGCCGACGCCTACGAACGGGCCTGCGTCCGCTCCCGCGAGCTGGCCGCCCGGTTCCCGCTGGACCGGGTGGTCGCCCATCCGCAGCTCGGTGAGGTGTCGCTGCGCTGGATCATGGTGCACATGATCGAGGAGACCGCCCGGCACGCCGGGCACGCCGACATCCTCCGTGAGCTGACCGACGGCAGCACCGGCGCGATCTGACCCGACACCCCGCTCCGGTACGGTCCGACCCGCCCATCCCGGGCCGTCGCCCATCCCGGGCCGTCGCCCACCCTCGGTCGTCGGCCGCCCTCGCTGTCGACCACCCTGACCACCCCCGGGCCGTCGGCCACCCCGGTTCGTCGGTCATCCCGGGCCGGTCCGCCATGGCGTGCGGCGCTGACCGGTCGTCGCCGCCTATCCTGGCCCCCGGCGTCGACGACGAGGGAGAAGCGCGTGCTGGTCGTCCACGGATCGTGGCTGGTCGGGGCCGGTCTGGCGATCTGGGCGGAGGATTCCACCCGGCCGACGCAGGTGCCGCGTCGCCCCGGCCGGGCACCCCGCGAGCGCCCCCACCCCTTCGCCGCCGGGCCGGGCGCGCTCGGCGCGCTGCTCGGCGACCGCCCGGCCGGCACCGTGCTGCTCACCCTGCCGACCCGGGCCGGGGCGCCGCTGCACTCCCCGGAGCTGGTCCCGACCGCCGTCGGGGAACCGGCCCGCGGCCCGGTCACCCTCGCCGGTTGGCGGACCCCCGCCCTCCGGTACGCCCCGGACGACGCGCTCGCCCTGCTGGGTGACCTCGACGGGCTCGACGCCGTGGTCGGGGCGGGCCTGCGTCACCTGGCCCGGGTGGCCGAGCTCGCGGTCGACCTGGTGGCCCGGGGCCGGCTGCTGCCCGGCGTGGCCGACCCTCCCCCGGGGGAGGCGACCCCGGCACCGGCGACCCGGGTGGCGACCGGCCGGGCGGCGCGTTCCGCCGGGGAGGCGGTCGGGTGGGCGGTGTGGCGGCCCCTGCTCACCGGCGCGGACGCCGCCTGGGTCCGGTCGCTGGCCCTCGCCCTGCCCCCGGCGGTCCGGGCCGCCAGCGACGACCCGGTGCCCACCACCCGTCCCCGCCCCGGCACGGGCCGGGCGGCCGGGACGCCGTCCGGTCCGGGTGTGGCCGGAATGTCGTCCGTTCCCGATGCGGCCGGGGTGTCGTCCGCTCCCGGTGTGTCGTCCGGTCCGGGCGCGGCGGGGGCGGCTCGGGTCGTACCGGGTACCGGGGCCGGTGAGCTGGTGGCCGACGCGCTGGACCTGCTCACCGATGCCGCCGCCCGGCGGGCGCTGGCCGGCACCGACCTGGTCGGGGGCGGTCGGCGCGACGGCGTGACGGCCGGGTGGCTGGCGGCGCTGACCGGCCCGCACCGTCGGTTCACCGCCGGACCGACCGCCCTGGCCACCCTCCGCACCGAGCTGGACGCCTGGCAGCGCGACGCCGTCGGCGGCCCGGTCCGGGCCAGTTTCCGGCTGGTCGAGCCGGCCGACGACGAGATCGTCGACCCGCTGACCGTGGTGCCGGTCGACCCGTCGGGCGTCGTCGGTCAGGGGGGACGGTGGCGGGTCGAGTTCGGCCTCCAGGCCGCCGACGAGCCGGGCCTGCACGTCGCCGCCGGGGACGTCTGGCGGACGCCGGAGCGGCTGCCGGCGCTCGCCGGCCGGGGGGACGACCCACAGGAGACCCTGCTGGCCGAGCTGGGCCGGGCCGGGCGGCTCTGGCCGGAGCTGGACGAGGCGCTGCGTACCCCCGCCCCGGAGCAGCTCGACCTGGACGTCGAGGGGGCGCACCGGTTCCTGCGCGACGGCGCACCGGTGCTGCACGCCGCCGGCTTCGGGGTGCTGCTGCCGTCCTGGTGGCAGCGGCCGTCGGCGCGGCTCGGCACCCGGTTGCAGGCGCGCAGCCGGACCGCCCCGGGCACCGTCGCCGCCGCCTCCGCGCTCGGGCTGGACGCGTTGGTCGACTACCGCTGGGAGGTGGCGCTCGGCGACGAGACGATCGACGCCGACGAGCTGGCCGAGCTGGCCGCGTTGAAGACCCCGCTGGTGCGGCTGCGCGGCCGGTGGGTGGAGCTGGATCCGAAGCGGTTGGCCGCCGGCCTGCGGCTGCTGCGTTCCGCCGGTGAGCTGACCGTGGCCGACCTGCTCAAGATGGGGCTGGCCGGGTCGGACCGGCCGGACGCCCTGCCGGTGCTGGCGGTGACCGCCGACGGCCCGCTCGGTGACCTGCTGGCCGGGCAGGCCGAACGGCGGCTCGCCCCGCTGGACCCGCCGCCCGCCTTCCGGGGCACCCTGCGGCCGTACCAGCGGCGCGGGTTGGCCTGGCTCGCCTTCCTCCAGTCGCTCGGGCTCGGCGGGGTGCTCGCCGACGACATGGGGTTGGGCAAGACCGTGCAGCTGCTCGCCCTGCTCGCCGGGGACCGGCCGGACTCCGGGCCGACCCTGCTGGTCTGTCCGATGTCGCTGGTCGGCAACTGGCAGCGCGAGGCGGCCCGGTTCACCCCTGACCTGCGCGTCCACGTGCACCACGGCGCGGACCGGGCACGGGGCGCGGAGTTCGAGGCGGCGGTGCACGCCGCCGACCTGGTGCTCACCACCTACGCGGTGGCCGCCCGGGACGCCGTCGCGCTGGCTTCGGTCGGCTGGCACCGGGTGGTGGTCGACGAGGCCCAGGCGATCAAGAACGCGGCCACCCGGCAGGCCGAGGCGATCCGGGCGTTGCCCGCCCGGCACCGGGTCGCGGTCACCGGTACCCCGGTGGAGAACCGGCTGGCCGACCTCTGGTCGATCATGCAGTTCGCCAATCCCGGCCTGCTCGGCCCGGCGAGCAGTTTCCGGCAGTCGTACGCGGTGCCGATCGAGCGGCACGGCGACGCCGAGACCGCCGCCCGGCTGCGCCGGATCACCGGCCCGTTCGTGCTGCGTCGACTCAAGACCGACGCCTCGATCATCTCCGACCTGCCGGAGAAGCTGGAGATGGAGGTGCTCTGCAACCTGACCGCCGAGCAGGCCTCGCTCTACCGGGCGATCGTCGACGAGATGCTGGCGAAGATCGAGTCCAGCACGGGGATGGAACGCCGGGGCCTGGTGCTGGCCACCATGACCCGGCTCAAACAGGTCTGCAACCACCCCGCCCAGCTGCTGCGGGACGGCTCGCCGCTGGCCGGCCGCTCCGGCAAGCTGCAACGGCTGGAGGAGATCGTCGACGAGGTGCTCGCCGCCGACGAGAAGGCCCTGCTGTTCACCCAGTACGCCGAGTTCGGCGCGCTGCTGCGCGGGCACCTGTCCGCCCGCTTCGGCCGGGAGGTGCTCTACCTGCACGGCGGGGTCGGCAAGGCCGACCGGGACGACCTGGTGACCCGGTTCCAGTCCCCGGACGGCCCGGCCCTGTTCGTGCTCTCCCTCAAGGCCGGTGGCACCGGCCTCACCCTGACCGCCGCCAACCACGTCGTGCACGTCGACCGGTGGTGGAATCCGGCGGTCGAGGACCAGGCCACCGACCGGGCGTTCCGGATCGGCCAGCGACGGCGGGTGCAGGTGCGCAAGTTCGTCTGCGCCGGCACGGTGGAGGAACGGGTGGCCGCGATGATCGCCGACAAGCGGAGCCTGGCCGCGTCCGTGGTGGGCAGCGGCGAACAGTGGGTCACCGAGCTGTCCACCGGCCAACTGCGGGAGCTGTTCGCGCTGGACGCCGGGGCGGTGGTCGAATGACCGCCCGACGGGCCGGGCCGTCCGCCGGCCGCCCCGGCCCGGCTGGTCCCGGGGCGGGAGGCGGGTTCGCCGACTTCGGCCCGCCGCACCGGGTCGACGACGGGTTGCGGGCGCGCAGCACCCGGGGAGCCATCGGGGTCTCCTGGTGGTCCCGACGGTTCCTGGAGGTGCTGGAGTCGTTCGCGCTCGGCACCCGGCTCACCCGGGGCCGGGCGTACGCCCGCCGTGGTCAGGTCCGCCGGCTGGTCGTGTCACCCGGACGGGTCGAGGCGAGCGTGCAGGGTTCCCGCCCTGCGCCGTACCCGGTGGTCATCGCCCTGCCGCCCTTTCCCGACCCGCTCTGGGGGCGGGTCGAGCGGGAGCTGGCCGGGCAGGCGTTCTTCAGCGCCCGGCTGCTCGCCGGTGACCTGCCGGCCGAGCTGGAGGAGGTGTTCGCCGCCGCCGGGGCGCCGCTGTTCCCCGCCTCGGTGGGGGAGCTGACCCAGCACTGCGGCTGCCCCGACTTCGCGGTGCCGTGCAAGCACCTCGCGGCGACGTTCTACCTGCTCGCCGAGGCGTTCGACGCCGACCCGTTCGCGTTGCTGCACTGGCGGGGCCGGAGCCGGGACGAACTGCTGGGCCGGCTCCGTACGCTTCGCGCCGGCACCGCCGGGTCGCCCGATGTCGGCGGCAGGGCACCGGGTGGGTCGGCGGCGGCGGACCCCGTACCGTCGATGGTGGACGGTACGGCGACCGGCCCGGGCGGGGCGGATCCTGCTCCGGCGGGCGCGGCCCGGGTGCTCGCCGACCTGCCCGACGTGCCGCTGAGCGCGGCGGTGGACCGGTTCTGGCTGCCACCGGTGCCGTTGCCGGACCGACCGGCGGTCCTGGCCACCGACCCGGAACTGCTGCTGCGCCAACTCGGCGCACCCGCACCGGAGATCGGCGGGCCGGGCCTGCTGGAACGCCTGCGCCGGGCCTACCAGGCCCTCGAACCCGGCTGACCGGCCTCCCGACCAGCGTCGGACCACCGCCCGACCGGACCTCGGCCCGGTGCGGGCGGCGGGTCGGTCCGGGGGCGGCCGGAGCGGCGGGATCAGCGCCAGCGCCAACGGTGCCGGAAGTGCCACATGAGTCCGGTGTGGGCCGTCAGGACCATCAGACACATGGCACCGGCGGTCCGCCCGGCCAGGACGGTCATCGCGGGCAGGGCCGCCCACAGGACGACGGTCAACAGCAACAGCCAGCGTCCGCGCCGGGCTCGAATCCGATGGTCGAGTCGGGCGAAGAACCTCGGATCGCTCTCCCGGAGATGCCGGGTGATCTGGTCGAATCTGCGCTGATCCTCTTTGCTGAGCATGGCGGTGCCTTCCCCTCACGGCTTCAGCGGTTCGGCGGCTTACCCGCTCCGGCAGCGGGTCACGCCCTCCTGCTGCTGCTACTTTCGCCTCCCCGGACCGGCGGCGGAACGGGCTGTCCGCTGCGGCGGGGCGGCTGTCCGTTTCGACGGGACGGGTCGTCCGAAAACGGACCGCGGGGCGCGGGGCACGACCTCAGCGCGGGTTTACCGGCACCTTAAGTTTCGCTGTGCCGGTGAACGTCGTGCTTCCACGGCACGTACCACCGAACGGTCGCGGCGGGGTCGAGGCCGGACACGTCGTCCCTGCTGGGGACGCCGGCCCCCGCCCGGGGCGCAACCACCCGGTCGGCGGCGCTGCTGAGCTGCGCCTTAAGTGCCCCGCCCGGCCGTCGCGCGCGGCCTTGAAGGCCACCCACCGCTTGGCTACCTTCCCGGGCAACTCCTCCGGCAACAGCCGCCGCACCCGCCGCCCCGCCCGGTCGCAGCGTACGGCGCATCGAAGAAAGCGGGACTGGCGCATGGCCGACCGGAACGTGCCACCGCGGCGACCGCGTGACGGACAGGGGTACGGTGCCGCCCGTGGCCCGCAGTGGGTCGGCCCCGAGGGCCTGGGTCGGCAGGCGTTCCACCAGCCGGCCGGCAGCGGACTGCCCATTCTGGACGACGACGGTGACGACGATCGGAGCCGGGTCGGCCGGCGACGTGCCCTGGTCGCGCTGGGCGGCACCGCCGCCGTGGTGGCCGGTGGCGCGGCGCTGGCGATGAGCCCCCGGGTGCGGGGCCTGTTCGACGAGGCCGCCGGGGACGCCACCGGCGTCACCGCCACCGACGGCACGCCGGCCCGTCCGAGCGGCCAGCAGCCGAGCACGGTACGCACCTACACCGAGCAGAACGAGAGCTACATGGGCTCCCGGGCCGGCGCGGCGCTGAAGCGGAACTCGCCCAGTGGTGGCCGTACCTTCTCCGGGCCGGCCGACGCGGCGGCGCGGACCCCGGTGACGGTCAAGACCGTGCTGGCCAAGGACCCGGTCCGGCACCTGGCCAGCCGGGCCACCTTCGGGGCCACCCCCAAGGTGCTCGCCGACATCAGGCGGATGGGCATCGACGCCTGGGTGCGTCAGCAGCTCGACCCGGAGAAGATCGCCCCGAGCGCCGCCGAGCTGAAGCTCGCCGAGCTGCCCACTCTCGCGCTGACCAGCAAGCAGCTACGCGACCAGCGGGAACAGCTCGCCGCGCGGGGGGCACAGCCGGAGAAGGAGATGGTCGACGGCACGCTGGCCCGGCAGATCTGGTCGCAGCGGCAGCTCTACGAGGTGATGGTCGACTTCTGGAACGACTTCCTGCACGTCGCGGCGGACTTCGACGGCGGTGAGGCGTACCGGAACTCGTTCGACCGGGACGTGATCCGCGAGCACGCCATGGGCAGCTACCCGGAGATGCTGGTGGCCGCCAACCGGCACCCGGCGCTGCTGCTCTACCTCAACCAGAACGACTCCCGGGCCGACGCGGTCAACGAGAACCTCGCCCGGGAGAACCTGGAGCTGTACTCGGTCGGGGTCGACGGCGGCTACACCGAGAAGGACGTCCGGCAGGCCGCCCTGCTCCAGACCGGCCGGGGTGTCGACGACGGGCGGTACGTCTTCCGCCACGACCGGCACTACCGGGGCAAGGTCAAGATCCTCGGCTTCAGTCACCCCAACGACTCGACCGACCCGAAGAGGGCCGACCAGGTCGTCGACGCGTACCTCACCTACCTCGCGCTGCACCCGTCGACCGCCCGGTCGGTGGCGCGTGCCCTGGCCACCCGGTTCGTCTCGGACACCCCGCCGAAGTCCCTGGTGGACCGGCTCGCCCGGATCTACACGGTCAACAGGGGCTCGGTGAAACCGCTGCTGATGTCGCTGTTCAGCTCCTCGGAGTTCTGGGCGGCGGTGGGCCAGAAGGTGCGCCGGCCGATGGAGTACCTGGTCGCCACCTACCGGACGCTGGGCGTCGGGCCGCAGGCCGGGCCGGGCTTCCGCCAGGGCGACAGCAAGCGCACCGCGTTCGCCCAGGGGCTGCGCCAGATCCACGACAAGCTACGCGAGCTGGGCCACCACCCGATGGGCCAGCCCACCCCGGACGGCTACCCCGACGTCTACGTCGCCTGGACGTCGGCCGGCACGATGGTCAACGGCTGGAACGAGGCGGCCGAGCTGATCGCCGGGAACCGCACCCCGTTCACGTACACCCGGCCGGAGAAGCTGGTGGCGAAGCCGCCGGCGACCGCCGGGGCGTACGTGGACGCGCTGGCCCAGCGGCTGGTGCACCAGAAGCTGTCCACCCGGGAGCGGAACCTGATCCTCGGGGTGGCCGGGGTGTCCGCCAGCACCAGGGTCGACGCCACGTTCGACGGGGCGATCGCCGCCGTCGCGCGGGCGATCCTCGCGTCCCCCCAGCACCACCTGCGGTGAGGCAGTCGATGGAGAAGCCGGCGACGCATCCGAGGGAGAAGACCGTGCCCGCGTTCCCCCCGCACCCCGAGTGCCCCGACCTGCGCCGGCTCGCCGACAACCCGGCCGAGGCGCTGCTGCGCGCCGAGGCCGACGTCGTCGCCGCCGAGAACGCCGCCGAGGCCGACCGCTACCGCCGGCTGGAGGAGCTGGAGGAGGCGCAGCAGGACGGGCGCGGGGTGACCCGGCGGACCTTCGTCGCCGGTGCCGCCGCCACCGCCACCACGCTGGCCACCGCCCAGTTCGTCAGCACATCGGCGTCGTTCGCGGCGACGAGGACCGGCACCCTGATCCACGTCTTCCTCTACGGCGGGCTGGACGGACTGAGCCTGGTCGCCCCGGCCGACGACCCGGTGCTCGCCAAGGTCCGCCCCGACCTGCTGCTCGGCGACGACTCGCTGGCCCTGGGCCGGGGCTTCAAGCTGACCAGCGCCTTCGCCCCGCTGGAGAAGTGGCTGCGGACCGGGCGGCTCGGCTTCGTCCCGGCGGTCTCCGACGAGCGGCTGTCCCGCAGCCACTTCCAGGCCGCCGATGCCTGCAACCTGGGCGGCCTGCCCAGCGAGACCGGCGGCCGGGGCTGGCTGGACAGCCTGGTCGACTCCCTCGGCAAGGGCACCGCGTTCCGTAGCGTCGGCATCGGCAGCACGCTGCCCCGCTCGCTGGTCGGCACCAACGGCGCGCTGTCGCTCAACAGCGTCGGCTCGCTGCGGCTCAACGGCGACGACCGCTACCGGGCGGCCACCGAGAAGGCGATCCGGGGGCTGTTCACCGGGATCCACCATCCCGTCGAGGAGGCGGTGATCGAGGGGATGGGCGCGCTGTCGACCGCCCAGCAGCTCGCCGCGAAGCCGTACCGGCCGGCGGAGGGGGTGACCTACGAGGGCATCGGGTACGCCTTCCAGCAGCTCGCCCAGTTGATCAAGGGTGGGGCGAACGTCCGGGTCGCCACGGTCGGCATGGGTGGCTACGACACCCACGAGAACCAGGGCACCCGCGCCGGCGGCCAGCTCCACCGGCGACTGGGCGAGCTGGCGAAGGCGATGGCGGCCTTCCTCACCGACCTGGGCGACCGGGCGGACGACGTCACGATCATGGTGTCCAGCGAGTTCGGCCGGCGGGTCGCCTCCAACGGCGGCGGCACCGACCACGGCCACGGCGGGGTGGTCACCGTCCTGTCCGGCCGCCGGCTCGCCGGCCCGCTGCTCGGTGCCTGGGACGGCCTGGGCGACCTGGACTCGGGCGACGTGCCCGAGTACAACAACATGTTCGACGTCTACGGCACGGTGGCGCAGGGCCGGTTCGGGCTGACCACGGCCCAGGTGGACGGGATCTTCCCGAGAAGGAAGTTCACCCCGATGAAGCTCTACGCGTGACCTGTCGGGACCTGCCCGCCGCCGGCCGTCGTACCGGGGATCCGTCCCGGCACGGCGGCCGGTCGGCTGCGTCCGTACCCCCGCCGCCGGCCCTGCCCCGGCGGGGGTCCACCGGCCGGCGGGTGCTGTCCGCGCTGTTCTGGCTGGGCCTGGTCGCGGCGGTGCTCCCGTGGTGGCTCGACACCCCGGCCGGTTCGCTGGCCGGCACCGCCGACCTGCTCACCGCGGCCGGGCGGGTCACCGGCCTGATCGCCGGCTACCTGCTGCTCGTGCAGGTGCTGATGATGAGCCGCCTCGGCGTGCTGGAACGCGGGGTCGGCGGCGAGCGGCTGTCCCGGGTGCACCGGGACCTGGGCGCGACCCTGCTGGTGGCGGTGCTGGCCCACCTGTCGCTGCTGGTGGTCGGCTACGCGCGGACCCAGGGCAACCCGGTCACCACCCAGGTGGGGGTGCTGCTGCGCGACTTCGACGACCTGGTGTCCGCCTTCGTCGCGGCCGGCATCCTGGTGCTGGTCGGCGGCACCGGCGTCCGGGCCGTCCGCCGGGCGGTGCCCTACGAACTCTGGTACCACCTGCACCTGACCAGCTATCTCGCGCTGCTGCTCGGCTTCGGCCACCAGTTCAGCAACGGCGCGCAGCTCTTCCCGCCCGGCCCGGTCCGCACCGGCTGGACCGCCGGCTACCTGCTGGTGGCCGCCGCCCTGGTCTGGGGCCGGCTGGTCGCGCCGCTGCTGCTCAACCTGCGGCACCGGCTGCGGGTGACCGACGTGGTGGCGGAGAGCCCGGACACCGTCTCGATCTACCTGACCGGCCACCGGCTCCTCCAGCTCGACCTGCTCGGCGGGCAGTACCTGCGCTGGCGGTTCCTGACCCGGGGGTGCTGGTGGCAGTCGCACCCGTTCTCGCCGTCCGCCGCGGCGAACGGCCGCTGGCTGCGGCTGACCGTCAAGGTGGTCGGCGGGCACACCGCCGACCTGCGCGACCTGCGACCCGGCACCCGGGTCTGGGTGGAGGGTCCGTCCGGGACCTGCACCGCCGCGCACCGGACCCGGGAGCGGGCCCTGCTGATCGCCGGCGGCAGCGGCATCGGCCCGCTCCGGGCGATGCTGGAGGAGCTGCCGCCCGGCGCAGCCCTGATCTACCGGGCCCGCACCCCGGCCGACGTGCTGCTGCAGCACGAGCTGGACTGGCTGGCCCAGGCCCGGCAGACCGCCGTCTGGTACGTCGTCGGCTCCCGCGACGACGCCGGCCCCCGGCAGGTGATGAGCCCGGACGGGTTGCGCCGGCTGGTGCCCGACCTGACCCGCCGGGACGTGTACCTGTGCGGACCACAGGGGCTGGTCGACTCCTCGGTGCGGGCGCTGCGCCGGGCCGGGGTGCCCCGCCGGCAGATCCACCTCGCCCCGTTCGAGCTGTAGGAGGGCTGACATGCGTCGCGCGCTTCTCGCGATCACCGGGCTGGCCGCCGGCACCACCGCGCTGGTGGTGCTCAAGGGGGCACCGGGCACCGGCCAGGCCCACCAGGGCCTGCCGGCCACCACGCCGGCCGGCACCCCGGCCCGGAGCGGCCCGGCCACCACCGGCCCGGCCACCACCGACGCGACCCCGCAGCGCGCCACGGCGACGAGCCGGCCGACCGGCCGACCCGGCGCCACCCCGAGCCGCACCCCCGGCGGCACCCGGAGCACCCCCGGCGGCACCCCGCCCGCCCCGAGGGCCGGCTCCGCCGCGCCGCCGTCGGCCACCCGCCGGGTCACCGGCCCGGTGATCTCCACGGAGTACGGCAACGTGCAGGTGCGGATCACCGTCTCCGGGACGAGGATCGTCGACGCGGTGGCCGTGGAGCTGCCCCAGGGTGGCCAGTCCGACCTGCGCAGCGCCCGGGTCGACGACGCCTACAGCGGCACCTCCGGGGCGGTGGTGCGTCAGCAGAGCGCCCTGCTGGACACCGTCTCCCAGGCGACCGCCACCAGCGACGGCTACCGGCGGTCGTTGCAGGCCGCGCTCGACCGGGCACGCGGGTGACCGTGCCACGGACCCGGCCCGGCCTGCGCCGGGTCGAACAGGTGATGGGTACGGCGATCAGCCTGGACCTCGCCGACGACCTGCCCGCCGCCACCCTGCGTACGCTCGCCGGCGACACCTTCCGCTGGCTGCGTGAGGTCGACGCCCGGTTCACCACCTACCGCGACGACAGCGAGGTACGCCGCGTCGACCGGGGCGAGCTGCCGCTGTCCGGGGCGTCGGCGGACCTGCGCGCGGTGCTGGCCCGCTGCGCCGACCTCTGGGGCGACACCGACGGCTACTTCGACGTGTACGCCACCGGACGGCTGGATCCCTCCGGTTTCGTGAAGGGCTGGTCGGTCCAGGTCGCCTCGGACCGGCTGGTGGCCGCCGGGGCCGCCCACCACTGCCTGAACGCCGGTGGCGACGTCCGGGTACGCGGGCACTCGTCGTCCGGGCGGCCGTGGCGGATCGGCGTCCGGCACCCCTGGGACGCGTTCGCCACCTGCCTGGTGCTCACCGGTACCGACCTGGCGGTCGCCACCTCGGGCGTCTACGAGCGGGGGCACCACGTCCTCGATCCCCGGCGGGGCGAGCCGGCGCGGGGCCTGCGCTCGGTCACCGTGGTCGGCTCCGACCTGGGCGTCGCCGACGCCTACGCCACGGCGGCGGTGGCGATGGGGGTGGCCGGCGTCGGCTGGCTCGACCGGCTGCCCGGCCACCGGCACGCGGTGGTCACCGACGACGGCCGGCTGCTGCGCTCCACCAGCCTGCCGCTGGTCGACTGACCGCACGACCGGGCGGTACGGGTGCAGGGGCGTGGTGGGGCCGGTGGACGGTGCCGGCCGGTGGACGGCAGCGGGTGACCGCGGTGCGGGTCACCGGGCGGTGCGCCGGGTGCCGGCCGGGCGGGAGCCGGTGGGTCGGGGCCGCCCCGGTCGGGAACCGGCGGGTCGGCTGTCCGACCAGTGCCGGGGTCGCCGCCGGTGCGGTGGTTCGGTGCCGTCGGTGTGCCGCATCTCGTCGTCCCTGGCCATGTTCCTACCCCCGCTCCGCAGGCGCACCCGCGCCGTCGTGGTGTGCAACGAGCGCGGCGGCGGCCGGGACGCTGGCCGGAACCCGACCCTGCCGTGCGGCACCCGGCCATTGCCGCCGTGCGGCACCCGGCCATTGCCGCCGTGCGGCACCCGGCCATTGCCGCCGTGCGGTGCCCCGCTGTGGCCGCCGCGCGGTGGTCAGTGGCCGCGCCGGGGCAGCGGGAGCTGGCCGGGCAGCAGCTCCGGGGTCAGCGTCACCCCGTCGGCCCGTAACGCCTCGATCAGGGTGTTCTGCAGCAGGTACGAGTCGGGCAGTTGCCAGCGGGCCTGTTCCGGGGCGACCGCCCAGCGCACCGTGCCCTCGGGCAGCCGGGTGGGCGGGGCCGGTATCCACGACCCGGCACCGTGGCGCACCACGTGGAAGCAGTGCTCCAGTTCGGGGCGGAGCGGGTCGCCGGGGCGGACCAGGAACATCCACCGCCCGGTCGGGGTCACCACCACCGGCCCCTGGGCACCCGACCCGGCCGGGTGGCCGGGAACCGCGTCGAGCAGCCGCCGGCCCAGCTGCGCCGAGACCTCCAGCACGTCGAAGGCGCGGCCGGTGGGCAGCAGCACCCCGTGCGGACGACTGCGCCACCAGGTGGCCACCCGGGCCGGGTCGGTGCTCGCCCCGCGTTCCCAGTTCTCCAGGGCGGGATGACAGCCGACCGTGGGGCAGCCGGCCCGGCCGCAGACGAAGCGGCTGCGCGCGAGGCAGGCACCGGGGGTCACCTCCCAGCCGTGCACCGCGTACCGCACGGCGATCCGGCGCAGCCGGACCCGCTCGATCGGCGACAGCTGGGCGACCCTCGGCCCGACGTTTCCCCACATGTCCCGTGCTCTCCGCTCACTCCGACCGGTCACCGCGCCACCCCCTACGTCGAGCGCCGTCACTGTCCCGACCCGGGATCGTTGACCTGACGAACAGCCCGTGCAACTTGCACGAAAAGTTACGAGAACCACCTGTATGGGTGCCGCACACGCTGTGCGACCAGCAGGGACGGACGGATCGGAAGCACCCCGCCGGGGTCGTCCGCAGACCGGCCGGACGAACCGACGAGGGGGAGGAACGGGAGAAGATGGACGAGCTGCCGATCGGGCGACGGGTGGCCTACTGGCGCGGGCGGCGCAAGATGTCGCAACAGGTCTTCGCCGACCGGCTGGGCAAGTCCAAGAGCTGGGTCGACAAGGTCGAGCGCGGGGTCCGCCGGCTGGACAAGTTCTCCGTCCTGTACGAGATCGCCGTCATCCTCCGGATCGACGTGCAACTGCTGCTCGGCAAGGACCCGGAACGGCGCAGCGACGCGCTGACCTGCATCGACCAGATCGAGGTGCAGGAGATCCGGGCTGCCCTGGAGCAGTACAGCTCGATGACCGCGTACTTCGACGCGGTGTCGCACCCGCCGCCCCTGCCCGACCTGGGCAAGGCCGTCACCCACGCCTGGCTCACCTACCAGTACGGCCGCTACGCCATGCTCACCCGGGCGCTGCCGAAGCTGCTGCGCGACGCCCAGGCCGCCGACGCCGGCCACCAGGGGGAGCAGGCGAAGGAGGCCGCCAACCTGCTCGGGCAGGTCTACCAGATCGCCTCCTCGGTGCTGCGCAAGCTGGGCGAGTGCGACCTGGCCTGGTTGGCCGCCGACCGGTCGATGGCGGTCGCCCAGCGTGCCGACGACCCGCTGCTGGCCGGGGTCGCCACCACCCGGGTCTGCAACGCGCTGGTGGCGATGGGCCGGGCCCGCCCCGCCCTGGAGTTGAACGTCAGCATCGCGAACCGGCTCGCCCCCGGCGGCATGAACGACAGCGGGCCGGGCCGGCTCTCCGTCTACGGCATGCTGCTGTTGCAGGGGGCGATGGCCGCCGCCCGGTTCGGTGACTCGGACACCGTCGAGGACCTGTTCCACGGCGCCCACGAGGCGGCCGTCATGCTGGGCGGCGACCAGAACCACTACTGGACCTCCTTCGGCCCGACGAACCTGGAGCTGCACCGGGCCGCCGCCGCGGTGGAGATGGGCGACGGCGGACGGGCGGTGGAGATCCACCAGCGGATCCCCGAGCCACGCTTCAACGGGTTGCTGCCCGAACGCCGCGCCCACCACCTGCTCGACATCGCCCGGGGCTACACCCAGGTCGGTGACATGGCCAAGGCGGGGGAGATGCTGCTGCGCGGCGACCGGCTCGCCCCGTCGGAGATCCGCTGCCGGCCGATCGCCCACGAGGTGATGTCCGACGTGCTGCGTCGCACACGGGGTGCGTTGCCCGCGCCGCTGGCGGAGTTGGCTGAGCAGATGGGAGTCGGAGTATGAACGCGGCGGTGGCCGGATGAGCGGCGGACCGCACCGGAACGACGAGCGCCGGACGGTGCTCTACGTCATCGCCTGCGGTTCGCCGCTGGCCCGTCACCTCGACCGCCTGGTCGGCCTGGCCCAGGACGACGGCTGGGAGGTCTGCGTCGTCACCACCCCGGACGGGGCGAAGTTCGTGGACCGGTCCGCGCTGGCCCGGCAGACCGGCCACCCGGTGCGGACCCACTACAAGAACCCGGGCGACCCGGACCTGCTGCCCCCGGCGGACGCCATGGTGGTCTGCCCGGCCACCGTCAACACGGTCAACAAGTGGGCGGCCGGGATCACCGACACCCTGGCGCTGGGCCTGCTGGTCGAGGGGCAGGGTCGGGGGGTGCCGGTGGTGGTGGTGCCGTTCACCAACGCGGCGATGGCCGGGCACCCGGCCTTCCAGAGCGGCCTGCAACGGCTCCGCGAGTGGGGCGCCACGGTGCTCTTCGGCGACCACGTCTACCCGTTGCACCCGCCCGGTACGGGGGAACGGCACCTGCACGCCTTCCCGTGGGAGGTGGCGGTGGCCGCCCTGCCGGACCGGTCCCGGGCCGCCTCGGCGGCCTGACCCGGGCGGCGGGCGGCGGGCGTGGTCGCCGCTGCGCGCCGGTAAGCTGACCGGCCGTGAGCACAACCGCGTCCCCGCCGTCCGTCGCCGACGTCGTCACCGAGCTGGACCGGCGTTACCCGCCCGCCTGGGCCGAGGAGTGGGACCGGGTCGGTCTGGTGCTCGGCGAGCCCACCGACCCGGTCCGCCGGATCCTCGGCACGGTGGACGTCGTACCCGAGACGGTCGCCGAGGCCCTCGCCGCCGGGGCCGACCTGATCGTCGCCCACCATCCGCTGCTGCTGCGTGGTGTCTCCTCGGTCGCCCCGACCACCTGGAAGGGGCGGATCGTGCACGACCTGATCCGCGCCGGTGTCGCCCTGTACGTGGCGCACACCAACGCCGACGTCGCCGCACCCGGCGTCTCCGACGCGCTGGCCGCCCGGTTCGGGCTGACCGACCTGCGCCCCCTCGCGCCCTCCGCCCCCGGTTCCCCGTCGGCCGGTGGTGGCCGGGGCATCGGCCGGATCGGCGAGCTGCCCGCCCCGATGAGCCTGGCCGAGCTGACCCGGCACGCCGCCGCCGTCCTGCCGGCCACGGTCTGGGGGGTTCGCGCCGGGGGTGATCCCGGGCGTATCGTGCATACCCTCGCGGTCAGCGGCGGCTCGGGCGAGGGTTTCCTGGCCGCCGCGACCGCCGCCGGAGCGGACGCGTTCCTCAGCTCCGACCTGCGGCACCACTCCGCCGGTGAGCACCTCGCCGCCGGTGGACCCGCCCTGCTGGAGGCCGCGCACTGGGCGACCGAACGACCCTGGCTGGACGACGTGGCCGCCCACCTGCGGGCCGGCTTCGGCGTCGAGACCGTGGTGTCCGACCTGGACACCGACCCGTGGACCGTGCACGCCGCCGCACCCGCGATGGACGACAAGGAGCCCCGACCGTGAAGGCTGAACCCCAGGTCCAGCGCCGCCTGCTCGATCTTCAGGCGATCGACACCACCCTCGCCCAGCTCGCCCACCGACGCCGGTCGCTGCCCGAACGGGCCGAGTTGGAGGGGTTGGCCCGCGAGCTGTCCGGGTTGGAGGACGAGCGGGTCCGGGCCCAGGTCGCCGTCGACGACCTGGACCGGGACATCGCCCGGCTGGAAAAGGACATCGACCAGGTACGGGCCCGGAAGAGCAAGGACGAGACCCGGCTGGCCAGCGGCAGCGGGCCGGCCCGCGAGCTGGAGGCACTCCAGCACGAGCTGGTCTCCCTCAACCGGCGTCAGAGTGACCTGGAGGACGCCGAGCTGGAGCTGATGGAGCAGCGCGAGACGGCGCAGGCCACCCTGGACGGGATCGAGGCCCGGATCGCCGAGACCCGGGACCGGCGGGCCGCCGCCGAGCAGCGCCGCGACGAGAGCCTGGCCGCCATCGCCAAGGAGGAGGAGTTCAAGCAGGGCGCTCGTAAGCCGCTCGCCGCGGACCTCCCCGCCGACCTGGTGAGCCTCTACGACAAGATCCGCGAGGACACCGGCCTCGGTGCGGCACTGCTCACCTCGGGCCGCTGCGGTGGGTGCCGGCTGGAGCTGTCCGGGGCGGACCTGGCCCGGATCCGCCGGTCGGACCCGGACGAGGTGGTCCGCTGCGAGGACTGCCGGCGGATCATGGTGCGTACCAACGAGTCGGGGCTGTAGCCCGGTGGCGGTACGCGCGGTCGTCATCGAGGCCGACGGCGGGTCGCGGGGCAACCCCGGTCCGGCCGGGTACGGTGCCGTGGTCCGGGATCCGGCCTCCGGCGAGGTACTGCTCGAACGTGCCGAGGCGATCGGCACGGCCACCAACAACGTCGCCGAGTACCGGGGTCTGATCGCCGGGCTGGAGGCCGCCGCCGAGCTGGGCGCGGTCGAGGTCGACGCCCGGATGGACTCCAAGCTGGTGGTCGAGCAGATGTGCGGCCGGTGGCAGATCAAGCATCCGGGGCTGCGCCCGCTCGCCGCGCGGGCCGCCGCGCTGGTCGACCGCTTCGACACCGTCCGGTTCAGCTGGATCCCCCGGGACCGCAACAGGCACGCCGACGCCCTGGCCAACGCGGCGATGGACGCCGCCGCCGGCAAGCCGTTCCGGCCGACGCCCGGTTCGTCCGCCGGCCAGCCGTCCCGGCCGACGCCCGGTTCGTCCGCCGGCCAGCCGTCCCGGCCGACGCCCTCGTCGTCCGGCGACGAGCCGTCCCGGCCGGTGGCCGGTGCCGACTCGCCGGGCCGGGCGCAGGCCCGCGAGGTGGCCGCCCGCGCGGCCACCCGGACCGCCGGCACCGACCCGGCGACCACCAAGGCGTCCTGGGAGCCGCGACCGACCTTCACCGCCACCCGGCTGATCCTGGTCCGGCACGGCGCGACCGAGTGGACCGTGCAGCACCGCTACGCCGGCCGCGCCGACGTGCCGCTGTCCGAGTCCGGCCAGGCCCAGGCCCGGGCCACCGCCGCCCGGGTGGCCGCGCTGGCCCCGTCCGTCGCGGCCGTGCTCAGCTCCCCGCTGTCCCGGTGTACGGCCACCGCCGAGGCGATCGCCGGGGCACTCGGCGGTCTGCCGGTACGCCCGCAGGACGACTGGATCGAGTGCGACTTCGGCGACTGGGACGGCCACACCTTCGCCGAGGTGCGGGACCGCTGGCCCGGCGAGTTGGACGCCTGGCTCGCCTCCACCCGGATCGCCCCGCCGGGCGGTGAGTCGTTCACCGAGGTCGGGCAGCGGGTCGACCGGGCGATGGCGGCGCTGCGCGAGGCGTACCCCGGAGAGACCGTGGTGGTCGTCTCACACGTCTCGCCGATCAAGCTGGCGTTGCGCGACGCCCTCGCGGCCGGCGATGCCTTCCTGCACCGGCTCTACCTGGACGCGGCGGGCATCTCGGTGCTCGACATGTGGCCCGATGGCGGGATCGCGGTCCGCTCGGTCAACGACACCGCCCACCTGCCGCCCGACTGAGCCCCGGTCGCCCACCGGCCGGTCCGGGACGTCCCGGACCGGCCGGTTCGCTGTGGCCCGGTTCGTCGTGGCCCGGTCCGCGGGTCGATGCGCCGTCCGTCGCCGGTCGATGTGCCGGGCCTGGGGTACGCCGCTCGGCGCAGCCGGCCGGCCGTTGAGCGCATCGTCGCGCGCCGATGGAAGGTGAACCGCTCCACCGGGTCGTAGCGTCCGGCCGTTACCGGTCGGCACGACTACCGGAGGTGGGTCAGATGACCGTCGGCGAACCGGAGACACCCCGTGCGGCGTCGTCCAGGGCGAAGGACCACAGCCCCTGGAACTGGTTGCTCTTCGTCCCGATCGTGGTGCCGCTGATCCCGGTGCTGTTCAACGCGGACTCGCCCCGGCTGTTCGGCTTCCCGCGCTTCTACTGGCTGCAACTGGCCTGGATCCTGCTCGGGGTGGCCACCACCACGCTGGTCTACCGGATGACCCGGAAGCGGGGTGGGGACCGGTGAGCGCGAGGAGTGAGCCGGTTGTGCGAGCCCCGCAGTCGCGAACGGCAGGTGGCTCGGTGAGTGCGAGGAGTGAGCCGGTTGTGCGAGCCCCGCAGTCGCGAACGGAGGGGGAACGCTGATGTGGCGTGATCATCTGACCGAGATCATCGTCTTCTCGGTGCTCTTCCTGCTGGTCAGCGCGATGGGTTTCGTGGCGGCCCGGTGGCGGGCGCCGAAGGACATGGCGCACCTCGACGAGTGGGGTCTGGGCGGGCGCAGCTTCGGCGGCTGGATCACCTGGTTCCTGGTCGGCGGTGACCTCTACACGGCGTACACCTTCGTGGCGGTGCCGGCGCTGATGTTCGGGGCGGGCGCGGCCGGTTTCTTCGCGGTGCCGTACACGATCGTCATCTATCCGCTGGTGTTCCTGGTGCTCTGCCGGCTCTGGTCGGTGTCGCACCGGCACGGCTTCGTCACCCCGGCCGACTTCGTGCGCCGCCGGTTCGACTCGCCGGTGCTGGCCCTGCTGATCGCGATCACCGGCATCGTGGCGACCATGCCGTACATCGCGTTGCAGCTGGTGGGCATCGAGGCGGTGCTCAAGACGATGGGGGTCACCGGGGACAACGCGGTGGCCCGGCACCTGCCGATCATCATCGCGTTCGCGATCCTGGCCGCCTACACCTACCAGTCCGGGTTGCGCGCCCCGGCGCTGATCGCGTTCGTCAAGGACAGCCTGATCTACGTCGTCATCCTGGTGGCGGTGATCTACCTGCCGTACAAGCTGGGGGGTTGGGGTTCGATCTTCGACGCGGCGGACGCGAAGTTCGCCGCCTCGCCCAACCCGAACGACGGCATCCTGCTCAACGCCGACAATCAGCTCCAGTACGTCACCCTGGCGTTCGGTTCGGCGCTGGCGCTCTTCCTCTACCCGCACAGCATCACCGGTGTGCTGGCCAGCCGGAGCCGGGACGTGATCAAGCGGAACATGTCGGCGTTGCCGGCGTACAGCCTGCTGCTCGGGCTGATCGCGCTGCTCGGCTTCATGGCCATCGCGGCCGGGGTGAAGCCGCTGCCCGGGGCGAAGGAGGGCACCCTCGACAGCAACACGGTGGTGCCGGTGCTGTTCGACCAGCAGTTCCCGGACTGGTTCGCCGGGGTGGCGTACGCGGCGATCGGCATCGGCGCGCTGGTGCCGGCGGCGATCATGTCGATCGCGGCGGCGAACCTGTTCACCCGCAACATCTACAAGGAGTACCTGAGGCGGGACGCCAGCCCGGCCCAGGAGGCGACCGTATCGAAGGTCACCTCGCTGGTGGTGAAGGTCGGCGCGGTGGCCTGCATCGTCTTCCTCGACCCGCAGTTCTCCATCGACCTCCAGCTGATCGGCGGCGTGATCATCCTGCAGACGCTGCCGGCGGTGGCGCTGGGTCTCTACACCCGCTGGTTCCACCGGGGCGCGCTGATCGCCGGTTGGGCGGCCGGCATGGGGCTGGGGATGTGGATGCTCTACCAGATCCCCAACCCGGCATCGAAGCGCGCGCACTTCGGCGGGTCGGCGTTCCCGCTGTCCGACTTCGGCTTCGACACCAAGAAGACGATCTACGTGGGCATCGTCGCCGTGCTGGTGAACCTGGTGGTGGCGGCGCTGGTCACGCTGGCGCTGCGGGCGGCGAAGGTGGCCGAGGGCACCGACGGCACCACCCCCGACGACTACTTCGCCGACGAGGGCGACCCCCGCATCACCCCCGCCCCATCCCGGACCACCACCCCGTCCCCCGAACCCATCGCCTGACCAACCCCCGCCCTCCGCCGCCCCCGTTTCCGCGCCCGCCCCGGTGATCAAGAGCTTTGCGTCACCCCGCCCCCCGAATGCTGACCCAAACCTCTTGATCACCGACCTCAGCCAGGCGGAAGGTGGACTCGGCGGCCGAGTCGGTCACGTGATCAAGAGGTTCAGGTCAGTTCTCGGCGGGATGTTGACGTAAAGCTCTTGATCACCGGGGCGAGGCGGGGCGGGGCGGGGCGGCGGAGGGCGGGCGCGGGGCATGGGGCGGGGCGTGGGGTGGGGTGGGGCGGGGCGTGGGGGTGGGTCAGGGGCGGCGGGTGCGGGAGTCGAGGGCCTGGTTGAGGCGGCCCAGCAGGGTGGCCAGGGTGTCCCGGTCGGCGGGGGTCCAGTCGGCCAGGATGTCGCCGTAGAGCCGGGTCCGGGCGGCCTGGACGGCGGCCATCCGGTGCAGGCCGGCGGCGGTGGGGGAGACCACGGTGCCCCGCCCGTCCATCGGGTCGGGGGTGCGGGCGATCAGGCCGTCGCGTTGCAGCGCCGACACCTGGCGGGTGACCGTGGAGCCGTCCAGGTTGAGCCGGGCGGCCAGTGCCGAGACGTTCTGCGGGCCGGTGGCGTCGAGGTGGCGCAGGATCACGTACGCCGCACGGTCGAGGACCCGGTGCTCGGCGCTGCCGGTGGCCCGGCGGGTGGCCTCGCCCAGCCGCATCAGCAGGGCGACCTCGGTCTCGATCCGGCCGAGGGTGGCCTCGCCCGACTCCGTTCGCTTCGCCTGGTCGTCACTCATAGCTGTATGATACAACAGAATTAACTGTACGATACAGCTATATGCGGCTTCGGCCGGACGGGAGAGCGGAGTGGACCGGCATACCGAGCCCCACCGCAGTGCCATCTACGCCACCACGCTGGTGGCCTTCCTCGCCATCGCCGGCATCGCCGTGGTGGACCCCATCCTGCCCGCCATCGGCACCGCGATCGGGGTCACCGCCTGGCAGGTCGAACTGCTCTTCACCGCGTACATCGCGGTGATGGCGGTCGGGATGATCCCGGCGACGCTGGCCAGCGGACGGTTCGGCTTCAAGCCGGTGCTCGTCACCGGCGTCTCGGTGGTCGGCCTGGCCGCCATCGCCGCCTCGTTCAGCGACGACATCGTGCAACTGTCGGTGCTGCGCGGCGTCTGGGGGCTGGGCAACGCGATGTTCTTCGCCACCGCCATGGTGGTCCTGGTCAACCTCGCCAACGACCGGGAATGGGTGGTCGGCCTCTTCGAGACCGCGCTCGGCCTCGGCTTCGCCGTCGGCCCGCTGATCGGCGGCCTGCTCGGCCAGGTGAGCTGGCGGCTGCCCTTCTTCGTCTGCGGCATGTTCATGGTGCTCGCCCTGCTGGTGGCCGCCCGCAAGCTCCGCGAGCCGACCCACCGGCAGCCGCCCGTACGGCTGGGGCAGATCCTCACCACCTACCGCCGGCCGGCGTTCCTGATCCTCTGCGTGGTCACCGCCGCGTACAACTTCGTCTTCTTCGTGGTGCTCGGCTACACGCCGCTCTTCCTCGGCCTCGACGTCGTCCCCCTCGGCCTCGCGTTCACCGGCTGGGGTCTCGGCCTGGCCGCCGGCATCCTGCTCATCGGCCACCGACTCGCCCACCGGATCGGCGCCGTGCAGACTGTCGGAGTGGCGCTGGTGGGCCTGCTGGCCTGCATGCTCCTCTTCGCCACCTCGACCGGCACCGCCGAGACGCTGGTGGTGCTCGTCGTCGCCGGCCTGTGCATGGGGCTGGCCAACGCCAACCTCACCGATCTGGCCCTCGGCCTCGGCTCCACCGACCGCCGGGTCGCCACCGGCGTGTTCAACCTGGTCCGCTGGGGAGCCGCCGCACCCGCCCCGATCCTCGCCGGCAAGCTCGCCGAACACGGGCTGGCGCTGCCGTTCTGGGTCGGCGCCGGAGTGCTCGCCGCCGGCCTGCTGGTCTACCTGACCTGCGCGCACCTGATGGCCGCCGGCTACGGGGAACGGTTGCGCTGGTCCCGCTGGAACCGGGCCGCCCGGCAGGCCGAGCACGAGCCCGTCGGGGAGGCCTACTGAGCGGCCCCGGGGCCGCTCAGCCCAGCGCCCGCCAGAGCAGGTAGAGGCCGATCGCCGTACCGAAGCAGACGATCAGCGTCCGGAGCACCACCGGTGGCAGCCGGCGGGTCACCCGGGCTCCCACGTACCCGCCGAGCATGGTGGCCGGCGCGACCACCGCGACCGCCGCCCAGTTGACCGGCCCGAACAGGGCGAACACCACCAGCGTGGTCAACCCCACCACGGCCGAGAGCAGGTTCTTCACCGCCGACACCCGGGCCAGCGTCGCGTCCAGCACCAGGGCCAGGCCGGCGACCAGCATCACCCCCAGCGCCGCGCCGAAATAGCCGCCGTACACCGTGCCGACCGCGACCATCGCCTGCACCGTGAGGGTACGGCGGCGCGGGCCCAACTCGGCCGGGTGGCCGACCAGCCGGCGCAGCGGCCCCTGGAAGGCCAGCACCGCCGTGGCCCCGAGCACCAGGAACGGCACCACCAGGTCGAACGCCCGCGCCGGGGTGGCCAGCAGGAGCAGGCAGCCGACCCCCGTGCCGAGCACCGCCGTCGGCAGCAACGGCCACAGCGTCCGCCGGGGCGGCAGGTCCATCCGGCTGCCCGCCACACTGGCCGCGTAGCCGGGGAAGACCGACACCGAGTTGCTGACGTTCGCCGCCACGGGCGGGATGCCCACCGCGATCATCGCCGGGAAGGTGATCAGGGAACCACCGCCGGCCGCCGCGTTCACCGTGCCCGCAGCGAGACCGGCGACGAGCAGCAGCGCGGCGTCAGAGAGATCCATGGGGCCAAGAGGTTAGTACGCCCTGATCAGAGCACGTCCACCGCGTCAGCCGCGTACCAGTTTCGGCTCCGTCGCGGTGTGGACCGGGGTGGGCGGGATCGGTGCGGGACGCCACGTCGGTAGGATGGGAGCGCGACGGACGAGTCGACCGGGCGGTCGCGTCGGCGGGCTGCTGCCCGCCGCCGAGGAACGTCCGGACTCCACAGGGCAGGGTGGTTGCTAACGGCAACCCGGGGCGACCCGCGGGACAGTGCCACAGAAAACAGACCGCCGACCCCACTCGGGGACGGTAAGGGTGAAACGGTGGGGTAAGAGCCCACCAGCACCCCGGGTGACCGGGGTGGCTCGGTAAACCCCACCCGGAGCAAGGCCAAGCAAGGGCGTCACCGCAAGTTGACGACCCGGCGCAGACGCTTGAGGGCTGCCCGCCCGATGTCTGCGGGTAGGCCGCAGGAGCCTGTCGGCGACGGCAGGCCGAGATGGATGGCCGCCGCCGGTGCGGACCTCGTAAGGGGTACGCGCCGCGCACAGAATCCGGCGTACAGGTCGACTCGTCCGTCGCCCACCAGCTCAGAGCCGCGATCAAGGCTTTGAGCTGGTTCTATGTCCGGGCGTCGATGGTCGTCGTTGGTCAACATTGGCCGGCGTTTGACGCCCTGTGGACGCCCTGACGCCCTGGAGACGCCCTGAGCGCTGGCTCAGTTGACCCTCGCCTCGGGGCGGCCGCGCCGCGCCGTCGTGTGGCCTCTGCGGGGTCGGCGTGCGGGGACTCCGGGCAGGGGCCGGCGGCTGTGGGGGAGGGTCGGGCACATCCTGGCCGTGGAGCTGGGTGCCGGGATGGGATGAGTCAGTGGCAAGCCAGTCCCGGGGTTGGACTGGCGCGGCAGCCGGAAGCCCCGACCACGCGACCAGGCTGGCCCCGCCGGCTTCCGTACCGCCGTGTGTCGGCCGCGGTCAGCGCAGATAGGCCCGTTCATCGATGCTCTGGTGTGGTTCGGTCAGGAAGACATCGACGGGTACGGGGCCGTGGGCGATGTTCAGCGTGTCGAGGCGGTAGAGCCAATCTCCGGTGCAGTGGTGGGCGAAGCGGTAGTTGATCTGCCAGCGCAGCCATTGGCCCCGGGGGAGGCGTACGGCTGGCGGGCGGCGGTGTCGGCGGGGCATGCCCCAAGCCGTCGGGATCAGCTCGACGCGGACCTGGTCCTCGGTGTGGCTGAGTTGGACGCCGCCGCAGGAAGGTATGCCGTAGTGCAGGGAGATGGCTGGTTGGAAGCCGTCGTGCTCGTGCATCGTGACCTCGTGGGTGAGGGGCGCATGGTGCTGCGGCAGCGTGAACGCCGTAGGTAGGGCGTTGCGGCGGGCGGCGTGGTGGCCTCCGCGTGACTGCTTGGTCCAGGAGACGCGGACCCACTGAGCGACGATGTCCACCCGGCGGATGGTTCAGGCTTCCTGGTCCCCTTGGCAATCCGATACCGACGAGCCTCCTGGGGCGGTGTCCCGGCGGCTGTCGGCGGCTCACCGCCCCGGTGCCGTAGGCGTCCGGGGCGGCTTGCCGCCGGCCGGGCTTGCCGCCCCGCACCGCGCGGAGCGCGGTGCCTTGATGAGAAACAGCTAAATTCGGCAGTGCAATCGGTCTGCAAATCGGTCTGCTAGTAGCGACGAAGCGCCAACCATTCCACCGCAAGTGCTACCTCATGTGGGAGGGCTTGGTGCGGCTACCCGGCATCTGAACTGTGATGATATGCCTCGGGATCGGGTCTCCCTTGATGTCGAACGTTGTATGCCCGATCAGTTCGCTAAGGTGTGGTGCTGGCCCTGTTGGGTCGAATGCCTTATGCCTTAAGGCCACCAAGAACCCGATCCGCACATCGGTTCCCTGATAGGCTGCCGCCTGCTTCAAGTAGGCGGTCTTGTCGGTCATCGGGACCTTCGTTGAATCCACTTTCATCTCGATATGGATCGCGAAGCCATCGAACTTAAGCCGCAAGTCAATACGGCCTCCTGCAACGTGCTGGACTTCGTACTCGACGGTCGATCCAAGATCACTTTGTGTGAGGTAGCCATCGAGATCATGGTGGATTGCGTCTTCTTTGGCTGCTGGGTTGAAGAGATACGGGAATCGGTCAGATTGCCTATTGGTTCGCGTCGTCACGAATCGAATGACGATTCGCAGGAGTTCGTCGACTGTCGTAGCTACTTCGTCGCGATAGTCGGGACTTGATGCGAGAGCGCTTCGAATTTTTGAGAAGACGCCAGCCTCGACCAAGTTGAAACTGTGTCTTCCGATTGTTCGATTATCAACTGCGCGGGCGATCTCGTGTAGAGCGGCTGGGCTAAGTGTGGCTAGCTCGTTGGCCCCGATGGACCCAGTTGAAACTAGTTGGTTAAGTGGCGGCGGCAGCGGCGTATCTGCCGTACCGCCGTCGCCTTTTCCCTGACCGCCTCCTCCGAGTGCATGTGAACGGGCGGCAGCCAAGACCGCCCGGGCTGCTTCGAGTTGTTCAGACAGGATCAGCCGTTGATCGGCTGCGGTTGATGCGCCGACCTGCTGTTCAAGTTCCTGCGTGTGGTCTTCAAGGTTGCTTAGCAGGCCAGCGGTCCTAGCAAACCCTGTCTCAATGATCGGCTGAACCAGGCTTAAGAGACCATCAACATCATTTCCGTGGCGTACAACTTCCACTGAGCGGGAACCCATATAAATCTGCAATAGGTGATCTACGACCACTGCGGCCTTATAGAAGCTGTTTCGGTCGAACTCGAGTCGGAGTCTGCCTAGGTCGTCCGCAAACCGACTCCATGCGGAAAGCGCTGCTCGTTTCGGGTCACCGTACCAGTGGTTCAAGCCGACGGAGGCGACGTTGATCCTTCGTACTCGTTCGGCAAGGTTTTCGAGAGCTTCAGGCTGAAGGTGTGACGTTCCTAGGGAGGTGACGGTGGGTGGCACCCCTGACTGCTGAATTAGGGAGAGTAGAAGTTCAACGACAGTGAGGAGTACGTCGGCATCCTCGCGCTCATAGTTTTCTCGGGCGGTACGCAGGTATACTGCCGACCCCTCCAAATGTGCAGCAACTTCCGCTAAGTCTGCTGCGCGAAGCGCGCTAACTAGTTCGATTCCAGCCAGCGCCCATGCCGCGTCGGACGCGACATCCTCCGGATCCAGGTTGGGTTCAACTAAGGCATCCGGTTTATCTAGACCAGCGACTAGTCGGATTACCCGAGAAAGAGACGTCGTGTGTGGCCAGTGATCTACAGCCGTTCCGACCGCCCGTATAACGGCAGTTGCAAGCGGCTTTGGAGCCGGTGCATCAAACCTTTTCAAGAGAGCAAGCAAGGCGAATGGCGGATCGTCGTCGGCGAGGTTTATCCGCGTGAGCGCTTCGAGGGCGTCTGCTGCCCGTTGGGCTGCTTGTGGGGTCGGATCGCGAAGCTTGCAGTAGTCTCGAACTATCTCCTCAAGATCCACTGCCAGGTGATTCTGAAATACCCCAAGAGCTGCCGGGCAACTGAGCAGAATATTGAGGCTATCGGCGAAGACGGCAGGGTTTTGGGTTTGCGCTACGGCTGTCGCGATAGCGCTAAAAGCAGGGGCGTGGGCGCGTGTCCGGTTTTCGGGCTTCGCTATATCCCGGGCAAGGAGTGCCACGAGCGGAGTGAGTACGGGGCTGTCGGCCATGGCGGCGCCCTCGGCGGCAACGCGCTCCCAGCCGCCGAGGTCACAGAGCGCATTGACATCTGGGGGCCGACCTGGAGCTGCGGAGAGCAGCCGCATTAGGTCGTCGGCCAGGTGGGAGGACGATGGAGTGGTCATGCGTCCCCTCCCTGGGCGGTGTTGATGCATAGCCTAATGGGTTACGGCCTTGAACTCCTGCTGAGTGCTCTCAGTTGGTCACCACACGTAGTCGTCACCCTCTGCTACGATTCTGCTTGCGGGTGGAAGGAGTTCCACAAGTGGACCGGCGTTGCGGGTCGCCACGAAGATCTGCATCTCGGCCTCCCGGGCGACTTCTTGGAGCGCCTCAACCATTGTCGCGAGATCTTCTTCGGGCATCTCTTCTGCTGCTGGGGAATCGAGGACGAGTAGGCCTGGGTGTCGACCGATATTGTTGGCGTAACCATGTCTAATAAGGGCAATAGCAGTGGCGATCTTAAGGCGTAGTTTTTCGCCCTCCGTGAGCCCCGTGTAGGTGGTTTGCCGAGCACTCTTAAGTAAAGACATATTCGCTGCGCCATCTAGCTTGATACGGCTGAGGTTATTCGCCCCGAATCTGTCGGCCATGCGCTCTACATCGACCGAAATTGCCTTCAATAGCGGGTCTTGTTCGCCTTTTACCCACTTCTGCAATACTTTTTCTGCCGCCTCAGCTACGGCTGCGCGAACAGGATCAACCGAATCAATGGCGGCGGGGTCACCGGACTGAGTAAGTGCCGCGAGAGCACCTTGAGCGCGAGCGAGGTCCAACTCAAGGGCTCGCCTGCTTTGAGCTGCTGTCAGCATGCTGCGGTTGGCCTCGGCTTCTGTCGCCGCACTATCACGTCGGCTTGAAAGGTCCTGGATCTGCTGCTGCAGCGCCCTCAGTCGTTCTTCTGCTGCGTTGAGCGCTGCTGTGGCGGCCTCAATTTCGTTGATCGGCCGGTCGGTCAGGTCCTTGCTGGTGTCGAGCGTTACGGCTTCCGACATAAGTGCCGAGGTGATATCCGCAGGTGCGGATTCGGCGACAATAACGTTAGCTTCTAGTGCTTCGAGGTTGAGGCTGCTTGTACACACCGAACACTGGTGTTTTGTTGGTTCGGCTGCTTGCCTCTCGGCGGTTACTTCGGCCGTGCAGCGAGGACAGACGCTCGGACGCATACGGTGAAAGAACTTTGTTGCGAGCGCCGTCTCATCTTTGGTGTGGATGCGGGCCTTGGCGGCTCGTAGTTGCTGACGCGCGGTGTTGGCGAGTTCTGTCTGTGCAATAAGCTTGATTTGAAGTTCGTGCACTTGTCGTGCCAGTTCTGAAGCTCTATTGGAAAGGCTCAATACTGTGTTGAGATCGGTGCTTTCTGTGGGGAGTTCTGCAATTAGTTCCTCCACTACCTTGACAGCTCTCTCAGCGTTCTCGCGGTTCTGCCGAACTGCGTCCCCGGCTGCTCGCGCCTTCGCCGCAGCGCTTGACTGTTCGGCGTCCAGCCCGCGTTTGGCGGTCGTTGCAGCAGCCTGCGCTGGGGCCCACTCTGTACCAACGAACATCTGCAACATCCGAATACCGAGAGTCTGCTCGTTGCCGACGATGGGATCTAGTTGGTTGGCGCGGACGACAAAGGCGCTTGAGTAGGACGGCCAGGCGTGTACGCGAGGTTGGGTATCTTGCCAGACCGGAATTTGTTCGAGGTGGAGACGGGGCATCATAAGGGAGCCCATGACTCGCTCGAACTCGTCGCCGTCAAAACTCCCTAAAATGATCGGTTTATCGGGGCCGCCAACGTTTCCGATTTTGACTACCTGTCCGACTGCGTGGCCATCTTGAGCTTCGAATGCTACTTGCAGTCGTTCGGGGCCGACGGTCCAATCGACTTCGACATGTCGGATCCATTGTTTAACATCAGGCTGAAACCGGGCGCATCTGCCGGTAAGTGACCACATGAGAACGTTGAGTACGGTTGATTTTCCACGCAGGTTTCGGCCTGAGCCGATCCCATTTACGCCAATCTGGGGCTGCCACTCGAAACTAAAAGGAACGGGGACGAGCAGGATGGAGGTGTCATCCTCATCCTCGCTATTCTCGAAGTTTCCCGCCTCGTCGTTAAACAAGGTGATCATGCCGTCTTTGGTGGCTTCGGTGATACGGGGTGGTCCGGATGAGGCACCTTCTTTGATTTCGATCGCGCTGTTACTCCCGGCGTGGGGGTCTGTTGGCTTGAGCAGCTTTGTGCCGCTGAAGTGGATGCGCGTGACGCGAAGCGGGACCGGAATGGCCTTGGTGGCCGATGAAGGGATGCCAAGGTCTTCGAGAATCCCGTCGACCTGCTCTGGAGTGATGAGTTGCCGTCTCTCGCCTCGCCGCCTAGCGAGGGTCGTGACGATCTCTTCGGCCAGGGCGCTCATGCATAACCCTCCGTGCTGTCTACACCAGCATTGACAGGCATTCTTGATTCAGTCGGCGCAGAGGCGCGCAGGACGGCGAGACGATGCTGTACTCGTGGGGCGATCGGGGCGATGTCGAGGCCCAGCTCGGTGCCTGCGTAGGTCGCCTGTTGGTACTGCCGGTCTTTCAGGCGTTGACCGACATCGTCGCCAGCTACCAGCTTTACTAGTTTTACCTGCTTCGCGTACCAATTGAGGACGGGCTCTTCTTCCAACGCCACAGCGGCGTCAGCGCCTGCCTGTGTCAAGAAGAACTGGTTCCGCTGGCTCTTCTTCCCAGGTTGTCCCGTCCGGTTGAGCATTGCGAGCCCGTATGTCTCCAAGATGGAGAACGCATCGTCAAGCTGTTCGTAGGCGCCAAAGAACCAGCGCGGCATCGGGTACCAGCGCAGGTCTGGCTCCAGGTCATTCAGCAAGGACCACGCAACGTCGAGGTAGCCTTCATGAACTTTGCCTGCCTCGACCATCGTTACAAGTTCGTCGGCCAGGTAGTCCGGGTTCCGCATCCAAAAGTCCATGGCTTGGAGTCGCAGCTCGCTGCGAATTGCCCTCACGGCGTCTGTTGGGTCGCTCTCTCTCGGAGGCTCCCCACACTCAGCGAGCAGGACCAAGACCCGAATGGCGTGCTGTGTTCTAGTCGCCGCCGGTCGCCCCTCGGCATGCACGACACCCATGGCATCGGTCATCCAGCACCCACTCCCCACGGTGACCATGATGTGACCGGTTGGCACGATACAGGGCCGTGGGCGTGGTGGCGACCCGTCGTATGGGCGTAGGTCGTATCTAGTCCTCTAGGGGATCTTGATGGTTCGGTCACTATCCCATCAGGTCGGTCGAGAAGCCACGGCCGCTTCACCGAGGCAGGCGGTAGGTCCTGACGACCATGTGAACTGAACGAGCTGTCCTGGTGATGATCTCTTGTTCCACCAGCGCGGTTCCCACTTCGACGCCAAATAGAGCTGCCAGGTCGGGATCGGCCGTGAGGAGGCGCTGTCGTGTTTGCGTCTCAGAGCTTGCGTTCTGTTCGGACCCGAGCTGCGGAGGGCTGGCATAGGTGCCACGGCCATGCTCAGTAGTAACCAACCGCTCTTCCCGCAAGACGGCAACAGCTTGGCGGACGGTGCCCCGGCTGGCTCGGAACTCGGCAGTGAGAGCACTCTCTGTCGGCAGAAGTGTGCCGGGCGGGATCGCGCCGCTTGTAATCCGATGCCTTAGCTCGTCGGCGATGGTGCGGTAGCGGGGCTGTCCGTAGTGCGGGGTGGGCACCTGTTCACCGTACCCGGCACTTGTTGTACCAAGTGCCAAGCAAGCGACGTGTTTCGACGTCTAGACAACTCGTCCACTTGTAGATACGTTTCGTGGTGTGCGGCCGGGGTGACGGCTCGTGTCAGGGGTGGTCGCGGTGTCGGCCCTGGCCGCACCTATGCGCGGCGTCCCTGTGGGACCGGTTGCGGTAGCCGCGTAGACAAGTTGGCTCGGCGATACCCGACCCGTCCGGCGTCGGACGGTGCGCCGTGCCTTCATCCGGGCCGGCGGCCGGCCACAACCAAGCTCGTGGTCGGCCGCCGGTTCCTCGTCTACCTGTGGAGGTGCGATGTCCGGCTCTCATCGTCGACGCGGTTGGTTGTCGTCCTGGTGGCCCCGCCCACGTACACCGATCCCAGCCGCCAGCGGCAACACGCCGTCGGCGTCGTCCGGCGGATCGGGCGGCCCTGCGCCCTGGTCGTCGGTCGACGTCACGCGGGAACTTCCCGTGCTGCGGTATGCGCCGTTGATGACGGTGGCTCAGGCGCACCGGGGCCACGGCGGGCGGTGGACACGATGACCCGACCGAGTAAACCGGCCCCGGTCACGAGTCACCCGGACTGGTGCACGCCGGAGCGGTGCGGTTACCTGGTGCCGCCGGTGATGGCGCACATGGCCCGTCGTCATCGCGGCCACATGCTCCGGGTCGGTGAGAAGCGGGCGAGTGGGCTCGTCGTCACGTACCTGATCAGTGCGGAGACCCCAGGCGCTCCGTTGGTGTGCGTGCACGCGTCGTGTCGGGCGGGGAACGCGTGGGCGGAGTTGTCGCTGTCGGAGGCGGCCGAGCTGGTGGAGCAGTTGCGCGGGTTGCTGGCGCAGGCCGGCGGGCAGGGGGCCAGCGATGAGTGACGGCTTCCCGATGATGAACCGGCGGCTGCCGGCATCGCCTCGACCGGTGGTGTGTCCGCCGTGGTGCCGGGGTTGTGGGCCGAACGATCCGATGCACCGGGGGTACCTGGCCACGATCGGGCGGGAGGGGACCGGCTGGGTGAGTCTGCAACTGCTCATCGACCGGTTCACCCGCCGCGACCCGGCGATCAAGCTCGACGCGACCCACTACGGCACCACGCAAACCGTGCTCCTGACGCTCACCCACGTCGACCGGCTCATCGAGGAACTGACCCACGCCCGACACGCCATGCAGGCACAGGCCGGGCGACACGGGCGGACGGGAGAGACGCGGTGAACACCAACGGCCGGCGGGGCACGGCTGCGCGTGGTCCTGGTGGGCGTCGTGGGCAGCCCCCGCGAGCAGGGGCGGTGGTGGTGCCGGCGGTGCCGGAGCGGCCGGCTGGGGGGACCACCTGGCAGACGTTGGAACGTCTAGGGGGTACGGTGACCGGTGTGCATGGCCGGGACTGGCGCCCTCGCTACCTGCAACTCGCCGAAGAGTTGCGGGCGAAGATCATGAGTGGGGAGCTTGCCCCCGGCACGCTGATGCCCAGCGAAACCGAGCTGGCCGAGTCGTCCGGGCTGTCCCGCACGAGCGTCCGCAACGCCATCCGGCAGCTCCGCGAATGGGGCCTGGTCCGGGCGGAGCAGGGGCGCGGCACCTACGTGCGGGCACCCCGCCAGCGGGTACGCCGCCGCAACACCGAGCGGTACCAGTGGGAGAAGGACCGGGTCCTGCTCGACGAGGACGAACGGTTGAAGACCGGCGCGACCGAGCACGACACCGGCCTGACCGTCGATGACCTCAAGTTCCACGCCGAATACACCCGCGTGGACGCCAATGAGGAGATGGCGGCGGCCCTCCAGGTCGAGCCGGGTACGCCGCTGCTGCGCCGGGTCTACTGGACATCCTCGCGGCACGAGAACGCGCCGCTGACCGTGTCGTACTCCTACCTGCCCTACGACCTAGTCGCCGCGAACCCGGACCTGCTCGACGCCAGCAAGGAACCCTGGCCCGGCGGCACGCAACACCAGCTCTACACCCTTGGCATCGAGCTGGACCGCATCGACGACGAGATCCGCGCCCGGCCCCCGTCACCGGATGAGGCCGAACTGTTGGACATCGACCCGGGTGTCTCCGTGCTCACCGTGCGGAAAACCTCCGTCGACACCACCGGCCGGGTCGTCGAGGTCGCTGACGTGGTGATGCCGGGGGACCGGACCGAGCTTGTCTACTCCCACAAACTCCAGCGGTGGAAAACTTGACGCAGCTCGTCTCGGTCATCACCCCGGTCCACGCGCCCAGCATCGAGTACCTGGCTGGCGCGTACGCGTCGCTGGCCAAACAGGAGATGCCGCCGGGGTGGGACTGGCAATGGCTCGTCCAGGAAGACGGACAGACCGGAGCCCTGGCCGACGCACTGCCCGACGACCCCCGGATCAGCCTCGGTACCGGCCGACCTGGCGGGCCTGGTGTTGCCCGGACCCTCGCTCTTTCCCGGGTCGCCGGGGAGCACATCAAGGTCTTGGACGCCGACGACCAGTTGACCCCGGGCGCGCTGGCTCGGGATATCGCCGCCTTCGACGCGCATCCGCAGATCGGGTGGACCACCTCGCGGGTGCTCGACTTGCTTCCCGATGGTTCGACCGCCGGATGGGACAAGGACCCGGCCGGAGGGATCATCGAACGGGGCGCGGTCCTGGCCTTCTGGCAGGCCAACGACTACCGGGCATCCGTCCACCCGGCCACGCTGTGCCTGCGGCGGGATCTCGTCTTCGCCCTCGGCGGCTGGATGGCCCTACCCGCCTCCGAAGACACTGGCCTGCTCCTGGCCGCCAACGCCGTCACCGCCGGCTACTTCACCCGCGAATACGGCCTGCTCTACCGCAAGTGGCCCGGCCAGGTCACCAGCCAAGCCGCACACCGCGAACCCGCCGAATACCAAGCACGCATGAAGATCATCGAGGCGCGGGCGCAGACCTTGGCCTCAATCGTCCCGAGCGGGTTCGATGGAGCTAAGGCATAATTCCACTACCAAGGCTGAGGGTTTGCACCTCGAGATCAATGGGGGATCTCGGGTCAAATCTCTGAGAATGAAATCGATCTTCCAGGTGGATCAGATTCCAATGTTGGAATTCTTGAGAAGCGAGAGGCGAGTAACTGATTACAGCCAGCTGTGCCTGCCCGGCTAGTTGCTCTAATCGCTGCAATGCAGTGAACTGAATCACCGTATGAAGCCTGTCCAGGAAGCCGTCAATTATCATGAATGTTGGCTCAACTCTTGCGTGATGCTGAGCGTAAAAGCCAACTATTTCCATGATTACCAAGTCATTGAACATGGGCGGGTGGCCCGATTTGTCGGTGGCCATGTGGTAGGAGCGGCCATTGTGCTCGATTACATATCGGACTGCATCCTTCTCTATTCGAACTTCTTTGACTAGTCCACTGGCCTTGGGGATGGAGTTCAGGATTCCCCTCATTGCGGTCGGGTTGACGTCAAGGAACTGAGCGAGTGATGTCAGGCTGCTGATGCGAGTCCTGTACCAGTCCGAAAGAAGTATTGTTTTGTATGGCCGCGCGACGTATGGGACTGGGCGACCATCGAGAATGTGGGAAACTTCGCCGCGCCGGCCCTTTGTGGCGACTTGGTGGGTCTGTGGATCGAACCACCGGACAGCGATATCAACATCTCTTCGATTTGAAATTTCGGCCACATAGTGAGGATTTGCGACACTGCTGATTAATCTTGCGAGCATGGTTTTTCCGCTACCGTTGTGGCCTGCGATAAAATTCCGCATGCCCAAACCGATATCGCGACCAGACAGGGCTGCCGGCGCTGACTTGATGGAAATTGACTCCACAAGACCGTAGTTATCTAAGGCAGTGCCGTGCATGTCCAGCGATTTGCGCGCCTCGTGCAGTCGTTTCCATGCCCGCAAATCCGCTACCGAAAATGAATCTCCGCCATCTGTATCGATTGCCTTGCCATGATCGTAGCAGCACCATATTCCATTCTCTGCCGAACTGCGTTCGTTGGCGGATAGGCCCCCTGTGCCGCGAGGTCCGCCTGGGGCGGCAGCAAAGATATGTGCCGCCATTCCAATGTCAATGACGTCTGCTGCACCCGGCCCAGGTCCCACGGTCAATCTTCCGCAGTTCAGTACGGAGCATTGGAATCCCGCCCGCTGGGCAATTAGTCGGCGCGTGGCGGCTGAGAATTCTGCGCGCTGTTCCACCTTGGGCGGCGTCTCCTCGCTAGTCAGGGAGTAATTCGACTTCACGCTACCGGAGAATGCTGAGGCGGACGAGCGGCGCTATCGCGTGCTGGCGCGTGACTCGAATACCCCTATTTCCGACAAAATATTATAGATTTCCCTTCACGACTTCAATGAACACGCCGAAAACGATCCCCCTTCAAGTTGTTGACTTGTCTGCCAAGTGGTGTCTACCTTGGAGTCTCCACTTGGCAGACATGCCAACAACTTGGAGGTTGAGCGATGGCTCTGCGTGGCGGTACGAGGTTCGCCGTGCGTTGTGAGGACGTCTTCCCGGCGGGGTGCGCCCTGGTCCCCGACTCCCTGGGTGAGGTCGAGGACTACGACGAGAAGACCGGGCGGCGTAGCCCGGCGAAGGACAAGTTGACCGGCCAGCGGGTGTGGCAGGTGCGGGTGATGGACCTGGACCCGGAGCTGGGCAAGCGCTCCCGGGAGACGACGGTCAAGATCTCCGCCGACTACCAGCCGGTGCCGCCGACGGGTGCGCCGTTCGAGGCGGTGGAGTTCGAGGGCATGACGGTGACGCCGTACGTGACGAACAACAACCGGATGGCGTACTCGCTGCGGGCGACCGGGATGCGTGCTCCGGCGGGTGTGGCGAAGAAGGCGGCGTAGCCGCTGGTGGTTGGGGGCGGGGCTGTCTGGTCTTGGCGGACGGCAGCCCCGCCCCCTTGGTGTCTCTTTCCCCTGCTCTGTCGAGAGAGGTAGTGACGTGTCCAAGCGTAGGCGTTCGGCTGCCCTGGCTTCGCCTCGGTGCGAGGTGTGTCAGTCCCGGTTCGACCCGGCCACGGGTGCCGACGGTCGGTGTGGCGGGTGTGTCGGGCAGCTCGTTCTTCCGTTTCCTCCGGTCCGGGATGCGTCGGGCCGGTTCGTGTCGCTGCGGGGTGGGCGATGATGCGCCGGCCTCGTGGCGGGGTCGTGATGGTGACGGCCGGGGATCTGATGGTGGTCCGGCCGAAGCGGTTCGTCCTGCCGATGTGGCTGGTCGTGCTCGGCCTGGTGCTGCGCTGGGCCGCCCGGTTCTGCTGGTGGTGCCTGCGTCACCCGGTCACCGTCGGCCTGGCCGTGGCCGCCGTTGTCCTCTACGCCGATTACGGCTGGCCGGGCCTGGTGGTGCCGCTGGTGCTGGCGTCGGCGGTGTCGGCGCTGTGGCGGTGGCGCGATGAGACGTCCTGGTGGCGGTGGTGCGCGGGGCCGTTGCTCGGCCGGTTCCATCAGGTCGTCGTCTACCGGCGGGCCTGGCCCGAGGCTATGACCCTGTGCGGGCTGGCCGCGACGTATGACCATCTGCCGGTCCTGCCGCAGTTGCTGCGGGTGCGCTCGGATCAGGCCCTGGACGTGCTGACCGTGCGCATGGTCCGGGGGCAGACCCCGGCCGACTTCCAACAGGTCACCGCGAACCTTGCGTACGCCTTTGGCCGGCGGCACGCCCGGGTTTACTCCGAGCGGCCCGACACCCCGCCGACCCGTACCGGCTCCTGGGCGCTGCCGCTCGGGTGGGTGGACCGGCTGCGGTTCCGGGACCGGCCCACGCTGGTGTACCTGGTGCTGGTCCGTACCGATGCGCTGCGGCCGGTGGTGCCGCCGTTCGACACCCCGGCGGTTCCTGACTTCACTGCGCTGCCGTTGGCGCGGCGGGAGGACCTGGGGACCTGGTCGCTGCACCTGCTCGCCACGCATGTGCTGATCGGTGGGGCGACCCGTTCCGGGAAGGGCTCGGTGCTGTGGTCGCTGGTCCGGTCGTTGGCAGGGGGCGTCACGTCGGGCCTGGTGCGGTTGTGGGTGATCGATCCCAAGGGCGGGATGGAGTTCGCCATGGGTCGGCCGCTGTTCGCCCGGTTCGCGTGCAAGTCGTTCGAGGCCATGGCGGATCTGCTCGACGAGGCCGTGACGGTGATGCGGGAGCGTCAGACCCGGCTCGCCGGCACCGTTCGGGTGCACACGCCGACCGAGGCTGACCCCCTGGTCGTGGTCGTCATCGACGAGATGGCCGCACTGACGGCGTACCTGCAAGACGTCGACCTGCGTAAGCGCATCGCCGGCTCGCTGGGGCTGCTGCTGTCTCAGGGTGCCGGGGTCGGGGTGCTGGTGGTGGCGGCGTTGCAGGACCCGCGCAAGGAGGTGTTGCCGTTCCGGGACCTGTTCCCGACCCGCATCGCCCTCGGCCTGACCGAGGCCGCTCAGGTTGATCTCGTGTTGGGTGACGGTGCCCGCAACCGGGGTGCCCTCGCCGACCAGATGCCCCGATGGGCCAAGGGCGTGGGCTACGTGATCCTCGACGGCACGCCGGAACCCATGCGGGTCCGGTTCTCGTACGTCAGCGACGACGACATCCGCGACCTTGCCCGCCGCTACCCGGCCCCGGTCGACGCGGCGGACATCCTCGCCCAGGTCGGTCGGGAGTCCACCCCGGAACCGGTCCGGCCGGCGCTGCCCCGGCCCCGACGCGGGCCGCTGCTACCCGACGCGCTGCGCACCATCCTCGACACCGACCAGGGCGAACCCCGATGACCGGCCCCACCGACGGCCGGCGCTTCTACCGGCTGCGGACCCCCGAACCGGTCACCGCCGTGTCCGTCCGCGTAGACCCCGACCGACCCGACCCGTACCCCGTCTATCTCGCGGTGGGTGCTGGCCGGCGGCGGATGTCCCTGACCCCCGATGAGGCGTGGGCGCTGTGGCGTTGCCTGTCCGAAGCCGTTGCCACCCTCGGCACCCCTCCCGACTACATCCGCACCGACATCCGACCGGCCCGGAGGTAACCGCCATGACCACCCTTGCCCGCGTCATCAACCGGCTCCGGCGTCCGCTGCGTATCCGGCTCGTCGGCCCGGCCGACCAGACCGCCGCCGCCCTGCACGGCCTCGCGCACATGGTCAACCGCCGCCCCGACATGGCCGACCGGCGCATCCGCATCGACCTCACCATCCGCGACAAGCCGATGCAGGAGTGGCGATGACCGCACGCACCGAATCCGCCGTACGCCTGGTGATCCTGCTCGCCATCGGCACCATGGCCGGCGCAGCCGCCTTCACCCACGTCCACGACCTGTCCGTCACCCACGGCCAACCCGACTGGATCGGCTGGGCCAACGCCGTCGCCGTCGAACTCATGGCCATCTACCTCGGCCTGGAACTGCGCGCCCGACGTCGCACGGGTCGGCCCGTCGGCCTGGTCGGCTCACTCCTGGTCGCGTTCGCACTGCTCTCCCTCGCCGCCCAGGTCGCCGAAGCCGAACCGTCGGTGTGGGGCTGGACCGTGGCGGCCGTGCCGTCCCTGGCGTTCCTCGCCCTGGTCAAGGTCGTCCTGTCCAACGCCCCCGCCGTGCCGCCGGCTCCCGAACCGGACCAACCCCCGGGCGACTGGTACGGAGTGCCTGAGCAGGCCACCACCGAACCCGAGCGCCCGGCTGACCCCGTGCCGCCGGCTGTCCCGGTTCCGGCTGCCATCTCTGCCCCG
Source organism: Micromonospora rifamycinica (assembly GCF_900090265.1). Lineage (NCBI taxonomy): Bacteria > Bacillati > Actinomycetota > Actinomycetes > Micromonosporales > Micromonosporaceae > Micromonospora > Micromonospora rifamycinica. Next base: position 6,133,605 of record NZ_LT607752.1, read on the forward strand.
GCGGCGGTGCTGCCTCCGCGCGTTGTCCCCTCGAACCGGCCGCACGTCGTCGGGATCATCCGATGACCGCCACCCTCGCCGCCGGCCGGCGGCTACCGGAACTCGTGCACGACCTCGATCAACCCGACGATGTGCGCGTTGAACTCGCCCAGCTCCTCAGCCGGAACCCACAACTCCAGGATGGTCTTCCCGCCGGCCTGCTGGACCGGGTACCGGCGCAGAAACTCCGACTCCACCCGGAAGCGGGCGACGTAACCGACGCCGGACGCGGGCACGTTCCAGTCCCGGGCGATCATCACCGCGTAGTCCTCGTTCAGGACCGGGTAGAAGATCGGCTGATCAGGCAGACGCGGCGGCCACGCCCGCCATCCGGACTCGCGGACGAGATCCAACTCTTCCGGCCCGGTCGGACGCCACAGCACCGTCGTACCGTCATCGTCGCTCATGTCGACCTCGCCACTCGGGTTGCTGGTGAGCCCGGACAGTACCGGCGCACCCGCACCCGGAACCACCGCATTCCGCTCACGGCGGGGGTGGGCCGATGACCGCTCCGACCCTGCCGGCCCTCGAACCGGCCGCTCCGACCCCGGTTGCGCCTCCTCGGCCGGGGTCGCGGGCGGCCCGCATGGCGCTACCCCGCTCGGTCGACGTCCTCAAGGAGATCGCCGCCGAGTACGGCGTCTGCGTGCGCCCCCTCGCCATGCGCCGCACCGACCTCGACACCGGCCTGACCGAAGTCATCGACCTGCCCTGCGGGGCCACCCGGGAAGACAAGTGCGCCCCGTGCGCCAAGAAGAACCGCCGGCTGCGGCAGGCCCAGATCCGGGAGGGCTGGCACCGCGATGACGAGCCGTTGCCGCCGCCGGAACCGGCGACCGAGGAACAGAAGGCGCTGATCCTGCTGCGGGGGCATCTGGAGTTCTCCCGTGACGAGGCATCGCGGGCGTGCCAGTGGGACCAGGTCGAAGACCTCGACGACGCTATCCGCGAGGTGGAAGAGGCGATTGCGGCCGAAGGGCTCCGGGGTCGGGTCGCCCCGCCGCACGCGACCGGCGACGACGACCAGGGCGACGACGACACCGGCCCGCGTCGCAAGCGATCGACCCGACGGCGGCAGGATGCCCCGGAGCTGCCTCGGCGCAAGGTCGAGCGGCGCACGGTCGGCAGGACGTACACCGCTGCGGACGGCACCACCTACCGGCCGTCGATGTGGCTGACCCTCACCCTCGACTCCTACGGTCCGGTCCGGCCCGACGGCACCCCCGTCAACCCCGACCGGTACGACTACCGCCGTGCCGCCTGGGACGCCGTGCACTTCCCCCGCCTCCTGGATCGGTTCTGGCAGAACCTGCGCCGCTGTGAGGGCTGGAACGTCCAGTACGCCGGCTGCGTCGAGCCGCAACGTCGCCTTGCTCCTCACGCGCACTTCGCCATCCGGGGCACCATCCCCCGCGACACCCTGCGCACCGTGGCGGCGGCCACCTATCACCAGGTGTGGTGGCCGGCGGTCGACGTCCAGCAGTACACCGCCGACCGACCCCCGGTATGGGACGAGCAGGCGGCGGCGTGGGTCGATCCGGATAACCGCGAGCCGTTGACCACCTGGACGGAAGCCCTCGACGCCATCGACGACGACCCGCACGCGGAACCGGTGCACGTCGTCCGCTTCGGTACCCAGGTCGACGCGCGCGGCGTCATGCCCGGCACCACCGACGCCGAACGGACCATCCGGTACGTCACGAAGTACATCACCAAACACACCGGCGACGTGCACAAGGCCACCACCGACCGGCAACGCAAACACCTCGACCGGCTCTGGCGGGAACTGCGCATCACGCCCTGCACCGACCGATGCGCCAACTGGCTGCTCTACGGCATCCAACCGAAGAAGGCGAACGCCAAGCTCAAGCCGGGCCGGTGCAAGGGCAAGGTCCACCAGCGGGACACCCTCGGCATCGGCGGCCGGCGCATCCTCATCTCCCGCGACTGGTCCGGCAAGACGCTCAGCGACCACAAGCACGATGTCCGGGCCTGGGTGCGGTCGCTGCTCGGTGTCACGGTCGGCCTCGATGGGGTCGACGACCAGGGCGCCACCGTCGAACCGGTCCGGCACGCCTGGGAACTGGCCCGACCCGATGACCCTGACGTGCCGGCCATGGCTCATCGACTGCTGCGGTCGATCAGCGAGCGTGCCCGCTGGCGCTCCGAACTGCTCGCCGCCAAGGACCGCGCCGCGCAACTCCCCGACGACGGATCGACGACGGAAGCGGACGACACGACGGGGGAGGGGCTGTGATGACGGCGAACGAAGGGCTCTGGACGGTCCGAGACGTGTCGGCGTACCTCCGGGTACCGCAGGAAACGCTGTACCGCTGGCGCAAGGTCAAGTACGGTCCGCCGGCGGCCCGGGTCGGCCGACACCTGCGGTACGAACCGGAAGCAGTCCGGGCGTGGTTCCGTGAGCAGACGGCGGCGGCCTGATGGCACACGTAGAAGATCGCTGGTAAAACGTCGTCCGGCATCCTGGCGGCCGTACCGAGCGTGTGAAGTCCGACCGGTTCGGTAAGGGCCTGCGGTACCGCGTCCGCTACATCGGGCCGGATGGCCGGGAGCGTAGCCAGTCCTTCCCGGACCGGGCCAAGCGCGACGCTGAGGCGTTCCTTGTCTCGACGGAGACCGACAAGCTTCGGGGCTCCTACGTCGACCCGGTCGCCGGCCGGGTGACCTTCGCCGCGTACGCGGAGAGTTGGTTGCGTACGCGCTCCTTCGACGAGTCGACGCGGGAGAGTACGGAGTTCCGGGTTCGGAAGCACCTGCTGCCGTTCTTCGGCTCTCGGCAACTGGCGTCAATCAAGCCGGGTCACATCCGGGAGTGGGACGCGGCGATGGTCGGCAAGCTGGCTCCGGCAACCCGGGCGGTCGTCTTCGCGCATCTGCGGACCATCCTCGGCGCGGCGGTCGACGACGAGCGGATCGCCAAGAATCCGTGTTCGGCAAAGTCGGTCACCCCGCCGCGACCGGTGCAGCGTCGGGTGGTGCCGTGGCGGTACGAACAGGTTTCGGCAATCCGCGGTGGCCTCGCCCAGCGGTACCGCCCGATGGTCGACCTCGGCGCGGGCTGCGGGCTACGGCAGGGGGAGATCCTGGGGCTCGGTGTCGACGACATCGACCTTGACGCCGGGTGGGTGCACGTCTCGCGTCAGGTCAAGCTCGTCCGCTCCCGGCTCGTCTTCGGGCTGCCCAAGAACGACCGGGACCGTCGGGTGCCGTTGCCCGACTCCGTCGCCCAGGTGCTGCGCCAGCACCTCGACGACTTCGCCCCGGTGCCGCTCACCCTGCCGTGGGAGAACCCGGCCGACGACGAGCGGGTGACGGTGCCGCTGCTGTTCACCACTACCCGGCGGGGTGCGATCAACCGGCGCACCTTCGACAACAAGAGTTGGCGGCCGGCTGTCGTGGCGGCCGGCATCACGCCGACCCGGGCCACCGGGATGCACGCGCTACGCCACTTCTACGCCTCGTCACTGCTCGACGCGGGGGAGAGCATCAAGGCGCTCGCGTCGTACCTCGGCCACGCCGACCCCGGCTTCACCCTCCGCGTCTACACGCACCTGATGCCGGCCAGCGAGGAACGCACCCGCAACGCGATCGACGAACTGTTTGCCTCGGGGGATAAGCCCTGACGGCCCGGCGACGGCCCACAGCGGTTGTCGCCGGGCTCCGCCCCAGCTCAGCGGGCATTTCACCTTCGTAATCCGGCGTACAGGTCGACTCGTCCGTCGCCCACCAGCTCAGAGCCGTGATCATGGCTCTGAGCTGGTTCTATGTCCGGGCGTCGATGGTCGTTCTTGGTCAACATTGGCCGGCGTTTGACGCCCTGTGGACGCCCTGAGCGCTGGCTCAGCGGGGCGGTGTCCGGAAGTGCTATCGAGAGTCCTCCGGGGGCCTGCCGGGCGGGCGCGCTCTCGACGCGGGCGACGTCGGCTTCCGGGATCCTTGCTGCGAGTACCTCGACAAAGCCGGGGCTGGGAGATGGTGACCGTGAGGTCACCTCAACTTCGCGAAGCTCGTCGGGGGACGCCTCGACCAGCACGGTGAAGAGGTAGTGCCCGTTCTCCATCCGGAAGGCGTCCGCCCACAGATCGATGACGGAACCGCTGCGGAGTTCGATGCTCCAGTGGGCCGGCGGGCCGGCGGCGTATCGCACGGCGCGTCAGCGTACTGGCTGCGGCGGGCGGACGGTGTCCATCGACGGGCCGGTGGCAAGCCAGTCCCGGGGTTGGACTGGCGCGGCAGCCGGAAGCCCCGACACTCGTCCAGGCAGACCCGCCTGCTTCCGTCACGGCCTCGCTGGACCTGGCCCCTCTGGTGGTGGGCCACCGGCCGGGCTTGCCGCCCCGCACCTCGCGGAGCGGGGTGCCTTGATCCGGAACAGAGCAGATCGGTAACCACGCGGGTAATACAGGACGCTACTTCTGGGTCACCGTTCCGCTCATGCGAAATACCCTACGACCTGGTCGCCGCGAAGCCGGACCTGCCCTCTTTCCTTCATCTTCGCCCCGTAGTGCTCCGCGGACGCTGGCTCGTAGTAACCCGTCATTGGCTCCCTCTGCGATCTTGAACGTTCACCTACCAGGTGAACGTTGTGGTCCTGCCTCGGAATCCAGTTCGACTGGCCCTGGTGGCCAGGCAGCATAGAGCGTTGTCTAGTCACTGGCGCGATCAATCCGCAGCCCGCGAGATGTGATACGAGATGTTGTCAAGTTTTTGACAACTGTGCTGTCTGATTGCCCGTAGGTTGCGACTCACCTGCTATTGATGCAAGGGTCGGTAGGCGGCGGGCTGCCTATCTTGGCTTGGGCTACTGAGGTGGATCCAACTGTTGAAGGATGCCGCGAAGCTATTAAGGGGGTGATTCGACTGAGGGAAGTCATTACCACTGTTGTCATGGCACTTGGTACCGCAGCGCTCCAGCTTGTAATGAAAGGTCTGAGTCGAACCAATCATGCGGGCAAGAATCACGGCTTGAGTCTGGATGACGCCCTCTTCTGGTCCGATTGGGTGATTGCCGCGGCGCTTGCACTATCTGGGTCTATAGTCGTGTCGTCGAGTCAAGGCAAGCCGATTCCTCAACTGCAACTCTTCCTGTGCTTTGCTGCAATATTCTTCGGCTGTAGTGTCCTTCCCTTCTTCCTGAGGATATTCGCCTACGGGCCTGATGCCGAGATCAAGTCTTGGGGCTGGTGGGGGCTCGGATGGGTCCTGGTGGCCAATGCCTTCGGAGTGCTCGTCCTTTTGAGCGCAGTTTGGGCGGGGGTGGCGGTCTATGATCGGCAATAGTAGTGACTCCGACGGTCCTGAAGGTCACTCCCAGTCCGAGAAGGTGGCTGCCGCCGCAGGTGCGGCTGCAACTGTCGGCAGCGCAGTCGCTTCGATAGCCGTGGCGGCCGGAATGACTGCCATCCCTGCAATTGGTATCGCTCTTGCCGCCTCGGCCGTGATCACAAAATTGGTGGCGACGTACCTTCGCAAGAAGCGGGACAAGGGCTAGCTGGCCCAAGGTTGTGTGATAGAAAAACTTGCCTGGGATTCATGGAGGGCTTCGGTCGCCGCGCCTTGCGGCGGTCAGCAATCTGTCGAAAATGTCGACGTCCCTTATTCCTCTCCGCCAAAGCTGTTTGTGTAGCATGCGGAGGGAAAGTGGCAAGAGTGGCCTGCAGTGTCTATGGCTGTTTCCACCCCTGGTGAGAGGGCTGCCGTGATCGGCATCCCGCGTGCAGGTGGGCTCGTCCGTCGCCCACCAGCTCAGAGCCGTGACCAGGCTCTGGGTCCATGCTGTGTGCGCGGGCGTCGATGGTCGTCCCTGGGCAACGCTGGCCGGCGTCCGACGCCCGGGAGGCGGGATGCGCGGGTGGCGAGCCGGTCCCTGGTGGGGACCGAGGTGGCAGTCGGTAGCCCGGTGGCGCCTGGTAGCTGGCGAGTCACCACCTGCGTCGTCGCTGCTGTCGGATCGCCCGTGTAGCCTTCGGGCCTACGCCATGCCTGTGGCCTAGCCAGCCATGCCTGTACGGAAGAAGCGTCACTTGCCACGGAACGAGGCTCCCCTACGGCAGCCCTTCGCGCTCGAATCCCGGTTCGATGCGGCGTTCACCGCCCGCCTGGCGTTGCGCGAGAAGCAGGTTCAGCAAAGCTACCGGCCCATCATCAGCATCCACAAGTGGTTCGCCCGACGGCCCGGCACCCTTTTCCGGAACCTGCTGCTGAGCGAGTTCGGGGACGGGAAGGTGAGTGAGGAGTTCTGGCAGCCGCACAATATCGACGCGGTCATCGCCGACCCGTTCATGGGCGGCGGCACGACGATGTTCGAGGCCCTCAGGTTGGGTGCGGGTGTCGTTGGTCGGGACGTGAACCCGATGGCTTACTGGCTGGTGCGGCAGGGCATCGAAAAGATCGACCTCGACGAGTTCGCGGCGGTCGGGGAGAAGATCTGGCTCCAGTTGCTCGACGAGCTCGGTGAGCTGTACAAGACGCGGTGTGAACACTGCGACGGCGACGCAACCGTCAAGTACTTCCTCTGGGTCAAGACGTGCCGGTGCCCGCATTGTGCATCGGTTGTTTCGCTGTTCCCCGGCTACCGGATCGCCGAGGCCGTGCGGCATCCGCGCGAGGTGTACCACTGCCCGCGTTGCGATCGGTTGCGGGAGATGGGGGCCACGAAGGACCCGCGGTGCCCGGAGTGCGCCACCAGCCTGAAGGGGAACGCGAGTCGCGGCAAGGCCACCTGCCTGGATTGCCAGACGACCTTTGCCTTCGCCCCCCATCTGGCGACCCCTCCCGAGCACCGTCTCTTCGCTATCGAGTACCAGTGCGTCACCTGCTACCCGAACGTCAAGGGACGACAGTTCAAGACGCCGGACAGCGAGGACCACCAGCGGGTCGAGGCGGCGGGCCGCCGCCTGGGTGCCGGCGGCGGGGACATTCCTGACGACGCGATCCCCGAGGGGGACGAGACCAACCGGCTCCTCCGGTGGGGCTACCAGCGGTACCGGGCGATGTTCAACGACCGTCAGCTGGTCGGTCTGAGTACGCTTCTGCGGCTGATCCGTGAAGTCCCGGACCAGCGTCAACGCTACGCCCTGGCGACCGTCTTCAGCGACTTCCTGCGGTACCAGAACCTGCTGTGCCGCTACGACACCTACGCGCTGAAGTGTCAGGACATCTTCTCGGTCCATGGATTTCCGGTCGGGCTCATCGCGTGCGAAAACAACCTGCCGGGCACACCCCGGGTGGGATCCGGCTCGTTCATCCATTTCGTCGAGAAGTTCCGCAAGGCGAAGAGGTACGCCCAGCAGCCGTTCGAGATATCGCATGACGGCGGGCGGAAGCGGGTGCTCCCCATTCGCGGGGAGAGCGCCGAGGCGGCCCTGGTCGCCGGCCTGCCCCGGCGGGGGGAGGCCTGGCTGGACTGTGCTCCCTCCCAGGAGGTGCCGCTGGGTCGTCGCTCGCTCGACGGTGTCTTCACCGATCCGCCGTACTTCGACAATGTTCAGTACGCGGAGCTGATGGACTTCTGCTTCGTGTGGCTGCGCAAGTTGCTCAGCGATGACATCCCGGCGTTCAGGCGAGCATCGACCCGCACCGAACACGAGTTGACCGGGAACGACACCCTGAACCGGGGCCTCGTCGAGTTCACGACGGGCATCAGCGCGGTTTTCCAGCGCATGCGCGCCGGGCTCAAGGAAGGCGCTCCGCTGGTGTTCACCTACCATCACAACCAGCCGGCCGCCTACGCCCCGCTCGTCGTGGCGTTGCTCGACGCGGGCCTGACGTGTACCGCCACCCTGCCGGCACCGGCCGAGATGGCCGCCTCCCTGCACATCGCGGGCACCGGGTCGTCGATCCTCGACTCGATCTTCGTTTGCAGGTCCGCGGGGTTCGTCGCCGACAACGCCGCCTTCCTGCCCGACCGCACCGAGGATCTGGGCGCCGCGGTCGACCGGGACGTGGCGGCGATGCTGGCGGCGGACTACGCGTGCACCCGGGGCGACGTGGCGTGCCTGCAGGCCGGCCACATCGCGGGTCAGACCGTGCGGGACCTCGTCGACGACTGGGACCTGTCCGTCCCCGTCCCGGATCGGATCGCCATTGTCACCGCTCACATGGCCAGCCTTGCGGTGAGCACGGGAAGCAGGTCACAACCACCCCATGACTGACGTCCGCCCCTACCAACTCTCGGACGCCCAGCTGCTGGAGCACCTGGACGCCATGGTATCGGTCACCTTCGCTGACCTCACCAGCCAGTTCATGTTGCTGCCGCGCGGTTCCGCCTTCGTCGCCTATGAGGAGTTCCTGGCCGGCTATGAGGCGGTCCGGCAGGCGACCGGCGGCTTCGCCGGCGTCAGCGTCGACCGGTTGTGGAACGCGCTCCGCAGGAATGCCCTGGCCCTGGTGGCGATTCGCTGCATTCTTGGCATCTCCCCGCCGGAATGGGAAGATCTGACGTTCGAAGAGACCGGCGTACGGCTGCCCAGCAACTGGGCGCGGGGGCTCGACGGCAGAGTCAAGCGGAACCACGCGTTCTTCACCTCCTCCACCGGCATGACGGCGCTCACCGTCGAGCGGACCACGCTCCTTCTGCAGAGTGCCTGTAGCGCCCTGTCGAGCGGGGCGGAGGAGACGCCCGCAGGTTTGATCCACCGCCTGGACAAGATCGACACCAGGGAAGGCCTGGAGAGCGTTCGTTACGTCGCGCAGCAGCACGTTCCGTACGCTGTCCTGTTGTACGAGCGTTACCTGGGCCGTCCGTTCGCCAGCCATCGCGATTCCGTGTCGGAACTCGTGGGCGACGTGATGGAAAGCGCCATCGAGGAGCAGTTGACCTCCCAACGCATCCCGTTCAGAAAGACCAGGCGAGCCGAACGGGTACCGGGCTTCGACCAGGCTCCGGACTTCTTCGTTCCCGACGAACTGGCGCCGTCGGTCATCATCGAGGCCAAGATCACCGGCGACGACGGAACGGCGCGGGACAAGGTCTCGCGGATTCTGCGCCTCGCCAGCATGAGAGACCAGCGGATCGCCGACGGTCGCCGTGGGTTCCAGGTCGTGGCCTGCATCGACGGTCGCGGCTTCGGCGTCCGCCGCCAGGACCTGAAGGACCTGCTCACCGCGACGCGTGGCAAGGTCTTCACGGCCAGCAGCCTGGGTGATCTGGTACGCAACACGGATCTTCACACCTTCAGGCCCGGCTGACCCGGGTGCGGTGGCTGGGTGGCACGTGCTGCCGGCTGATCCGTTGCGACGTCCGGTCGGCGAGAGGTCGTCAGTAGCCGGTGGAGGGTGACCGGCTGGCGGGGTCTGACGGCTGGCCCGGCGAGGGCGGCGCCGTAGGCTCCTGCGGATCCTGGTTTTTCCCGCCCTGCCGGGTGGGACACGCCGGTAGCGGCTCCAGTTGACCCAGCTTCGCGCGAATCGGCACGGTGCTGTACAGGATATCTATGACCTTTCCGTACCCGGTCGGCTCGACTCTGCAGAGCCTCCTCTCGCGGACGTCGTCCTGATCGATGATCTCGGGCTGGAAATTCTCGTACATGACGGTGAGATGGTGGTCCCCTGACTCCAGCACGTAGACCGTGACCCCGTCCGGGTGGCTCCTGGTCCTGATCTCCTCGTGCGTCAGCCACATCGGCTGCTGGGTCAGGATCAGCATGAGGGGCAGTCCCGCATAGGCGATCATCTCCGCGTACGCGGGACGGCCTCCCGCCGTGTCGGGCAGCCTCCTCGACGAGGCGGGCCGTGGTCTGACGATCATTCCGGCGGTGGCGATCGAAAGAACGTAGACCAGTGGCAGGGACGCGGAGAGCAGCGTGTAGGCGGTGAGCCAGGCCGCTCCCTTGATCCGACGCATCCGGCCGGGGCTCGACTCCATGATGCGCTTGAAGACCAGGATAAAGAGCGCCGCCAGCAGGAACGGTGCGAAGTAGAACAGGGTGGAGATCACCGCTGCCGGAATGTTCAGGGTGCGCAGCACCAGCATCGTCGTGTCACGATCACCTCTGCTCACCTGGTAGACGCTCCAGATCGCGGCGACCACGGGAATGGAGGCGGCCACCAGCCCGGACGCCAGGGAGGATCGGGCTTCGGCGCTCCACCACGTGGTCGCGCCGCCGGTGCCGTCGGTTGCGGTCACCCGGGTGGAGCCCGCAGGCCTGTGCCGACTTCGTCGCCCCATGCCTCCAGGGTAATCTCACTGATCGGGGTTGTTCGATAGCTCTGCGTGGTGGGTCGCGGGAGTGAGGGGATGGTCCTGCGCCCGCCATACGAGGGCTGCCGCCTCTCCTGCCCGGCCGGCAGGACAGCTCTCCCGGTGGTCCTCCACGGACGACCACCGGGAAGCGGCAGGGCACCGAAGCCGAGCCTGAGCTGTCCGGGCGTCGACGTCGTCCGTGGTCGACGTCGACACCCGACGAGCCCGCGTCAGGTCACACCGTGCAGTCGTGTGGCCCGTCGGTGGTGAGGAGCGCCAGCGAACACACCTTCAGCAGGGGGTAGTGCGGCCCCATGACCGTCGCGGCGGTCTCGGCCGAACTGTCCACCGGCACGTTCTGGGTGGCGTGGGGGAAACCGGCCACCGGCATCAGGTTCCGCAGCAGGACCATGTGCGGGGCCGCCGGGTAGGAGACGGAGAACGGCAGGAAGGTGGCCCCCTCGATCCCCTCGATCGCCGTCCGCTGCTGTTCCCGCCCGAGCACGTACGTGTAGTAGCCGTGCCGGTCTAGGCGGGTGTCGTCGTCGTAGCGGCAGCCGAGGCTCGCCGGTGCGTCGGTGAACCGGTTGATCACGACGGGTTTGACCTGGCCGCCCAGGTTGGTGCACATCGAGAAGTACCGCAGGTCCGTGTGGCGGCGCGGCCAGACGCCGGGATGGTTGCCGGAGACGGTACGGGGCGCCCGGCCCCGGATCACCATGACCTGGTCCGCTGCCGGCGGGTTCACCCAGGTGCCGAGGTACGCGTTGTCCGGGTTCGGCGCGAGGTTCTCCACCTCGGACGTCCGGGTGAAGAGCTTCTGGCCGGTCTCCTCCGGCAACCCCGGTCCACCGGGATGCCCAGGCCCGCCGGGTCCGCCCGGTCCGCCGGGTCCGCCCGGTCCGCCCGGTCCGCCCGGTCCGCCCGGTCCGCCCGGTCCGCCGGGATGCCCAGGCCCTCCTGGCCCGCCCGGTCCGCCGGGATGCCCCGGTCCGTCACCGGGTCCACCCGGTCCACCCGGTCCGCCTGGTCCGCCGGGATGTCCCGGCCCTCCCGGCCCGCCGGGATGTCCCGGTCCACCGGGTCCAGGTCCGCTCGGGTGTCCGGGGCCGCCAGTCGGGTGTCCGGGGCCGCCAGGATGTCCGGGGCCGCCGGGCTCGACGTCGGCGGACCTCTCCGTCTCCCGGGCGGGGGTCGGTGCCGGGGTGGTGGGGGTGCTTCCGCCCGACGTGCAGGGGGGCAGGGTCTGTGACACTCCGTCGAGGGTGAGGGTGACGGTGGGCAGCACCACCGTCGAATCACCACCGGCCGGTAGGTAGACCCGGAAGATGACCGACGCCTTCGCGCCGGGCAGGGCGTCCTCCCGGGCCAGTGGCAGACGGTTGGTCTGTCCCGACGCCACCTCCGGGCTGATGGTGAGGGTGAACCGGCCACCCGGCGCGGCGGGGGACTTCCACGGGTTCAGGCTGCCCGGATCCGGTGTGATCAGGTAGTCGGGCATGCTGGAGCTGACGCCATTACGCGTAAAGTAGGTGGGCTTGTCGTCGTACACGTTGAAAGAGGCGTATCGCGCGTCGGGGAAGACCCCGGAGATGGTGATTTCCAGACCCGGCGTGACCGGGTAGATGGTCGACCAGTAGGTGGCGGCGGTGTCCGGCCAGTAGGCGTTCAGGCTCGTCGCCCCGTACTTCGACGACCAGGCGCAGGTCGGCATGGTGGTGCCGGCGGCGGTACGCTCGGCCTCGGCCGGTGCGGCTGCCAGGGGAATGCTCAGGGCGATCAGCCCTGACAGGAGGAGAAGCGGCCGACGTGTGGCTCGCGTCGATGATGCGAGTACAGAGAGTGGCATCCGTCGACTTGATCAGAAATATGTGTCGACGCAGTTACTGAAGCGGTCAATTATCGTTGCTGTGTCGCGCGTTTTCGACCTGACTGTGATTACTGTTTGGAGGCGGTGGTGATTTTATCGGAAAAGCCAGGTCGAGGATATCTGGTCGGGTGGTGCGGCAGAGTGTGGACAAGTGCGGGATTCGCCCGTTAAAGAATGTCTGCGGCCGGGCGGCCGGGGCCACGACGTGGTCCGTCGCCGCCCCCGCCGTCCGGGTCAGGCGTCCGTCGGTACGCGGGTCAGCAGCACCGCGAGGCGGCTGGCCACTCCCGGGGCGTGCAGGTGCAACCGGGCGACGTTGACGGCGTCCGTGCCGACGACGGCGAGCAGGGCCTGCTCGCTGACCGCGTAGACGCTCAGGTAGCCCTCCTGGTTGCGTACCGTGGACTGCTGGAACTCGCCCTGGCCCAGTCGCATCCCGACCTGCCGGCCGAGTCCGAAGGTGGTCGCGGCGAGTGCGGCCAGGTCGTTCGGGTCCACCTCGTTCTGGAGGTTGTGCGTGATGAGCAGGCCGTCGACGCCGCCCAACACGCAGCCGTGCACCCCCGGAATCTGATGCCGTAGTTCCGCCAGCTCCCGACTGATCGCCGGGTACGGCAACGAGCTGTCCCCGGCGAGCGACGGCGGGAGTGGCCGGGCGGCCGGCAGCTTGGCGCGGCGTGCGGAGCGGCGGGGCAGGGCGGTCTCGGTCTTGTCGGCGCTCACAGTTCCAGGCTCTCCTCGATGGTGCGCAGCTGGTGCCGGGCCATGGCCAGGTTGGCCCGGCTCTTGCTCACCATCAGATAGAGGAAGAGACCCTTGCCGGTACGCCCGGTCAACGGTCGGATCAGGTGGTACTGGCTGCCGAGCGTGATCAGGATGTCCTCGATCTCGTCCTCGATCTTGAGCATCTCCAGGGTACGCATCTTGGCACGGACGACGTCGGTGTTGCCGGCGGCGGCGACGGTCAGGTCGATCTCGCCGGTGCCGCCGGCCACGCCGAGGGTCATGCCACTGCTGTAGTCGACGAGCGCCACCCCGATCGCTCCATCGATGCTCATCGCGTTTTTCAGGGCGACGTCCAGGCTAGCCACGGTGGTGTTCTCCCGGTTCGACAGGGCGGCGCCGCCGTTGGCCCCTTCGTCTTTCTGCCCACGTGGTGGGCGGGGGTGGCGCCGCAAGAGGTTTGACGAGGCTCGCACACACCTCGATCCGCTCGCATCCGGGGTCGCCGCATCGGCCTGTCCGGCCGAGCACTGTCGGCCGGCTGTCCGGTCAAGAGGGGCAGGCCGAAGGATGGTTCGTCCCGCGGCGGCCTGTTACCAGGTGTCCACGCCGCGCGACATCGGCGGAGGCCCCTGATCCGACGGCGGTCGAGCTGCGGGGCCGGCGGCGTCGGGGGTCGCGGGCTGCCGTCCGGCTGCTTCTCGGGCAGGTCGGGGCCGGTTTCGCGGTTCTGCCCCCGGGGAGTCCGAGCACGTCTACTGTGGAAGTGGTCGTGACCGATTGCGGCGATCCGGTGGCGGTCGGGCTGCGCCCGGTGCACAGTGATCTCATGAACGACAGCGGAAGTGGTGGGCACTACTACTGGTGCACCCGACACCACCGGGTCGAGACCGATGCCGACGTGTGCCCTGCCAAGCACGTTCTCGGACCGTATCCCTCGGCAACCGACGCGCAGAACGCCCTGCAGAAGGTGCAGGAGCGCAACGAGGCGTGGGAGGCCGAAGACGCCCGCTGGGCCGGGGAGGGCAACTGAACGGCGCGGGACGGCCCGCGTCGAGGACTCCGTGCCTCCGTGGGGAGGCACGCGGGAGCATGTCCCCAAGGAGGGAACCGAGATGGCCGAAGCAACAGAGGCCACCACCCGCCCGGCCGTGACGAGGACCGCCGCGGCGGAGCGGACCGCTGGCGCGACCCGGAGTACCGCGGCCCGACGTTCCAGCACCACCACGGCTGCGGCCCGCAGAGTGTCGGCTGGCCGGGCGACGGCGAGCGCCGCCGGCGCCGGCTCCGGCCGGACCCCGGCCGCCGGCACGACCACCGCCCGGAGGGCGGCGGCCGGTAGGGCCGGCGGGGCGAAGAAGGCCCCGGCCACCAGGAGTCCCGCCAAGAAGGCCCCCGCCTCGACGTCGGCGGCGAAGAAGGCCCCGGCCGCCAGGAGCACGGCGACGACGGCAGCCGCGTCGACGTCGACCGCGAGGAAGGCCCCGGCGAAGAAGGCCGTCGGCAAGACCACCGTCGCCGCCCGGAAGACCGCCGCAGCGGCGAGGAAGACCGCGGCGACCGCCCGGAGCACGGCGGCCAAGAAGACCACGGCGGCCAAGAAGACCACGGCGGCGAAGAGGACCACGGCGGCGAAGAGGACCACGGCGGCGGCGAGGAAGACCGCGGCGACCGCCCGCACCGCCGCGAAGAAGTCCACGCCCGCGAGGACCACGCCCGCGAGGACCACGCCCGCGAAGAGCGCGGCGGCGAAGAAGGCCACGACGGCGGCGAAGACCATGCCCGCCAGGAAGACCACGGCAGCCAGGAAGACCACGACGGCCAAGACCACGGCGGCCGGGAAGACGACGGCGGCCAAGAAGACCACGGCAGCCAAGAAGACCACGGCGGGCGGGAAGGCCGTGCCCGCCAGGAAGACCGCCACGGTCAGGAAGGCACCGGCCAAGAAGGCGCCGGCCCGGAAGTCGACCGCGAAGACGGCGCCCGCGTCGAAGTCGACCGCGAAGACGGCCCCGGCCAGGAAGACGAGCGCGACGACCACCCGCAAGGCGGCGGCGAAGAAGACGGTCGCCACGAAGACGGTCGCCACGAAGGCCAGCGCCCGCAAGGCCCCCGCCCGGACCGCGGCGGCGCGGGCCGGCGCACCGGCCGGTGCCCGGTCCCGGGCAGGTAAGGCCACCGGCTGACCGTACGGAGACCACCGGCCGCCCGCCGGAGAGCGGATCACGCGGCACGCTGCCAGGATTGACCCGTGGTCATCCGACGTGTGCTCGCGCCCCGCATCGACTTCGGCGCGCTGCGCCGCGAGCTGGGACTGCCTGACGGCTTCCCGGCTGCGGCGCAGCGCGAGGCGGACGAGGCGGCGCACGCCCCGCTGCCCGCCGCGGCCGACCGTACCGACATCCCGTTCGTCACGGTCGACCCGGCCGCCTCCCGCGACCTGGACCAGGCGATGCACCTCGGCCGCCGCCCCGGTGGCGGCTACCGGGTGCGGTACGCCATCGCCGACGTCGCCACCCACGTGCGTCCCGACGGCCCACTGGAGGAGGAGACCTGGCGGCGCGGCCAGACGGTCTACCTGCCCGACGGGAACGTGCCGCTGCATCCGCACACGCTCAGCGAGGGGGCCGCCAGTCTGCTGCCCGACGTCGACCGGGCGGCAGTGCTCTGGACCATCGACCTCGACGCCGACGGGGCCACCGTCGCCGTGGAATTGGAACGCGCCCTGGTGCGTAGCCGCGCCAAACTGGACTACGCCGGGGTGCAGGTGGCCGCCGACACCGACCGGCTGCCTGAGCCGATCGCGCTGCTGCCCGAGATCGGTGCCCTGCTCACCGCTCGTGGCCTGCGCCGGGGGGCGATCAACCTGCCGCTGCCCGAGCAGGACGTCGAGCCCGACGGGGACGGCTGGCGGCTGGTGCTGCGCGGCCCCGGCCCGATGGAGGACCACAACGCCCAGATCTCCCTGCTCACCGGGATGGCGGCGGCGGACATCATGCTCGCCGGCCGGATCGGTCTGCTGCGTACCATGCCGCCGCCGAAACCGGAGGCGGTGGCCCGGCTGCGGGCGGCGGCGGCCCCGCTGGGCGTGCACTGGCCGGACGGGGTACGGGTCGGCGAGGTGCTGGCCGGGTTGGACGCCTCGCAGCCCCGGGCCGCCGCCTTCGTCGACCAGGCGGCCGAGCTGATGCGCGGTGCCGCGTACACGGCGTTCGACGGGGAACTGCCCGGACAGCCGGAACACGGCGGGGTCGCCGCCGCGTACGCGCACGTCACCGCCCCGCTGCGCCGGCTGGCCGACCGGTACGCCACCGAGGTCTGCCTGGCCCTGCACGAGGACCGCCCGGTACCGCAGTGGGCACGTGCGGCGCTGCCCCGGCTGCCGGAGGTGATGGCCTCGACCGACCGTACGGCGGGCACCGCCACCCGGGGGGCGATCGAGCTGGCCGAGGCGGTGCTGCTGGAGCACCGGGTGGGGGAGACGTTCTCGGCGGCGGTGCTGGACGTGGACGCGCCCCCGAACGGCCAGTCGAAGCCCGGCCGGATCCCCGGCGGGACGGTGGCGCTGGACGATCCCCCGGTACGCGCCCGCTGCACCGGGGAGCTGCCCCTGGGCGAACGGGTCACCGTCCGTCTGGTCACCGCCGACCCGGTCGAACGCAAGGTCCTCTTCGAGCGCTCCTGAACACCCCCGGCGACGTTCCCGGCCCGGTGCGTCCGATGGTCGTTGGCGGCCGGTGGTCGGGGGCCGACGGTCGCGGGCGGCCGATGGCTGGTGCGGCCGGCTGGTGGGGGCGGCGACGGTCTGAGGGCGGCCGACGGTCGCGGGTGGCCGGCCGTTGCGGGTGGCCGTTGGTCGGGGCGGCCAGCGTCACAGCGCCTTGCGCCGGTGGTGGCGCGGGCGGTTTGCGAGGATGGCGTCATGGCATACGACGCGAGCACCCTCCCCGACGTGTCCGGGCTGACCGTCGGCATCATCGGTGGCACCGGCGACCAGGGGCGGGGGCTGGCCTACCGGTTCGCCCGCGCCGGCCAGCAGGTGCTGATCGGATCCCGTTCCGCCGATCGGGCCGCCGAGGCGGCGGCGGAGATCGCCGCGTTGCCCGGGCTGCCCGCCGGGGTCGACGTGACCGGTGCCGGCAACGACGAGGTGGCCCGCCGCAGCGACGTGGTGGTCGTCGCGGTGCCGTGGGACGGGCACGCGGCCACCGTCGCCGCGCTGGCCGGACCGCTGGCCGGCAAAATCGTGGTCGATTGCGTCAATCCGCTCGGCTTCGACAAGCAGGGTCCGTACGCCCTGCCGGTCGCCGAGGGCAGCGCCGTGCAGCAGGCGGCGGCCCTGCTGCCGGACTCCCGGGTCTGTGCGGCGTTCAACCACGTCAGCGCACCGTTGCTGGCCGACCCGGAGGTCGACCGGATCGACCTCGACGTGCTGATCTGCACCGAGGAACGGGAACTGGTCGACGTCGTCGGCGCGCTGGCCGCCCGGATCCCCGGCATGCGCGGCATCTACGCCGGGCGGTTGCGCAATGCCCACCAGATCGAGGCGTTCACCGCCAACCTGATCGCCATCAACAAGCGCTACAAGGCGCACGCCGGCATCCGGGTCACCGACCTCTGATCCGCCGCCCGCCCCACCCGCGCGCCCTGTTACCGAGATCTTGGAGGGAAAGTGCCCCCAGGGGGGCCGAATACCGCCAAGATCTCGGCGTACAGCGCCGCACCCCAGCTCGTGGGGGCGGCGGAGGCGGGTGGGGTGGCGTGGGCGTGGTGGAGGGCGGGCGGTCAGAAGTTGATGTCGACGCCGGCCTTCTTGCAGGCGGTGTTCGCCATCGCGCTGGTCTTCTGGAACTCCGGACGGTCGGCGGCGGCTTCCATGTCCGGGGCGGTCGCCACCCTGCCGGCGGCGACGCCGAACGCGGCCAGCGCGGTGGCCACCTCGCTGGCAGGGCTGCCGGCGGTGGCCTTGGCCAGTCCGGTCGCCATCTCCGTGTAGGCCTTCTTCAGCGCCGGATTCGGGTCGCCACCCGACGTGGCGGCCTTCACGACCTCGGCCTTCGTCTCGTCGGCGATCTTCTTCGCCGCCGTGCAGAGCTTCTTGTCGGCGGTCGGGTCGGCCGCCGCGGTCGGGTCGGCGGCGGTGGGATCCCCGGCTGCCGTGGAAGAGGAGGCGGACGGCGCGGCAGTGGTGGCGGAGGCCGACGGTGCCGCCGTCGTCGGCGTCTCCTCTCCGCTGCACGCCGCGAGGGCGAACACGAAGACACAGGTCAGGGCGACAGTTGACAAGCGGGCAGGCTTCACGGGCGGAACCCTAGCGGCTTTCACCGGCCCGTGGTCGCCCGTCCCGCCCTGCGGCACCCCCACCCGTCGGAACGCCGCCGCCCTGCGGGGATGGTGGACACGACAGGAGCGGTGGACGTGACGGGGACGGTGGACAGCGGTGGCCGCCAACGCCACCGCCGCCACCGCCCCCGGCACGCTCAGAACGTGTGCTCGGCGGCCGGGAAGTCGCCGCCGCGTACCTCGTTGGCGAAGCGGCGGGTGGCCTCGGTCAGCGCCCCGGCCAGGTCGGCGTAGCGCTTGACGAACCGGGGGGCCTTCCCGGTGCGTAGCCCGGCCATGTCCTGCCAGACCAGCACCTGGGCGTCGGTGTCCGGGCCGGCGCCGATGCCGACGGTGGGAATCGCCAGTTCGGCGGTGACCCGCTTGGCGACGTCGCCCGGCACCATCTCCAGTACCACCGCGAACGCGCCCGCCCCGGCCACCGCCCGCGCGTCGGCCAGCACCTCGTCGGCGGCGTCGCCGCGCCCCTGCACCCGGTAGCCGCCCAGGGTGTGTTCGCTCTGCGGGGTGAACCCGATGTGCGCCATCACCGGGATGCCCGCGCCGGTGATGGCCGCGATCTGCTCGGCGCAGCGCCGGCCACCCTCCAGCTTCACCGCGTGGCAGCCACCCTCCTTCATGAACCGCACCGCCGTGCGCAGCGCCTGCGTCGGCCCCTCCTCGTACGAGCCGAACGGCAGGTCGCCGACGACCAGGCTCTGCCGGGTCGCCCGGACCACGGCGCGGACCAGCGGCAACAGCTCGTCGACGGTCACCGGCAGGGTGGTCTCGTAGCCGAACACGTTGTTCGCCGCCGAGTCGCCGACCAGCAGCGCGGGGATCCCCGCCTGGTCGAAGATCGCGGCGGTGTACTGGTCGTACGAGGTGAGCATCGCCCACCGGTCGCCGCGCTCCTTGGCGGCGATCAGGTCGCGGGTGCGGACCCGGCGGGTGGCCGGCCCGCCGTACAGGGCGGTCACCTCGGTCGGGGTGGACTCCACCATGACTGTCTCCTTTCCTCGAGGCCGCTGTCGCGGTCCCCGGGCTCTGCCGCGATCGTCGCACCGCGCGACCGGTCGACGGCAGGGAACAGTGCAGGATTTCACTCCGCCGGGGTGAAGCCGACCGCCCGCGCCGCAGCACCGCAGCGCCGCCGGAGGGCCGACCGCCGGGACGCCGACCTGCCGGGACGCCGACCGGTGCGGAGCCGGCCGGAGTGGGCGGTGGACCGGCCGGCCGCGGTGCTCAGCCGTCCTCGCGCCAGCGGTTGGTGATCGGCAGGCGACGGTCCCGGCCGAACGCCTTCATCGAGATCTTCGTGCCGGGCGCGGACTGCCGGCGCTTGTACTCGGCGGTGTCCACCAGCCGCAGCACCCGGTCGACCACCGCCGGGTCGTGGCCGGACTCGACCAGCCCGGCCCGGCCCAGGTCGCCGTCGACGTAGCCGATCAGAATCGGATCCAGCACGTCGTACTCGGGCAGGCTGTCGCTGTCGAGCTGGCCCGGGCTCAGCTCGGCCGACGGCGGCTTGCCGATGGAGTTCTCCGGGATCGGCGGGGTCTCGCCGCGGCGGGCCGCGTCGGCGTTGCGCCACTTCGCCAGCCGCCAGACCAGCGTCTTCCAGACGTCCTTGACCGGGTTGAACCCGCCGACCGAGTCGCCGTAGAGGGTCGAGTAGCCGACCGCCAGCTCGCTCTTGTTGCCGGTGGTGAGGACCAGGTGGCCCTCCTGGTTGGACAGTGCCATCAGGATGACCCCGCGGACCCGGGCCTGGAGGTTCTCCACCGCCACCCCGGACAGCGAGATGTTGGCCAGGAAGGTGTCCACCATCGGCTGGATCGGCTCGACCCGGTAGTCCAGGCCGGTCCGCTTGGCGAGATCCTCCGCGTCGGCCCGGGAGTGCTCCGAGGAGTGCTGGCTGGGCAGCGAGACGCCGACCACCCGCTGCGGCCCGAGCGCGTCGACGGCGAGCGCGGCCACCACCGCCGAGTCGATGCCGCCGGACAGGCCCAGCACCACCGAGGGGAAGCGGTTCTTGTTGACGTAGTCGCGCAGGCCCAGCACCAGCGCCTGCCACACCTCGGCCTCGTCGGCGATCGGCGCCAGCAGGCCGCCGTCGGCGGCCGGTCCGGTCGGGGCCGGCGGGACCACCTCGACGGTACGGCGTACCACCCGCATCCCGTCGGCGAGGTCCCCGGCGTCGGCGGCGTGCGGACCCGCCCCGGCCAGCTCCACGTCGTGCACGAGCAGGTGCTCGACGAACTGCGGCGCGCGGGTGAGCAGGTCCCCGTCGGCGCTGACGATCATCGAGTCGCCCTCGAAGACCAGCTCGTCCTGGCCGCCGACCATGTTGACGTACGCGATCGGGGCACCGGCCTCGACGGCCCGGCGACGCACCAGCGGCAGCCGGACGTCGTCCTTGTTCAGCTCGTACGGCGAGCCGTTGATGTTGACCACCAGGCCGACGCCGGCCTGCCGGGCCACCGCGAACGGGCCGCCGGCCTGCCACAGGTCCTCGCAGATGGTCAGCGCCACGTCCACCCCGGCGACCCGGACCACGGTCAGGGTGTCGCCGGGCACGAAGTAGCGGTCCTCGTCGAACACCCCGTAGTTGGGCAGGTGGTGCTTGAAGTAGCGGGCCACCACCTCGCCCCGGTGCAGCAGCGCGGCGGCGTTGCGCGCCCCTCGACCGGGCTGCGCGTCCCCGCTGACCTGGGGTGGGCCGTCGGCGTCCAGGTATCCGACCACGACCGGCAGGTCACCGAGGCCGTCGGTGGCCAGGTCGGCGGCGAGCCGGTGCAGCGCGGCCTGCGAGGCGGCGACGAAGGAACGGCGGAAGACCAGGTCCTCGACCGGGTAGCCGGTGAGCACCATCTCCGGGAAGGCGACGAGCTGGGCGCCGGCGTCGGCGGCCCGACGGGTCCAGGCGCGGATCAGCTCGGCGTTGCCGGCCGTGTCGCCGACGGTCGGGTTGACCTGGCACAGGGCCAGACGCAGGGTGGTCATGTACTCATCTTGCCCCAGTGGCGGCCGGTCGATCCGGTGGCTCCGACGAGACGACGGACACCCTCCGGTCGACACCCGGCCGGCCCGGTGCTGGTGGCGGGCCGCCCGCTGATCCGGCGGTCGGGACACCGCAGGACGAGCGGCGGCAGGTCGCGTAACGTCTGCTTAACCAGGCCGGTGGAGACTGGGCGGTCAGGACGGACCGGCCGACCGGTGCCGGACGAACGTGGCGAGGGGTTGGGGAAGTGGACCGTCAGCAGGAGTTCGTCCTCCGCACGCTGGAAGAGCGGGACATCCGGTTCGTCCGGCTGTGGTTCACCGACGTGCTGGGCACGCTCAAGAGCGTCTCGGTCGCTCCGGCGGAGCTGGAGGCGGCCTTCGAGGAGGGCATCGGGTTCGACGGCTCGGCCATCGAGGGTTTCGCCCGGGTCTTCGAGTCCGACATGGTCGCCATGCCGGATCCGACCACCTTCCAGGTGTTCCCCTTCGAGGGCGGGGTGAGCGGCGAGAGCGCCCGGATGTTCTGCGACATCCTGCTGCCCGACGGCGGCCCGTCCTGGGCCGACCCGCGGCACGTGCTGCGCCGGATGCTGTCCAAGGCGGCCGAGAAGGGCTTCACCTTCTACACCCACCCCGAGATCGAGTTCTTCCTGCTGGAGAACGGCCCGCAGGACGGCTCGGTGCCCACCGCCGTGGACTCCGGCGGCTACTTCGAGCACACCACGCACGCCGTCGCGCGGGACTTCCGCCGGCAGGCCGTGCTGGCGCTGGAGCGGATCGGCATCTCGGTGGAGTTCAGCCACCACGAGGTCGCCCCCGGCCAGCAGGAGATCGACCTGCGGTACGCCGACGCGCTGACCACCGCCGACAACATCATGACCTTCCGGCACGTGGTCAAGGAGGTGGCGCTCTCCACCGGCGTGCAGGCCAGCTTCATGCCGAAGCCCTTCACCGACCAGCCGGGCAGCGGCATGCACACCCACCTGTCGCTGTTCGAGGGGGAGCGCAACGCCTTCCACGACTCCGGTGACCCGATGAAACTGTCGAAGGTGGCGAAGTCGTTCATCGCCGGGCTGCTGATGCACGCCCGGGAGTACACCGCGGTCACCAACCAGTGGGTCAACTCGTACAAGCGGCTCTTCCCGCAGGCGTTGCCGGACCGGATCACCGAGAGCCCGGCGTACGTCTGCTGGGGGCACCTGAACCGGTCGGCGCTGGTCCGCGTCCCCGCGTACGGCAAGCCGAACTCGGCCCGGGTGGAGGTCCGCTCGCTGGACTCGGCGACCAATCCCTACCTGGCGTTCGCGGTGATGCTCGGCGCGGGCCTGAAGGGCATCGAGGAGGGCTACGAGCTGCCGCCGGGCGCGGAGGACGACGTCTGGTCGCTGACCAGCGCCGAGCGGCGGGCGATGGGCTACGAGGCGTTGCCGGAGAACCTGTCCGAGGCGATCGACGTGATGGCCGGCTCCGAACTGGTCGCCGAGGTGCTGGGCGAGCACGTCTTCGACTTCTTCCTGCGCAACAAGCGGGCCGAGTGGGAGCAGTACCGCCGCGAGGTCACCCCGTACGAGCGGCAGCGGTACCTGTCGCTGTAGCGCGTACCGCCGGCCGGGTCGTCCGCGACGGGGCCGGCGGCGGCCCGGTCGCCCGACGGTCCGCATCTCGGCCGGTCCGGGGGCTGTCGGTGGTGGTGCGGTGCCGCTATCGTCTCGATCACCGTGCCGGCACCCGCGCCGGGCGCAGGAGGTCGGGAGGCCGTCGGTGCTGGAGGATCTGCTCACCGGAGCATGGCAGAGCGTCGTGTTCGGTGTCGTCGGGGTGGCGCTGATGGCGGCCGGCTTCGTGCTGGTCGACGTGCTCACCCCGGGCAAGTTGCGCGAGCTGATCTGGATTCGGCGTAACGGCAACGCCGGGCTGCTGCTGGCCGCCAACCAGCTCGGCGTCGCCGGCATCGTCTTCACGGCGATCGTGACCAGCTACGACGACTTCGCCAAGGGGCTCGCCTCGACGGTGATCTTCGGGCTGATCGGGCTGGCCGTCATGGCGCTGGCCTTCGGCGTCCTCGACCTGCTCACGCCGGGCAAGCTCGGCGAGGTCATCTGCTCCGACGAGCCGCACCCGGCGGCCCGGGTCAGCGCCGCCACCCACTTCGGGGCGGCCCTGATCGTCTGCGCCTGCATCGCCTGACCGGCCCGCGGGCCGACCGGTCGCCGCCTCGACCGGGCTGCCCGTCCGGCCGTTCCGTTGCCCGTCCGGCCGTACCGTTGCCCGTCCGGCCGTACCGTTGCCCGTCCGGGCTGCCGTCTCGCCGGGTCGCTGCCCGTCCGGGCTGCCGTCTCGCCGGGTCGCTGCCCGTCCGGGCTGCCGTCTCGCCGGGTCGCGGCCCGACCCGGTTCGTGTCCGGTCGACGGCGGCGGCGCGGTTCGTCGTACCCCCGTCGTAGCGTGCGGAGGTGAACCGGACGGACCGTCTCTACGCCCTGGTGGAAGAGTTGCGGGCGGTGGCGCCCAGGCCGCGCAGCGCCCGCTGGCTGGCCGGCCGTTTCGAGGTGAGCACCCGCACCGTCGAACGGGACATCGTCGCCCTGCAGGGGGCCGGCGTGCCGATCTGGGCCGAGCCCGGCCGTGCCGGCGGTTACGTGGTCGACCGTGCGTACACCCTGCCACCGGTCAACCTGACCGCTGCCGAGGCGGTGGCGATGGCGGTGGCCCTGCACCGCCTCGCCGGCACCCCGTTCGCCGAGGCGGGCGGCACCGCGCTGCGCAAACTGCTCGCGGTGCTGCCGGCCGCCGATGCCGCCGACGCGCGTCTGCTCGCCGGGCGGGTGCTGCTGATCGGCGTCGGGCCGGCCACGTCCGTCCCGGCCGTCGTCGCCGGCGCGGTCTCCGCCCGCCGGGTGCTCCGCCTGCGGTACGCCGACCGGCGCGGCGTGGCCTCGTCGCGCGAGGTCGAGCCGCTGGGCTACCTGGGCAACAGCCGACACTGGTATCTGTTCGCCTGGTGTCGGCTCCGCGGCGGGCCGCGTTGCTTCCGTACCGACCGGATCGTCGGCGTGGAGGCGCTGCCGGAGCCGGTCATCCGGGAGTTCCGCCCCGACGACGTGGACGTCCCGCCCGAGCGGTTGCACCGGCTGAGCCTCGCGTGAGGCTGGTCCCGGGGGCGGCGGGTCCGGCCGGCAACCCGGGGCGGCGGGTCCGGGAGCGGCGGGTCCGGGCAAGGTGGGCCGGGCGGGTCGTCGCCCGGGAGTTTTCCGCAAACACCGACATGACGGTGTCGCGGACGCCCGGCAGGCTGGCCGCCGAGCCCACCGGCCGTCCGGCCGGCAGGGGGACAGGAGGCAGCGCGTGACCAGCACACCCATCACCTGGTTCGAGATCGGCACCGACCGGCCGGAGGAGGTACGAGGCTTCTACGCCGAGTTGTTCGGCTGGAGCTTCGCCGTGGAGGACCCGGCCGGCGGTGGGTCCTACCAGACGACCACCGCGGGGCAGCCGGCCGGCATCGGCGGAGGGCTCCGGCTCCTCCCCGAGGGCGCACCCGGGTACGCGATCCTCTACGCCGAGGTGACCGACGTGGCGCAGACGTGCCGGCGGGCCGAGGCGGCCGGCGGCACGGTGCTGACGCCGCCGGGAACCACGCCGAACGGGTTGACCCGGGCACGCCTGCGCGACCCGTCGGGCAACCTGCTCGGTGTCTTCTCCCCGCCGGCGACCACCTGATCGAACGGGGGCGGCGTCGCGGTCACCGGCCGGGTGGCCACCGCGACGCCGCCCCCGCTACGTCGGTCACCGGCCGACTGCCACCGCGACGCCGCCCTTCTCGCGTCGGTCACCGGCCTGGTGGCCCGCCGCGACGCCCGTCGGTCACCGGCCTGGCCGGCGGCGGGTCACTTGCCGTCCGGGCCGTCCGGGCCGCCGCGGTGGCCGGGGCCACCCGGACCCGGGAATACCCCGGACTCGACGGCCTTGGTGATCGCGTCGGCCTGCTCCTGGGTGAGCTTGCCGTCCTCGACCGCCTGGGCCAGCCGCTCGGTCAGCTTCGCCTGCCGGTCCTCGGCCGACGGCCGTTCCGGCCGGTCACCCTTGACCCGGTCCTTGTGCTGCTCGCGCACCTTGTCCAGCGCGGCGGTCACCTTGTCGGTGTCCACGCCCAGCTCCTTGGCCAGCGCCTCGGCGAACTCGTGCTGCCGGCCGGCGCGTTCGGACTGCCGGTCGGTGCCCTGCTCGGCCTCGCTGCTGGCGCTCGGTGTCGGGGTGGATCCACCCTCGGCGAAGGCCACCGTGGGAGCGGCGATCCCCACCCCGAGCACGCCGGCGGCGGCGAGGCCGACCAGCAGCTGCTTCTTCGACATCGTGCGGGACATCAGTCCTCCAGTATCTCGGTGGTGATGCGTTGACGTCACCGACAGTGACCATCGAATCTGAGAAAACCCCGTCCCGATCCTGTCCCCCAGCTGAAAGTTCCGCCCGCCGGCCCACTGACTCCACCCTCCGGCCCGGCAATTCGCCCACCAGCCCGGTGATTCCGCCCTCCGGCCCGGCAATTCGCCCCTCCGGCCCGGTGATCAAGAGGTTTAGGGCGGGAATGCGCTTTCCGCCCGCCTAAACCTCTTGATCACCGGGGTCCGCCTGCCTAAACCTCTTGATCACCGGGGTCCGGCCGCCAAACCTCTTGATCACCGAGGTGGGTGGGCGGGGGAGGGGTGGGGAGGGGTGGGATTACTGGACGGCGGGGGTGAGGGTGAGGGTGTCGGTCGTGGTGTCCAGGGTGGCCCGGGTGTGGACGGGGACGGTGAGCTGGCCGGGGCCGTGGCCGATCGGCAGGCCACCGAGGACCGGCACGCCCAGGTCGCCGAGGCGGTCGGTGAGGACGTCCACGACGGTGGTGTCCCACCCGTCGGCGCAGTCGGTGAACTGGCCGACCGCGACTGCGGCCAGGCCGTCCAGCGCGCCGGCGCGGCGCAGGTGGGTGAGCATCCGGTCGACCTTGTACGGGGGCTCCTGCACCTCCTCGACGAGCAGCACCGCCCCGGTCAGGTCGGGCATGTCCGGGGTGCCGATGGTGGCGGTGATCAGGCAGAGGTTCCCGCCGATCAGCCGCCCGGCCGCCCGCCCCGCTACCCGGACCGGATACGTCGCCTCCTCCGGCACCGCGGCCACGGTCACCGGGGCGGTGGTCATCAGCGCGGCGTGCAGCGACTGCGCCGAACGCAGCGGCGTGCGCTCGTCGACCCAGGCCGCCCCGGGACCGTGCACGCCGGCCAGCCGGGCACCCCGCCAGAGCGCGAACTGCAGGGCGGTGATGTCGGAGAAACCGGCCACCACCTTCGGATCCCGCCGGACGGCGGCCATGTCGATCAGGTCGACCACCCGCTGTGCGCCGTAACCGCCCCGGGTGCAGATCACCCCGCGTACCTGCGGGTCGGCGAAGGCGGCGTTCAGATCGGCGGCGCGCAGCGCGTCGTCCCCGGCGAGGTAACCCCGGCGGGCGTACGCGTGGGGTGCCACCACCGGCCGCAGCCCCCAGCCGGTCAGCAGCTCGATGCCGCGCGCCACCCGCTCCGGCCGGGTCGGCCCGGACGGCGAGACCAGCATCACCGTGTCGCCCTCGCGCAGCACGGGCGGACGCAGGACGGACGGGTCGTCGGCGATCACAGCGGCCGAGCATAGCCGCCCCGCCGGGCCGGACCGCGCTGATCCGGTCCCGTCGTGGGCGCGGCGACCCGGCCCGCTCCGGTCCTGCCGGCGGTCGGCGCGAGGCGTCCCGGGCGGCTGTCGACGTACCCGATAGCCTCGACGGCGTGGGAACCGCACTGGTGATCGAGAACGACCCGACCGACGACCCCCGACGGCTGGGGGACTGGCTGGTGGAGGGGGGCCTGGAACTGCGGGTGCTGCGCCCGCACGCCGGCGACGAGCTGCCCGACGACCTGACCGGGTACGTGGCGCTGGTGGTGCTCGGCGGTGACCAGCACGCCTACCCGTCGGCCGACGGCACCCCCGGCGCACCCTGGTTCCCGAAGCTCGAAGGGTTGCTGCGCAAGGCCGTCCGGCACCGGGTGCCGACCCTCGGCGTCTGCCTCGGCGCGCAACTGCTGGCCACCGCGCACGCCGGCCTGGTCGAGCGCAGCCCGTCCGGCCCCGAGGTGGGTCCGGGGGTGGTCGGCCGGCGCGACGCCGCCGAGAGCGACCTGCTGTTCCGGTACGTGCCGCTGATCCCGGACGTGCTCCAGTGGCACGCCGACGAGATCACCGAGCTGCCCCGGGCCGCCACCCTGCTGGCCGCCTCGACCCGCTACCCGCACCAGGCGTTCCGGCTCGGTGACCGGGCCTGGGGTCTCCAGTTCCACATCGAGTGCGACACCGCGATGATCGCCGAGTGGGCGCACGGCTCCGAGCTGCTCGCCGAGCTGGGCTACGACGAGGACCTGGTGGTGGCCGCCTGCGACCGGGTGATGGCCGACGTCGAGGAGGTGTGGCAGCCGTTCGCCGTCCGCTTCGCCGCCCTCGCCCTCGGCGAGCTGGCCGACGACACCCGCCGCAGCCTCCCCCTGCTCGGCCATTGAGATGAGCAGACCCACCAGGGGACGGCTGGCCCGTTACGGCTTCGCCGAGGGCGACGGTGGTCCGCGCGCCGCCGACCTGCTCGGCTCGGACGGGCTCGGGCTGTGGCGGGCCGACGAGCAGGAACCCGTCGACCGGGCGGCGGCCGACCTGCTGGCCGCGCTCTCCCGGGCCGCCGACCCTGATCTGGCGCTGCGCCAACTGCACCGGATGGTGGAGTCCGAGCGCCGGACCGCCACTGCGACGGGGTCGGGGGTGCTGGCCGCGCTCGACACCGACCCGGGCCTGCGGCGTCGGCTGGTCGCCGTCCTCGGGGCGTCCTCCGCCCTGGGTGACCACCTGGTCGCCAACCCGGGCCAGTGGACGGTGCTCGGCACCGCCCCGGACGGGCTGGCCCCCACCGCCGACGGCCGGCTCGACCTGGCCCTCGCCGGGCGGCTGACCACCGCCACCGCGCCGGTGGCGGTGCTGCGGCAGGCGTACCGGCTGGCGTTGCTGCGGATCGCGGCGGCCGACCTGACCGGCGGGCGGGGCCTGGAGCAGGTGATGTCGGCGCTCTCCGCGCTGGCCGACGCCACCCTGGCGGCGGCGTACGAGATCGCGGTGGGCGAGCTGCCGGCGGGGACGCCCCGGCCGCGGCTGGCCGTGGTGGCGATGGGCAAGTGTGGCGGCGGCGAGCTGAACTACGTCTCCGACGTCGACGTGATCTTCGTGGCCGCGACCGACGAGGACCTGCCCGCCGCGACCACCGTCGCGGCCCGGCTGATCCATGTCTGCGGGCTGGTCGCCTGGCCGGTGGACGCCGCGCTGCGTCCGGAGGGCAACCGGGGGCCGCTGGTCCGCACCCTGGCCAGCCACCTCGCCTACTACCAGCGCTGGGCCCGCACCTGGGAGTTCCAGGCGCTGCTCAAGGCCCGGCCGGCCGCCGGTGACCTGGCGTTGGCCGGCGAGTGGGTCGACGCCCTCGCCCCGCTGGTCTGGCGGGCGTCCGAGCGGCCCGAGGCGGTCTCCGACGTACGCGCCATGCGCCGCCGGATCATCGACAACATCCCGCCGAAGGAGCTGGACCGCGAGATCAAGCGAGGTCCCGGCGGCCTGCGGGACATCGAGTTCGCCGTCCAGCTGCTGCAACTGGTGCACGGCCGGGGAGACGAGTCGCTGCGGGTGCCGGGCACCGTGCCGGCGCTGCGCGCGTTGGTGACCGGCGGCTACGTCGGGCGGGCCGACGGCGAGGCGCTGCTGCGCGGGTACCGCTTCCTGCGCGGCGTCGAGCACCGGCTCCAGCTCCAGGCGCTGCGGCGCACCCACACCGTGCCGACCGAACCGGCCGCGCTGCGCTGGCTGGCCGCCGCGCTCGGCTACGCCGCCATCCCCGGCCGCAGTGCCGTGGAGAGCTTCCGCGTCGACTGGGTCGCCCATGCCACCGAGGTACGCCGGCTGCACGCCAAACTGCTCTACCGGCCACTGCTGGAGTCGGTGGCCCGGGTGCCCGCCGACGGCCTTCGGCTCACCCCGGAGGCGGCCCGGCACCGGCTGGAGATCCTCGGTTTCGCCGATCCGGCCGGGGCGCTGCGGCACCTCCAGGCCCTCACCGGCGGGGTGAGCCGGACCGCCGCGATCCAGCGGACCCTGCTGCCGGTGCTGCTCAGCGAGTTCGCCGACGCGCCCGAACCGGACCGGGGGCTGCTCAACTACCGTCAGGTCTCCGACAAGCTCGGCAGCACCCCGTGGTACCTCCGACTGCTGCGCGACTCCGGCCCGGTGGCCCGCCGGCTGGCCCGGGTGCTGTCGTCGTCCCGGTACGCGGCCGACCTGCTGGCCCGGGAACCGGAGGCGCTGCGGCTGCTGGCCGAGGAGAACGAGCTGGCACCCCGGTCCCGGGAGGTGCTCGGCGACGGGTTCGCCGCCGCCGCCGCCCGGCACGCCGACCCGGTCGAGGCGACCCGGGCGGTCCGCGCGCTGCGTCGCCGGGAACTCGTCCGGATCGCCTGCGCCGACGTGCTCAGCCGGGCCGGTGGGTTGGCCCCGCGACCCGAGCGCGGCGCACCGACCGGTCCGCTGGCCGACGTGACCCGGGTCGGCACCGGGCTGTCCCACGTCACCGACGCCACCCTCTCCGCCGCGCTGCGGGCCGTCCGGGCCGCCCAGCCGAAGCTGCCCGGCCTACGGTTCGCGGTGATCGGCCTGGGTCGCCTCGGCGGGTACGAGTCGAACTACCTGTCCGACGCCGACGTGCTCTTCGTCTACGACGCGCCGGCCGGGACGGCGGAGAGCACGGCCAGCGCCACCGCGCACGCCATCGCCGAGGAGCTGCGTCGGCTGCTGAGCGCCCCGGCCCCCGACCCGGCGCTCGGGGTCGACGCCGACCTGCGCCCGGAGGGACGGCAGGGGCCACTGGTCCGTAGCCTCGCCGCCTACGCCCAGTACTACGCCCGCTGGTCCCGGGTCTGGGAGGCGCAGGCGCTGCTGCGCGCCCGGTTCGTCTGCGGCGACAGCGACCTGGGGGCCGAGTTCGAGGCGATGGTCGACCCGGTCCGCTATCCGGCCGACGGGCTGACCCGCGAGCAGATCGTCGAGATCCGGCGGATCAAGGCCCGGGTGGAGAACGAGCGGCTGCCCCGGGGCGCCGACCCGGCCACCCACACCAAGCTGGGGCGGGGTGGTCTGGCCGACGTCGAGTGGGCGGTGCAGCTGCTCCAGCTCCGGCACGCGGGGGCGTACCCGCAGCTGCGCGGGACGCGTACCCTCGATGCGCTCGCGGCGGCGCGGGACGCCGAGCTGGTCGACCCGGCGGACGCCGCCGCGATGGCCGCCGGGTGGACCCTCGCCGCGCAGGTCCGCAACGCGCTGATGCTGGTCCGGGGCCGGGCCGGCGACCAGCTCCCCCGGCACGGGGTGGAGCTGGCCGGGGTGGTGCGGTTGCTCGGCGGGGACGACCCGGGGGAGTTCCTCGACGACTACCTGCGCACCGCCCGGCGCTCCCGGACGGCGATGCAGCGGGTCCTGGAGAGCTGAGCACGCCGCCGGTGCGGGTCCGTCACCGGCGGCGGAGCAGCACCAGGTGGTCGACCAGGGTGGCGGTCTCGCCGTGCGGGCCGGTGGCCTGTCGCTGCGGCGTGTCCAGCCGTTCGACGTGCCATCCGTCCGGGTCGAGATCGAGGTCGGCCAGGGTCTCCTGCGGGGTGGGGAAGCGCAGGTGGCGGTGCTCGGGGTCGCCCCAGGGCGGCACCGAGCCGTGCTCGACCACGAGCAGCCGCCCGCCGGGTGCCACCGCCCGGGCCGCGGCCCGCAGCACCTCGGTCCGGGGGAAGTCCAGGGGCGACTGGAGGAACTGCGCGGAGACCAGGTCGAACACGCCGGCCGGGAAGGTCCGGGCCAGGTCGTGTCGCCGGAACTCGACCCGGGCCGTCACCCCGGCGGCCGCCACGGCGGCGGCCGACCGCTCCAGGGCGGCGGTGGAGACGTCGACGGCGGTCACCCGCCAGCCCCGCCGGGCCAGCCAGACCGCGTCGCCGCCCTCTCCGCAGCCCAGGTCGAGGGCGGTTCCGGCGGGCAGCTCCCCGACGACGTCGACCAGGT
Organism: Micromonospora rifamycinica; assembly: GCF_900090265.1. Classification (NCBI taxonomy): domain Bacteria; kingdom Bacillati; phylum Actinomycetota; class Actinomycetes; order Micromonosporales; family Micromonosporaceae; genus Micromonospora; species Micromonospora rifamycinica. The sequence goes on from NZ_LT607752.1 coordinate 6,164,911, forward strand.
GCGGATTGGGCCGCCCGCTCCACTGTCGCTCCCGGCCCTGGTACAGCTCGTCCCAGTGCCGGGCGGTCGCCTCGTCGACCGCCGGGTCGCCGTCGGCACCCGCCCCGACCGGGACGACCGCCGGAAGCCCGGCCCCGGGAGCCGGGTCGGCCGCCGGCACCCCGGCGGCCGGGGCGGTGGCCGTGGCTGCCCGGCGGGCAGCCACCGCGCGGGTGGTGTCCTCGTCGATCAGGTCGGCGTTGACCGCGGCGGCGGCCTTCAGGCCCGCCGCGGCGGCGGCGATCACGGTGGCCTGCGGGTCGGTGACGTTGCCGGCCGCCCACACCCCGGGCACCCCGGTCGCGCCGCTGGCGTCGGTGGCGAGCCGGTTGCCGAGAACGTGCCCGCCGAGCCCGAAGTCCTCGGAGGTCAGTCCGAGCCCGGTGAGGAAGGCGGCCCGGGCGTGGAACGCGGGGGCCACCACCAGCGCCTCCCGGGGCACCACCCGGCCGGAGCGCAGCCGTAGGCCGGTCAGCCGGTCGGCATCGACCTCCACCGCCGCGACCTCGCCGTCGACCACGGCGACACCCCGGGCGGCGAGCTTCTCCGCGTCGTCGGCGGGCAACGGGCCGGCGGTGTGCGTGAAGACCACCACGTCGTCGGTGAGTTGCCGGAACAGCAGCGCCTGGTGGGCGGCGAACGGCCCGGTGGCGAGCACCCCGACGGCCCGGTCCCGGACCTCCCAGCCGTGGCAGTACGGGCAGTGCAGCACGTCCCGCCCCCACCGGTCGGCCAGGCCCGGCACCTCGGGCAGCTCGTCGACCAGGCCGGTGGTGACCAGCAACCGCCGGGCGTGCAGCGTACGGCCGTCGGACAGGGTGACCGCGAACCGTGCCGGCCCGGCGTCGCCGGCCCGGTCCGGGCCGTCGGCCGGGTGGGCTGCGTCGGCCGGGTCGGCTGCGTCGGCCGGGTGGGCTGCGGTGACCGTGCCGTCGAGGACGGTGACGCCGTAGCGGGCCACCTCGGCGCGGCCCGTCGTGTACAGCTCGGCGGGCGGCACGCCCTCGTTGGTCAGAAAGTTGTGCACGCGGTCGGCGGGGGCGTTGCGCGGAGCGCCGCCGTCCACCACCACGACGTCGCGGCGGAACCGGCCCAGGGCGAGCGCGCCGCTGAGCCCGGCCGCGCCGCCGCCGATCACCACCACGTCGTGCACCACCGGGTACGTCATGATCGTTGCCTCCTCGCGGGTGGGTCCGTCCCACCTACGCCCCGGATCGTCCCCCCCGGATCGCCGAACTGCCAAACATCGTTGCCGGAATGGCAAACTGGTGCGGTGACCGACGAGCGCACCGACCAGGAAGCCCAGCCCCGGTCGGCGGCCGGACCCGGCAACCCACGGTCGGGGGACGGCTCCGGGCCGGACCGGGCCTCGCGGGTGGGTGGCGGCTCCGGGCCGGACCGGAACCGGCGGGCGGGTCGCGGAGCCGGGCCGGGCCGGGACTCGCGGGTGGGTGGCGGACCAGAGCCGGACCAGGGCTCGCGGTCGGGTGGCGGTGCCGGCCCGGAGCAGGGTGCCGGGGCGGGGCCGGGACGGTGGACCGTCCCGGACGGGACGCAGGCCGCCGACCCCGAGGAGGTGCTGACCGCCGTGGGGCCGCGGCTGCGGGCACTGCGCCAGCAGCGCGGCGTGACGCTGAGTCAGCTCGGAGCGGGGACCGGGATCTCGGTCAGCACGCTGTCCCGGCTGGAGTCCGGCGGCCGGCGGCCCACCCTGGAACTCCTGCTCGCCCTGGCCCGCTTCCACCGGGTGCCGCTGGACGACCTGGTCGGCACGCCGCAGATCGGGGATCCCCGGGTGCACCGCCGGCCGGTGCTCCGGCACGGGGTCACCATCGTGCCGTTGAGCCGACGTCCGGGCGGTGTGCAGGCGTACAAGATGATGTATCCGCCCGGGGTGCCGGTGGGGGAGCCGAGCCAGCAGGTGCACGAGGGCTACGAGTGGCTCTACGTGCTCTCCGGCCGGGTCCGGCTGCTGCTCGGCGGTCACGACCTCACCCTCGACGCCGGTGAGGTGGCCGAGTTCGACACCCGTACCCCGCACTGGTTCGGCAACCCGTTCGACGCTCCCGCCGAGCTGCTCAGCCTCTTCGGGCCGCAGGGAGAGCGCCTCCACGTCCGCGCCCGCCCCGCCACCCCACCCCCCGCCCTGCCGCGTTGATCAAGAGGTTTGCGTCGTGCTGCTGCGGATCCCTGACCTGAACCTCTTGATCAACTCGGCGATGCGGCGGTGGTGGTGAGGGTGGTGAGGGTCCAGGTGCCGGGGGTGGGGACCGTGAGGAGGGTCCAGGGGCCGTCAGGGGTGATCGTGGCGGGGGGTGAGGCGGTCAGCCAGCGGGTGTGGCGGATGCGGATCAGGACCTGGGCGGCGGCTGTGGTGCGGAGGGTCAGCGTGGCGGCGTCCTGGCGGACCAGCACCCCGGGCGGGGCGACCAGGGGCGTCGGGTCGGTCACCGCGTACAACCGCCAGTGCCGGTCCGACCAGACCTCGGTCAGGTACGGCAACCCCGCCCCGACCAGCTCCGCCTCGGCCCGGCCCACCCAGGACAGCGGCGCGTCGGGGACGGCGACGTACTGCACGGCGTACTCGTCCAGCCAGGCCCGGTAGCTGTCGGCGGTCAGCGGCACACCGGTGCCGCCCGCCCCCGGGACGGTGGTGAAGAAGAGCGGATTGCGGCCGATGTCGACCTGCCGCAGCCAGCCCCGGGCCAGCGGCACCTCGCCCAGCTGCGCGGCCTCCCAGTAGTTGCGGGTCGGCGGCACCTCCACCCGACCGGTGAGCCCGCGCCGGCCCAGCTCGGCGGCGAGCGGGGCGAAGTAACTCCGGTCGGCGGTCGGATCGTCCGCGCTGCGCAGGTCGGCGGCGACCACCGGCGGCAGCCACCAGCACACCACCGCCAACAGCGCGGTCAACGCCACCGCGCCGGTCCACCCGCCCCGGGCGCGTCCCGCCCGCCCGGTCCCCGGGACCTGCCCGGACCCTGCCGTCGCGTCGGTCGGCGGGAGCGACGGGGTGGTGCCGCCGGATCCGGGGTCCGCGCGGCGGGGCGGCCGGGCGGTGAGCCAGCCGGGTGGCCGGGCGGCGGCGGCCAGCACCGGCAGCGCGAACATCGTCACCAGCCGGGTCGCGTTCAGCCCGACCGGGGTGTGCACCAGCGCCGCCGCCAGCACCCCGGCCGCCGCCAGCACCGCCGCCACCCGCACCGGCCGGTACGCCACCAGCGCCGCCACCAGCAGGCTGACGGTGACCGACCGCAGGGTGTCGGTGCGGCTGATGTTCATCCAGCCGCCCTCGCCGAACAGCAGCCCGGTGACCGCGAGCGGCACCGCCGCCGTGCCGCCGAGCAGCAGGCCGTCGGCGTACCGGCGGTCGACCAGCAACGCCGCCCCGACCAGGCCGACGAACAGCCCCGCCACCGGGCTGGTCGCCGAGGCCGCCAGCGCGCCGAGCACCACCAGGACCGGCCTGACCCGCCGCCAGCCCGGACCGGCCACCCGGCTTGCGCCGGGACCGGCGGCCCGACGTCTGCCCGGATCGGCGGCCTGCGGTCCTCCGGGACCGGCGGCCCGACGTCCACCCGGATCGGGCGTTCGACGCGCGCTCCGGTCGGCCGGCGGCGTTCCGGGTGCGGCGTCGGCCGTCGGCAGGGTCAGGGCGAGCAGGGCGACCAGCCCGAACGCCACCCCGAGGGCGTAGGTGACCCGGCCGGAGACCAGGTTGCCGGTGATCGTCAGCACCCCGACCAGGCTGCCGAGCAGCGGCCTGGGCACACCGGTCCGCACCAGCAGGGCGGCGAACGCGGCGGCCGAGCCGACCAGTGCCAGCGCGCCCGTCGGCCGTACCCCGAGGGTCGCCATCAGCGGCGGCGAGACCAGGCTGTAGCCGAACGGCTGGATGCCGGCGTACCAGCGCAGGTCGACCAGGGCGAAGCCGTGCGCGGCGAAGAAGTCGGCGCGGGCCACCTGGGCGGACAGGTCCGAGCCCAGCCGGGGCAGCGCCAGCCACACCCCGGCGAGCACGACGGCGAAACCGGTGGCCGACCCCACCACCCTGTTGCCCCGCATGCCCACCTCCGGTCCGCGATCACGCTACTGGCAGCATGACGGACGTGCCTCACCACCTGTCCCGCTGGCTCGGTCTGTCCGGTTCGGTGCTGCTCGCCGTCGCCGCGTACCTCGGGGGCGCGCTGCCGGGGTCGGAGCTGCGCCCCACCCCGGTCACCATCTGGCAGAGCCGGCACGGGCCGCTCGTCCTGGCCCTCTGGCTGGTCGGCACCGGGCTGCTGGCCTGGGCGTGGTGGAGCCTGCGCGACCGGGTGCCGTCGGCCCGGTGGGCACTGGTCACCGCCGGGCTCTGGGTGCTGCCGCTGCTGTTCGCGCCGCCGCTGGGCAGCCGGGACGTGTACGCGTACGCCTGTCAGGGGGCCAGCTACGCGGCCGGGATCAACCCGTACGAGCAGGGGGTGTCGGCGCTGCCCTGCCCCTGGATCGACACCATCTCCTACATCTGGCGGGACACCCCGGCACCGTACGGGCCGCTCTTCGTGCTGCTCGCCGGGGCGATCGTCCGGGCCACCGGGTCACTCGACACCGACACCGCGCTGGCCGTGAACATCGCCCTCTTCCGGGTGCTCGCGGTGCTCGGGGTGGCGACGGCCGCGGCCTGCCTGCCGGTGCTGGCCCGGCGCTGCGGGGTGCCGGTGGGCCGGGCGCTCTGGCTGGCGCTGGCCTCCCCGCTGGTCGGCGTGCACCTGATCTCCGGGGCGCACAACGACGCGCTGATGATCGGCCTGCTGGCCGCCGGGCTGGCCGTGGTGGCGGCCAACCCGGGGCGGCGCTGGCCGCTGCTGGCCGGCGGGGTGCTGCTCGGCCTGGCCGGCGCGGTGAAGGTGACCGCCCTGGTGGTGGTGCCGTTCGCGGTGCTGGCCGCGCTGGTCGGGCCGTACCGGATCCGGGCGCTGTGGCGTGACGGCCTGCCGGTCGCCGGCGGCGCGCTGGTCGCGGTGGTCGGCGCGACCCTGGCGGCGGGCCTGGACCTCGGGTGGATCGCCGGCCTGGAACAGGGTGGCCTGGTGATCGCCTGGACGTCGCCGCCGACCGCGGTCGGGCAGACCGTCGGCTACGTCGCGGCGCTGTTCGGCGCGGACGTCGACGCGCTGCCGGTGACCCGGGCGATCGGCATGGTGGTGCTGGCGGTGCTGCTGGTCTGGTTGTGGTGGCGGGCCCGCACCCGGGATCCGCTCTGGCACGCCGGCCTGGCCCTGGCCGCGACGGTGGCCCTCGCACCGCTGTTCCACCCCTGGTACTGGCTCTGGCCGATGGCGGTGCTCGCCGCGACGACCCACCGCGCCACCCGGTGGTTCGCGCTGGTGGCGTTGATCTCGGCGTTCCTGGTGCTGCCCGACGGCACCGGGCTGCCCCGGTTCACCAAGATGCCCGGAGCCCCGCTGATGACGCTGTTGGTGATCGTGGTGGCCGTCCGGTTGGTACGGTCGGCTCGGGCGGCCCGGCGGCCCGCCACCGCCGTTTCGACCGCCGACTGAGGAGATGGCCGGTGACCGGACCGGGCGGGGTGCGCGTGGCGCGCTACCTCGGGTTGACCGGGGCGGTGCTGCTCGCGGTGGCCGGCTGGCTGGGCGGGGTGCTGCCCACGGTGCCGCCGACCGGCCCGTGGCGGGCGCCGCACGGCCCCGTGGCGGTGTCGTGCTGGCTGGTCGGGACGGCGCTGATGGTGGCCGCCTGGTGGGCGTTGCGCGCCGGTGCCCCGTCGACCCGGTGGGCGTACGTCACCGCCGGGCTCTGGGCGCTGCCGCTGCTGGTCACCCCGCCGCTGGCCAGCCGGGACGTCTACTCGTACGCCTGCCAGGGCTGGTCGTACGCGGCCGGGCACGACCCGTACCGGGTGGGGGTGGCGGTGGCCGGCTGCCCGTGGGTGGAGTCGGTCGCGCCGATCTGGCGGGACACCCCGGCCCCGTACGGCCCGGCCTTCGTGCTGCTGGCCGCGCTGGCCGCCGGGCTCGGCGGCACCCTGGTCGGCACCCTGGTGGTGCTGCGGCTGTACGCGGTGGCCGGGGTGCTGCTGGTGGCGCTCTGCCTGCCCGGCCTGGCCCGCGCCGCCGGGGTGCCCACCCGCCGGGCGGCCTGGCTGGCGCTGGCCTCCCCGCTGGTCGGGGTGCACCTGGTGGCCGGCGCGCACAACGACGCGGTGATGCTCGGCCTGCTGCTGTTCGGTCTGCTGGTGCTGGTCCGGTCACCCGGGCGGGGGCGGGCGCTGCTCGTCGCCGGGGTGCTGCTGGGGCTGGCGGTGGCGGTGAAGGCGACCGCGGTGGTGGTGCTGCCCTTCGCGGCCCTGACGGCGCTGCACGGCCGGTACACCTGGCGGGGCCTGCTGCGTGACGGCGGGCGGCTGGCCGGGGCGGTGCTGGTCACCCTGGCGGCGGTCTCGGCGCTGTCCGGGCTGGGGCTGGGTTGGGTGGCCGGGCTGGCCCGCAGCGGTGACTCGCAGCAGTGGACGTCGCCGCCGACGGCGGTGGGTTTCGTGGTCGACTACGTCGGCGGGCTGGCCGGTCGGCAGCCGGGCGCGGTGCCGGTGACCCGGGCGGTGGGCCTGCTGGTGCTGGTGGTGGTGCTGGCGGTGCTCTGGTGGCGGGCGTGGACGGCGCTGCGCGGGCTCAACGACGTCCGGCAGCGGGTGCACCGGCTGGCCGCGGCCCGACCCCGGGTCACCCTGCTCGCGGCGGGGCTGGCGCTGGCGGCGACGGTGCTGCTCGCCCCGGTCCTGCACCCGTGGTACGTGACCTGGCCGCTGCTGGTGCTCGCGGTGTCGGCGACCCGGACGACCTGGCTGGTGCCGCCGGCGGCGGTGGCGGCCTTCCTCACCCTGCCCGACGGCACCACTGTCGCCCGGTACACCAAGGCGCCCGGCGCGATCGTGATGACCGCCCTGGTGGTGGCGGTGCTGGTCGGCGCGTTGCGGGGCGGCTGGACGAACGGAACGGGCCGGCGTCGCGGAGGCGACGCCGGCCCGGCCGGTGGAACGTGACCGTCGAGGTGGGCCTCAGCAGTCGAAGTACATGGCGAACTCGTGCGGGGTCGGGCGCAGGCGCACCGGGTCGACCTCGTTGGCCCGCTTCCAGCTGACCCAGGTGGAGATCAGGTCGGGCGTGAAGACGCCACCGTCGAGCAGGTAGTCGTGGTCGGCCTCGAGGGCGTCGAGCACCTCCGGCAGCGAGCCCGGCACCTGCTTGACGTCGCCCCACTCCTCCGGCGGGAGGTCGTAGAGGTCCTTGTCGATCGGGGCCGGCGGCTCGATCTTGCTCTTGATGCCGTCCAGGCCGGCCATCATCATCGCCGAGAAGGCGAGGTACGGGTTGCTGGACGGGTCCGGCACCCGGAACTCGACCCGCTTGGCCTTGGCGCTGGCGCCGGTGACCGGGATGCGGGTGCAGGCGGAGCGGTTGCGCTGCGAGTAGACCAGGTTCACCGGGGCCTCGTAGCCGGGCACCAGCCGGCGGTACGAGTTGACCGTCGGGTTGGTGAACGCCAGCAGCGACGGCGCGTGGTGCAGCAGACCACCGATGTACCAGCGGGCCATGTCCGACAGGCCGGCGTAGCCGGTCTCGTCGTAGAACAGCGGCTCACCGTTGAGCCAGAGGCTCTGGTGGGTGTGCATGCCGGAGCCGTTGTCGCCGAAGAGCGGCTTGGGCATGAAGGTGGCGGTCTTGCCGTTGGCCCAGGCCTCGTTCTTCACGATGTACTTGAAGAGCTGGAGCTGGTCGCCGGCGTGCAGCAGGGTGGAGAACTTGTAGTTGATCTCCGACTGGCCGGCGGTGCCGACCTCGTGGTGCGAACGCTCCACGGTGAAGCCGCCGTCGACCAGGCGACGCACGATCGAGTCACGCAGGTCGGCGTAGTGGTCCACCGGCGGCACCGGGAAGTAGCCGCCCTTGTACGCAGTCTTGTAGCCGCGGTTGCCGCCGGCCTCCTCGCGCCCGCTGTTCCAGGCGCCCTCGATCGAGTCGATGTAGTAGAACGACTGGTGCGCGGAGGTCTCGTGGCGGATCGAGTCGAAGATGTAGAACTCGGCCTCGGCGCCGAAGTACGCGGTGTCGGCGATGCCGCTGGCGGCGAGGTAGGCCTCGGCCTTCTTGGCCACGTTGCGCGGATCCCGGGAGTAGGCCTCACGGGTGAACGGGTCGTGGATGAAGAAGTTGAGCGCGAGGGTCTTCTGCGCGCGGAACGGGTCGATGAAGGCGGTCGCGACGTCCGGGAGCAGGAGCATGTCCGACTCGTGGATCGCCTGGAAACCGCGGATCGACGAACCGTCGAACGCGAGACCGTCGGTGAAGACGCTGTCGTCGAAGGACTCCACCGGCAGATTGAAGTGCTGCATCACGCCGGGCAGGTCACAAAAACGTACGTCGACGAACTTTACGTCCTCGTTCTTGAGGTATCGCAGGAGTTCCTCGGGATTGGCAAACACACGTCCTCCTGGCACGTCCACTCCGGTGGCTGGGCTCTGGCGACGCTATGACCGTGGGGTTGCTCGCCCGTGTCTCCAATGTTTCTGCCGTGTTACGACGCTCGCGGAGCGTCATCTGCGCCGCTCAGTACCCGCCGGGTTGTCCGTTCGGACGATACCGGGTGCAGCGCTGTGTCGCCATTCGTAGTGATTGGACCGAATTTGCATAGACTGCAGGAATACCCTGCCTGTCCACCTGGTGAGCGGGCGGGCGGCAGCGGCAACCGCTGACCGCCCCTGACCGACGGCGGGCCGGTGCTGACTACCCTTGACCACCGTGACGAGTCCGCCCGCGGCACCGGTGCCGCCCGCCACCGACCCCGCCTTCACCCCGCCGAGCCTCGGCCGACGGTTCGGGGCACTGGTGATCGACTGGGTGCTCTGCCTGCTGGTGTCGAACTTCTTCGCCGACCCGGTCCGCGACGGCTGGGCCCCGGTGGCGGTGCTCGTCGTCGAGTACGGCTTCTTCCTCGGCCTGTTCGCCCAGACCCCCGGCATGTGGATCACCCGGCTGCGCTGCCTCGACTGGTCCGACGGCGGGCGGATCGGGATACCCCGGGCGCTGCTGCGCGGCCTGCTCCTGGCCCTGGTGGTGCCGCCCCTGATCATGGACGAGCAGCGTCGTGGCCTGCACGACCGGCTGGCCGGCTCGGTCATCGCCGACGCCCCCCGCCCCACCACCTGATCGCCCCGCCCCGCCCCCGCCCCGCCCCCGCCCCCCGCCCCGCCCGCCCCCTCGCCCGCCACGTGATCGCCCCACCCACCACGTGATCGCGCTGATCGCCCCACCCATCGCATGATCGTGCTCGATCCTGGTTGTAGTGGTCTCGCAGCGGTCGGATGCCACTACAACCAGGATCGAGCACGATCATGAACAGTCGACCCCCGCTGCGGAGAGGATCACGCCGGGGCGCGGGCACGGGGCGGGCAGGCGCGGGCACGGGGGTGGAGCAGGGGTGGAGCGGGCTGGGTGCGCGGCCGGCAGGCGGCGGGTGGCAGGTGGCAGGGCGTACGACGCAGCGGGTCAGCGGCCCCGCGTCTGGCGGAACGCGCGGCCCGCAGGGCGCATGTTCTTCGGGATCGCGCCCTTGGGCATCTGCGGACGGGCGGTGAGGGCCTTGAGCCGCTTGTCGAGCGAGTTGACGTCCTTGCCGTTCAGGGTGCGCGGCAGCCGCATCAGGGTCATCCGCAGCTTGCGGATCGGCAGCTCACCCTCGCCCTGGCCGATCACGTAGTCGTGCAGCGGCGCGGAGCCGATCACCTTGGCCAGCCGGCGCTTCTCCTGACCCAGCAGGCCGCGTACCCGCTGCGGGTTGCCCTCGGCGAGCAGGATCACACCGGGCCGGCCGATCACCAGGTGCACCATGTCCATCTGGGTGGTGGAGCTGACCGCCGGGGTGACCCGCCAGTCGCCGCGCATGTTCTCCATGATCTGCGCCGCCGCGCCGGGCTGCCCCTCGGCGGCGTTCATCATCGCCTTGTTGGACCGCAGGTTGAGGACGATCAGCACGGCGAGCAGGGTGAACAGGATGCCGATCGGCAGCCAGAGCCAGCCCCAGAGGATCACCGCGACCACGGTGAGCGCGAGCGGGATCAGCACCGCTCCGGCGGCCAGCGGCGCGAACCACCGGTCCTGCTTGGCGGTGAACCGGAACACCATCCCGATCTGCTTCAGCCGCTGGCCGAACGAGACCTTCTCCTGGGGCTTTGCCATGCCGCGAGTCTAGTGGTCCCCGCCAGGACGGATGATCCCCGGCCGGCGGTCGGCGGCGGGCCGGGGCGTCCCGGGTGGCGGGACCACCGCGAGCGGGGTCGATCCCCGGCCGGGCCGGAACGGACCCGGCCGGTTCCGCTGGTGGTCAGCGGGTGGGCGAGCGGTCCCCGGCCGGCGGCGCGGTGCGCGGGCGCGGCACGACCGGGGCGGCCCGACCGGTGCCGCCCTGCCCCGTGCCGCCGTGGCCGGCGCTGTCGGCGCCGCCCTCCTCGTGGTAGTCCTCCTCGACGTTGACCGCCCAGACGTCGTGGTCGGTGCCGTCCAGGATGTTCTCGGCGGCCAGCATCGCGGTGAGCATCGAGTGGTCCTGGTTGTTGTACCGGTGCATGCCGTTGCGGCCCACCGGGTGCACGTTCGGCACCGCCTCGGCGAGCCAGCGGCGGATCACCTCGACCGCCTCGGCGTACCCCTCGTCGTAGACCGGGTAGGCCTTCGGCATCCGCACCACGTAGCCGGTGGTGACCGAGCCGGGGCGGACCAGGCCGAGCCGCTCCAGCTCGGCGGTGCCGAAGGCGACCAGCTCCGGGTCGGGCGTCGACCACAGCTCGTCACCCTCGTTGACGAAGTACTCCAGGCCGAGGCAGGTGCCGCCGTCGCGGACCATCTCCGGCGACCAGGCGCCGTAGTTCTGGATCCGGCCGACCTGCACCCCGGGGGTGTGCACGTAGATCCAGTTGTCGGGGAAACCGGCCTCGGTCGGCACCACCAGGGCCACGGTCAGGAAGTCCCGGTGCAGCAGCGCGTCGGCGGCCTCGCGCACCTCCGCCGGGGCGGGCGGGTCCATCGCCCGCACCAGGGCCGAGATCGGCATGGTGGAGACCACGTGGTCGGCGGCGATCCGCCGTTCGCCGGTCGGGCCGGCGACGGTCACCGCGACCGCCCGGCCGTCCGCGCGGTGCACGGTGTGCACCGCGGTCTCCAACTCGACCGTCCCACCGCCCTTGACCACCAGCTCGGCGCAGCGCTCCCACATCATCCCCGGGCCGAGCCGGGGGTAGCGGAACTCCTCGATCAGGCTGGTCACCTCGGTGCCGCCGCGCTGGGGCAGCAGCGCGCCGCGGATCGCCGCGCCGAGGGACAGGTTGCGGATCCGCTGGGCCGCCCAGTCCGCCTGCAGCTCCGTCGCGGGGATGCCCCAGACCTTCTCGGTGTACGTCTTGAAGAACATCCGGTACAGCCGGGCGCCGAACCGGGCCGACACCCAGCCCTCGAAGTGGCTCTGGTCGGCCGGTGGGCGGACCCGCGCCCACAGGTACGACCCGACGCACCGGCACGCCTCCCACACGCCGAGGTTCCGCAGCGCGTTGCCGGCCCGCAGCGGGTAGTCGAACAGCCGGCCCTGGTAGTGGATCCGGCTCATCCGGGGGCGCAGCAGGAAGTCGTCCTCGGGGAGCACCTCGTGCCAGAACGCCTCGACCCGGGACACCTTGGTGAAGAACCGGTGCCCGCCGATGTCGAAGCGCCAGCCCTCCCGCTCGACGGTGCGGCTGATCCCGCCCACCACGTCGTCGGCCTCCACCACCTCGACCGGGGCGTGTCTGCGGGTCAACTCGTACGCGGCGGTGAGACCGGCGGGGCCGGCGCCGATGACAACCGTGTGCGGCTGCGCCATCAAAGACACCACCATCGATGAGTTAGGGGTCGGGGCTGGCGGAATCTAACACGATCTCGCCCTGCTCGGGGAGGGTCGTCGAATCGTCGCCGAGCTGCCGCCCAGCACCCCTTGCGGGTGTGGCCGACGTCTGGGAAGATCGACATATCCGAATGCCCGGCGATCGTCGCGGTGGCCGACGGAGTCGTGCGGGCGTACCCCGGTGGCGTCCCGGGCCGGCCGACGGCACCGAGGCACCGTCAGCCGAAGCCGATCGAGGCGTTCCGGCGGGCCGTCAGCCGACGGTGACCGAGGCGTCCCGGCGGGCCGTCAGGGCCTGCTGGTAGAGCCGCCCCGCGCGGTACGACGAACGCACCAGCGGCCCGCTCATCACCCCGGCGAAGCCGATCTCCTCGGCCTCCTCGCGCAGCTCCACGAACTCCTCCGGCTTGACCCAGCGGGTCACCGGGTGGTGCCGGGGGGTGGGCCGCAGGTACTGGGTGATGGTGATCAGCTCGCAGCCGGCCTCATGCAGGTCACGCAGCGCCTGGGAGACCTCGGCCCGCTCCTCGCCCATGCCCAGGATCAGGTTGCTCTTGGTGACCAGGCCGTCGGCGCGGGCCTGCCGGATCACGTCGAGCGAGCGCTCGTAGCGGAACGCCGGACGGATCCGCTTGAAGATCCGGGGCACCGTCTCGACGTTGTGCGCCAGCACCTCCGGCCGGGCGCCGAACACCTCGGCGAGCTGCTCGGGGACCGCGTTGAAGTCGGGGATCAGCAGCTCGACGCCGCAGCCGGAGCGCAGCGCGTGGATCTGCCGGACGGTCTCGGCGTACAACCACGCGCCGCCGTCGGGCAGGTCGTCACGGGCCACGCCGGTGATGGTGGCGTACCGCAGGCCCATGGTGGCGACCGACTCGGCGACCCGGCGGGGCTCGTCGGCGTCGAACTCGGCCGGCTTGCCGGTGTCGATCTGGCAGAAGTCGCAGCGCCGGGTGCACTGGTCGCCGCCGATGAGGAAGGTGGCCTCCCGGTCCTCCCAGCACTCGTAGATGTTGGGGCAGCCGGCCTCCTGGCAGACGGTGTGCAACCCCTCGCGCGAGACCAGCCCGCGCAGCTCGGTGTACTCCGGCCCCATCTTGGCCTTGACCTTGATCCACGGCGGTTTGCGCTCGATCGGCGTCTCGGCGTTGCGCGCCTCGATCCGCAGCATCCGTCGCCCCTCGGGGGCGACCGTCGCGGAGCGTGCTGCCTGCTGGGTCGTCGGCGCGGAGTGCTCGATCGTCACGAAAACGAGCCTACGCCCGACGGCGGCGATCGATACACGTCGGGCGACCGGCGTCACGTCCCGGGCCTTGTGACACCGGACACCGGCCGGCCGAAAAAGCCCGTTACAGGCCGCCCGGTCGGGTGCTAGCGTGCCGGCAGAGCTGTGACGGAGCCGAGTACCGCCCCGATCCGCCAGTGCAGAGAGCCGCCGGTTGCTGGAAGGCGGTCTGACGCCGGGGCGCGAAGACCCTCCCGAGCCGCGGGAAGAACGGCGCGTCCGCACGCCCAGTAGAGCCCGCCCGGCTGGCCCCGGTGAAAAGGCGACGAATGAGGCCCCCGCCACGGTGGGGGCGAAGGTGTGGTGGCACCGCGAGGTTCCCGCTCGCCCACACCTCCCGGGGATCGCGTTGCGATTCGATCGAGGAGGAAACCGCCGTGCAACGCATCCTGTCCTCCCACCTGTCCACCCGTGTCGGCGCGACCGTGCGGGTCGCCGGCTGGGTGCACCGCCGCCGACTGCTCAGGTCGGTGGCCTTCCTGATCGTCCGGGACGCCGCCGGCCTGACCCAGGTGGTGGTCACCGACCCGGCCGTCCGGGCCGCCGTGACGGCGCTGCCCGAGGAGACCGTGGTCGAGGTGGTCGGCACGGTCACCGCGAACGGCACCGCGCCCGCCGGGGTCGAGCTGACCGGCCCGGCGGTACGACCGCTCGGCCCACCCGCCGTGCCGCCCCCGTTCGACCTGTACCGGCCGGCGCTCACCGCGACCCTGCCCACCCAGCTCGACCACGCCCCGGTGGCGCTGCGGCACCCGAGCCGCGCGGCGGCCCTGCGGATCGCGGCGGCGGCGGTGGCCGGCTTCCGGGCCACCCTGGACGCCCGCGACTTCGTGGAGGTGCACACCCCGAAGGTGGTGGCCACGTCCACCGAGAGCGGGGCGGACGTCTTCGCCCTCGACTGGTTCGGCCGGCCCGCCTACCTGGCCCAGTCGCCGCAGTTCTACAAGCAGCTCATGGTGGGGGTCTTCGAGCGGGTCTACGAGGTGGGGCCGGTGTTCCGGGCCGAACCGCACGACACCGTCCGGCACCTGGCCCAGTACACCTCGCTCGACGTCGAGTTGGGCTTCGTCGACGACCACCGGGACGTGATGGCGGTGCTGCGGGACACCCTCGCCGGGATGCTCGCCGAGGTGGCGCGGCGGGCTGACGGCGCGGTGGCGACCCTGGGCCTGACCCTGCCCGGGATGCCGGTCGAGATCCCGGCCGTGCACTTCACCGAGGCGCTGCGGATCGCCGGCGCACCCCCCGACGAGCCGGACCTGGCCCCCGCCCACGAGCGGACGCTGGGGGAGTGGGCCCGGACCACCCACGGCTCGGACTTCCTCTTCGTCACCGGGTACCCGATGGCGAAGCGGCCCTTCTACACCCATCCCGACCCGGCCCGGCCGGCGTACTCGAACGGTTTCGACCTGCTCTTCCGGGGGCTCGAGCTGGTCACCGGCGGGCAGCGGCTGCACCGCCACCCGGACTACCTGGCAGCGCTCGCGGCGCGCGGCGAGCCGGTCGAGCCGTACGCCGGGTACCTGGACGCGTTCCGGCACGGGATGCCGCCGCACGGCGGCTTCGCGGTCGGCCTGGAGCGCTTCGTGGCCCGGCTGGTCGGCGCGGCCAACGTCCGGGAGGTGACCGCCTTCCCGCGCGACCTGCACCGGCTGACCCCCTGAGCCGCCGAGGGTCTGCCCGGCCGGCTGCGGTCGCCCGCCGGACGTGCACTCTGGGTAGTGGCCACACCGGTGTCACCTTTGGTTGCTCTCCGTGATCGGTGCGGCGTGTGAGTGAAGCCCATTTTGATCATGTCTCAGCCCGCACCCCGCTGAACAGGGGTTTCGTTGCTACCTCTCCCTGGCCCACCCACCTGCCCCTCCGCACTTTGCTCTGCTGCCATCGACGCGACGGTCACTTTCCGCATGCGGTGCCTCTAGGGCAGCAGAGCAAAGTGGGGGAGAGAGGTAGGTGCTACCCGTAGCTCTTCTTACGCTGCGTAGCGGATTGGGAGGTGCTGCGGCCGACGGCGCTGGGCGGCAGCGTGGCGGATACGGTGCCGGTGGATCGGCGGCGGCCCGACGGCGCAACGGGAGCGGCGGGGATTGCGGGGTCAGGCCGGTCCGAGCAGGTCCCAGCGGTTGCCGGCGATGTCCCGGAACACGGCCACCCGACCGTACGGTTCGGTGCGCGGAGGCGTCACGCCAGCAGGATGCCGGTCTGCGCGCCGGGCGGACGGACCACCACCCACCGCTTCGGGCGGCCGCCGTTGGTCAGCGAGGGCGCGTCCTCGACCAGCTCGAAGCCGAGAATCCCGGTGAAGAACGCGATGGCCGGGTCGTAGTCGGCGACGACGAGGGTGACGAGGTCGATCCGCACCGGCTCAGCCGAGCAGGGTGGGCAGGTGCCGCTCCACCACGGGCAGGACCTCGGCCACCGTCACGGGGCGGCCCAGTTCGGCGGTGAGCGAGGTGGTGCCGGCGTCGGCGATGCCGCAGGGCACGATCCGGTCGTAGTACGACAGGTCGCAGTCGCAGTTGATCGCGAAGCCGTGTTGGGTGACGCCCCGGGCGACCCGGATGCCGATGGCGGCCACCTTGCGGGCCGGCCCCCGGTCGTCGTCGGGCACCCATACGCCGCTACGCCCCTCGACCCGGCCGGCGGTCAGCCCGAACTCGGCGCAGACGTCGATCAGCAACTGCTCGGTGCGGCGGACGTAGGCGACCACGTCGACCGGGTCGGGCAGCCGGACGATGGGGTAGCCGACGAGCTGCCCCGGCCCGTGCCAGGTGATCTTGCCGCCCCGGTCGACGTCGACCACCGGGGTGCCGTCCATCGGCCGGTCCCAGGGCTCGGTGCGCTTGCCCGCGGTGTAGACGCTCGGGTGCTCCAACAGCAGCACCGTGTCGCCCCGCTCGCCGGCCACCACCTCCGCGTGCAGCCGTCGTTGCTCGTCCCACGCGGTCGGGTAGTCGACCACCCCGGCCCGGACGGTGGTCACCCCGGAAGTCGTCACGCTCACCGTGCGAGCCTAGCGCCGCCCACCCGTGCCCCGCCCCGTGAGCCTCGTCGCGCCACCCTCGGTGACCCCGGCGACCCTCCCGGGGAGCGGGCCTGCGGGCTGGTCAGGAGGTGGGGACGGTCCAGAGCCAGACGTCGTCCACCCGGCGTGGCTCGCCGAGCAGCGCGGTGGCGGTACGACGCAGCGCGTCCTCGTCCAGGTCGTACTTGGCGCCGTGCACCTCGTCGGGGAGGACGACCGCCTCGACCCCCCAGTACCGCAGGTCCTCCCGGGACAGCCGGATGCTGCCCTCGGTGACGATCGGCACCAGCCCGGTCCGGCCGGCCTGGTCCATCAGCGTGTCGAAGGTGCGCGGCGGAGGGCCGATCCGGCCCCGCCCGTCGGGGCCGCCGGGGCCGAGGAAGAAGCCGGCGGGCAGCCGGAACTCACCCTGCCGATGGGCCAGGGCGTACGCCTGCCAGCGCTGGCCGTCGGGGGTGACGTCCAGGGTCAGCGGGATCGGGGTGAGCACCCCGCCCGGTGAGACGTACTGCCGCCAGGTGCCGGCGGTGACGAACTCCGGCACCGGCGGACGGACGCTGGTCAGCAGCGGGGTGGGCAGCAGCGGCAGCAACGCCGTCGCGAAGCCCGCCCCCCACGCCCAGGCCGCCGCCCGGCCCGGTCGCGTCGTCCGCAGCCGGTCGATCGTGTACGCCAGCAGCACCCCGATCACCGGGGCGACCACCAGGGCCAGCCGGGACGGCAGGGCGGCATTGACCACCGGCAGGTCGTCCAGCACCCCGAAGGGCAGCAGTTGCCCGGTGCGCCGCCCGTTCCACTGCGCCACCGGCCCCCAGGAGAGCACCGCGAAGACCACGGCGGTCACCCCGAGCGCGGCCAGCGTGGCCCGCCGGCCGGGGCTGGCCCGCCGCCACAGCCACCCGAGACAGGCCACCGTGAGCAGCAGCAGCGGCAGCCCGAAGAAGCTGTTCTCCTCGGTCGGGTTGGGCGCCAGCGTGGTGTCCCAGCCCAGCGCGCCGGCCAGCGACCGGCTCGGGTACGCCCCGAACGCGGCGATGTCCTCGGAGTGGATGACCGGGTCGAAGCCGGTGCCGTGGAAGCGCTGCGGCCCGGCGAAGTGCAGCCACAGCGGGTACGCCAGCAGCACCCCGGCGACCAGCGCGGTCACCGCCAGCCCGCGCAGGAAGTCCGGCAGCGCGGCGCGGGCCTCGGCCCGCCGGGCCGGGTGCAGCGCCCAGACGGCGAGGAACACGGCGATCGCCAGGGCGGTGAAGAACAGCCCCTCGGCGGCGATCGAGAAGGCGACCGCCACCAGCAGGCCGAGCAGCAGGCCGCCCCGCCGCCAGTGCCCCGGTCGACCCAGCGCGAACACCGCCGCCACCAGCAGCGGCACCAGCCAGCCGGCGGTCCAGTTCAGGTGCGCGTTGGCGTGCGCGACCATGCCGGGGGAGAAGGCGATGGACAGCGCCCCGACGCCCGCCGCGAGCCGGCTGGCGACGAGCCGCCGGGAGAGCAGCCAGTACCAGGCCAGCGCGGTGGCGGCCAGGTTGAGGGTGAGGATCACCAGGAACGTCGCCGGTGGCCCGACCAGGTACGTCAGCGGCGCGAAGACCACCGCGTACACGGTGATCGAGGTGTTGACGGCGAGGTTCACCCCGTCCGGCACGTTGAGCAGATGGGTGAAGAGCGGGTTCTCCCCGTGGGTGACCGCGTGTCCGCCGAAGGCGAGCAGCCACTCGAACAACGCCTGGTCGCTGGAGTTCACGGTGATCGCCCGCTGGTCCGGGTCGCGCCACAGTCCGCTGGTGACCCAGACCGCCAGCACCACCGCGACGATCACCACGATCAGGTCGGCCCGTCGACCCCGACGGGCGTCCGGTGCGGCGGTGGGCGGCTGGTCGGCGGCCAGGGTCGGGGAGGTCGGCACGGAGCGGACGTTACCAACCGGAACCGGACCCGCCGGCCGGACCCGCGAGCCTGACGCCGGACAAGACCGGGCACGGTCGGCCGCCGCATCGCCGGCGGTGGATGCGTAAACGGGCGGTCAGGTCGCCGCTGGTCGGCTGCCGACCCCGCTCACCGGCTCAGTCGGTCAGGGCGGCGTGCAGCGCGGCGGGCAGCTCGGGGTGGGTCCAGGCGAAGCCGGCCCTGGTGAGCACGGCGGGCAGGACCCGGGTGCTGGTCAGCGCCTCCTGGGCGAAGCCGCCCAGGGCGACCTTCAGGGCGACCGCCGGGATCGGGACGATCGCCGGCCGGTGCAGCTGGCGGGCGAACTCCCGGGTGAACTCGGCGTTGGTGACCGGGTTCGGGCCGACCACGTTGACCGCGCCCGCGGTGTCCCCGGCGGCCAGCAGGAACACCACGGCGTCCAGCCAGTCCCGCAGCGAGATCCACGGCAGCCACTGCCGCCCGCTGCCCAGCCGGCCGGCGACGCCCAGCTTGAACGGCAGCATCTGCGGCTTGAGCAGCCCCCCGTCGCGGTGCAGCGGCAGACCGGTCCGCAGCCGCACCACCCGTACCCCGGCGTCCTCGGCGGGCCGGGTCGCGGCCTCCCAGACCCGGCACACGTCGGCGAGGAACCCCTCACCCGCCGGGGCGTCCTCCTCGACCACCCGGTCGCCGGTGTCGCCGTACCAGCCGACCGCGGAGGAGTTCAGCAGCACCCCGGGGCGGTCCGCCGCCGGCAGCCCGGCGATCGTGACGGCCAGCGTGGTGGTGCTGTCCACCCGGCTGGACCGGATCACCCTGCGGTAGTCGTCGGTCCACCGCTTGTCGCCGACCCCGGCCCCGGCCAGGTTGACCACCGCGTCGGCCCCGGCCACCACGGCCGGGTCGAGCTGCCCGGCCGCCGGATCCCACCGCCGTTCGTCCGGGGTACGCGGCGACCGCCGGACCAGCCGGGTGACCTGGTGCCCCTCGCCGGTGAGACGATCCACCAACCGGGTGCCGAGAAAACCGGACGCGCCGCCCATCAGGATCCGCATACCCCCATCTTCGGCTACGCACCCCCCATCGGATGCGCCGACCACCCACCCCCACCCCACCCCCACCCCCCACCCACACCCACACCCCCACACCCCCCCCAGATGGCCCGCCAGCCGGCGTGGCCATCGGTGATCAAGAGGTTTGCGTCAGTGTTGATCTCTGGCTTGCCCTGAACCTCTTGATCAACTGACCTAAACCTCTTGATCACCGGGACGAGCTGACGGCCAACCGGGGCCGGGGTGGAGAAGGTCGGGGTGGGGTGGAGGAGTCGAGCCGGGGTGGAGGAGCCGGGCCGGCGCGTGGAGGAGTCGGGGCGGGTGGGCTGGTGGAGGCACCCGGGGAGGGGGAGGGGGAGGGTCGGGGGCTGGTGGCGGCGGGGGCCTAACGGGTGCCGGTGTGGCCGGTGGGGGTCGGACGCAGGTCGGCCAGGAGGCGCTCCACCTCGGCGAACGCGTCCGCCGGTAGCGGGCCGAGGGTGAGGGTGGCAAAGTTCTCCCGGGCCTGTGCCACCGTCCGGCAGCCGGGGATCGGCACCGTCCGGGGGCTGCGGGCGAGCAGCCAGCCCAACGCCCCCTGGGCGAGCGTGCGGCCGTCCGAGGTCAACGCCGCCCGGACCGCCGCCACCCGGGCCGACCACTCGGGGCTGGGGCGGCCGTCGCGGAACCACACCAGCCACTGCGGTGCCCGCCCCCGCACGTCGTCCGCGCCCGGCGTGCGGGTGGCCCCGGTGAGCAGGCCCATCGCCAGCGGCCCCCGGTTGAGGCTGGCCAGGTCGAACGTATCGCAGACCGCCAGCACCTGCGGGTTGTCGTTCAGCACCGACTCGTCGTGCTCGACGGCGACGCAGTGCGGTCCCGCCTCGGCGAACGCCCGCGCCGACGCCGGGTCGTCGGTGCTCCAGCCGTACCCCCGGATCTTGCCCTGGGTGACCAGGCCCTCCAGGGTGTCGACCAGGTCGAGCGCGGCGGAGGCCGGCAGGTCGTTGAGGTGCAGCAGGTAGAGGTCGACGTGGTCGGTGCCGAGCCGGCGCAGCGACCCCTCCAGGCTGGCCACCGCGTACGCCGGGTCGGCGTCGACGCCCAGCGCCCGCCGGGTCGCCTCGTCACTGCGGTTGCCGAACTTGGTGACGATCACCGCCCGGTCCCGCCGGCCGGCGAGCGCCCGGCCGAGCACCCGCTCGCTGTGGCCGGCACCGTAGTTGCTGGCCGTGTCGAAGAGGGTGACCCCCAGGTCGAGGGCCTGGTGGACGGTGGCGACCGACTCGTCGTCGTCCACCTCACCCCAGCCGTACGGCTGACCGTCGTCGCCCCAGAGCGGGCCGCCGATCGCCCAGCACCCCATGCCGACCGCGCCGACCTCGATTCCGCTGCGACCCAGAGTCCGTGTCGTCGTCATGCCGACCAGTGTTGAACCTGGAGTGCGCTCCAGGTCAAGCGGTAGCATGCGGCCCGTGTATTCGCCCTCGGAGGCCGCCCGGCGCAGCGGGTTCAGCCTCGACACCCTCCGCTACTACGAGAAGATCGGCCTGCTCAGCGGCATCGGCCGCACCTCCGGCGGTCGTCGGGTCTTCACCGACGAGGACCTGAGCTGGCTGGTGATCTTCCGGTGCCTGCGCGACACCGGCATGCCGATCGCCGAGATGTGCCGCTACGCCGAGCTGTCCCGCGCCGGCGAGCACACCGCCGCCGCCCGGCAGGAGCTGCTGGAACAGCACGCCGCCCGGGTCGAGGAGCAGATGACGCTGCTCCAGCGCCAGTACGCCCACCTGCGCGAGAAGATCCGCTTCTACCAGGGTGTCACCGGGGCGAACCCGGTTCGCTGACCGATCCGGTCGCGTCCACCGGCGGCGGGGGCCGAGTGCCTGGCCGACGGCGGGTCCGGCCGGGCGGCAGGTGGGTCCGTGTGCGCCTCCACCCGCCCGCCGAGGGTTCACCAGTCCGGTGGCGGGGACACACCGAGCAGCTCCTCGGTGCCGCCGGCCCGGTCGCCGAGCGCGTCGAGGGCGGCGGTGAGGGTGCGCTCCTCGTAGCGGAAGTGGGATCCGAGGATGGCGGAGAGGCCGTCCAGCTCGACGCGCACCCGGTCCAGGGCCGCCGGGTCGTCCACCGGCGGATCGGCGACCAGCGCCTCGATCCGCCGCACGATCCAGTCGACCATGCGGTGGTCCCGGCTGAGCTTGTCGAGCACCGGCCGCAGCTCGGGTGCCTCGTCGGCGAGCACCCGGAACGCCCCCGCGTCCTCGCCGGTGTGGTGCCGGGTCAGCGCCGCGCAGAAGCTGAGACAGTGGGTACGCAGGTGGCGCAGCCGGCCGCCGGGAGGCGAACGATCGTCCCCGGGACCGGCAGCGCGTCGACCCGGCCCGTCGTCGGCGGGCCGACCCGTGCCGGGAGGGCGATCGGCGTCGGTCGACGGGTCGGCGTCGAGGGCGGCCCGGATCTGGTCCAGCTCGTCGAGCAGCCAGAGATGGATCTCTACCAGTTGGTGGCCGAGCGCGGTCAGGCGGTCGGTCGGGGTGGAATCGGGGTGCACGTGTGTCCCATGCTGTCCCGCGCCTCCATGCCCTCGGCGGTCTCCTTGCCGGGTGCACCGCGACGCTGCACCGATCCTACGACGTGCCCGGCGCGCTGTCCGACCCCGAGGGTGACGCACCCGGCCGTGCCGTCCGACCGCTGATCGGGGCCTCCTCGTGCCGACGGGACCGCCGGGGCGGCCCCATGCGCCCGTGCGTGGCCGGCCCGCCCGGCGGGCACGCCCCGGGATCAGGCTCAGTCGGCCGGGTGCCGGCGCAGCCCGGCCATCAGCAGGTCGAGCAGCCGGCCGGCGAGGTCCCGCTGGTCCGGCCCCTGGGCGGCCAGGGACATCCCGCTGAGCCCGGCCAGCACGTCGCCGGGGTCCACGTCCGGGCGGATCGTGCCGGCGGCGACGCCGGCCGCCAGCAGCCGGGTCAGCGCGGCGACCAGCAGGTCCCGGCTCTGCGCGTACGGGTTGGTGCCGGCGGCGACCACCAGGCGCAGGGCGTCGGCCATACCCCGCTTGGTGGCCAGGTAGTCGACGAAGTGGTCCATCCAGGCCCGGGTCGCCTCGGCGGCGGGCAGCCGGGCCAGCAGCTCGTCGGCGGCGGCGCACAGCTTGGCCAGCTCGCTGCGGTAGGCGGCCTCGACCAGGGCCTCCCGGGTGGGGAAGTGCCGGTAGAGGGTGCCGATGCCGACCCCCGCGTCACGGGCGATCGCCTCCAGGGTCACCTCCGGCCCCTGCCGGGAGAACGCCCGGACGGCGGTGTCGAGCAGCCGCTGCCGGTTACGCAGCGCGTCGGCGCGCAGTGGGCGGGGGGCAGGCTGCGGCGCGTCGCCTCCGGGGCGGTTCTGCGGCACGTCGTCTCCTGGGGTCCGGTACGGCACGGGCCGCCGGTCGGCGTCCCGGCGGGCGGGGTTTCTCCGGTCGTGAGCCGCCGCCCGAGGTGTCACACGGCCCGAGGCGCGACGCGGCCCGGTTGGCAAACGGAGGAACCTCCGGTTAGGCTCGGAAGTCGTAACGGAGGGGCCTCCGCTTCTCATCGTAGCGGTCGGGCCGCTCGACCCGCGCCGCGCCGGACAAGGACGGATCATGACCACCAACACACCAGTCCGCACGCCCTTCGACGCCAGCAGCACCGCCCTGGAGGTGGTCCGGGACGTCGACCTCACCGGCCGTCGCGCCGTGGTCACCGGCGGTGCCTCCGGCATCGGCGTGGAGACCGCCCGCGCGCTCGCCGCCGCCGGGGCCGACGTCACCCTGGCCGTACGGGACCTCGACGCCGGCCAGCGGGCCGCCCGGGACATCACCGCCACGACCGGCAACGACCGGCTGCTGGTCGCCCCGCTCGACCTCGCCGACCAGGCGTCGGTGGCGGCCTTCGTGGCCACCTGGGACGGGCCGCTGCACCTGCTGGTGAACAACGCCGGCGTCATGGCGTCGCCCGAGCGACGCACCGCCGAGGGCTGGGAGTTGCAGTTCGCCACCAACCACCTCGGCCACTTCGCCCTCGCCACCGGACTGCACCGCGCCCTCGCCGCCGCCGACGGCGCCCGGATCGTCTCGGTCAGCTCGGCGGCACACCTACGGTCACCGGTGGTCTTCGACGACATCCACTTCCGGCAGCGCCCCTACGACCCGTGGCTGGCGTACGGGCAGTCGAAGACCGCGAACGTGCTCTTCGCGGTCGAGGTGAGCCGGCGCTGGGCCGACGACGGCATCCTCAGCAACGCGCTGATGCCCGGCGCGATCCACACCAACCTCCAGCGGCACGTCAGCGCCGAGGAACTGGAGCGGATGCGGGCCGCCAGCGGCGGCGGCGCGGCCAGCTGGAAGACCGTCGAACAGGGCGCCGCCACCTCGGTGCTGGTCGCCACCTCGCCGCTGCTCGACGGGATCGGCGGCCGGTACTTCGAGGACTGCCAGCAGGCCGCCGGGCACCAGCCGGGCACCCGTACCGGCGTCGCCGACTACGCTCTCGACCCGGCCGCCGCCGAGCGGCTCTGGACGGTCTCCGAGCAGACCCTGCGCGGCTGACCCGCCGCTGCACCGCGCTGGCCACCACCACCGGCTCGTCCGGTGCCGGCGGCCGGCGACGTGCCCGGTCGGTACGCCGGTACGTGACGACGAAGGCGCCCCGGTCGACCGACCGGGGCGCCTTCGTGGAACAGGTGTTACAGGCCCAGCTCGGCCTCGAAGTTGCCGCCCTCCAGCCGCTCCTTGACCGCGACCAGGAAACGGGCCGCGTCGGCACCGTCGATCAGCCGGTGGTCGTAGGACAGGGCCAGGTAGACCATCGACCGGATCGCCACCACCTCACCCAGGTCCGGGTCGTTCACCACGACCGGCCGCTTCACCACGGCACCGGTGCCGAGCATCGCCGACTGCGGCGACGGCACGATCGGGGTGTCGAAGAGCGCGCCCCGGCTGCCGGTGTTGGTCAGCGTGAAGGTCGCCCCGGCGATCTCGTCCGGGCTGATCTTGTTGGTCCGGGTGCGCTCGGCCAGGTCGGCGACCCGCTTGGCGATGCCGCCCAGGTTGAGGTCACCGGCGTTGTGGATGACCGGCGTCAGCAGGCCCCGCTCGGTGTCCACCGCGATGCCGAGGTTCTCGGCCTCCGGGTAGGTGATGGTGCCCGCGTCGAGGTCCATCCGGGCGTTCACGACCGGGTACGTCTGCAGGGCCTCGATGGCGGCCAGCGCGAAGAACGGCAGGAACGACAGCTTCACACCGTGCCGCTGCTGGAACGAGTCCTTCGCCTGCGCCCGCAGCCGGGCGATCCGGGTGACGTCCACCTCGATGACCGTGGTGAGCTGCGCCATCTCGTGCAGCGACTCCTGCAGGCGGGTGGCGATGGCCTTGCGGATCCGGGTCAGCTTCTCGGTGCTGCCCCGCTTGCCGCTCGGCTGCGGCTTCGCGGCCGGTGCCGCCGGTGCCGTGGCGGCCGGCTGCGGGGTGGGGGCGGGCGCGGCCTTGGCCGCCTTCGCCTTCTCCGCCGCCTCCAGCACGTCCTGCTTGCGGATCCGGCCACCGACGCCGGTGCCGTTGACCGACGCCAGGTCGACGCCGTGCTCACCGGCCAGCTTGCGCACCAGCGGGGTCACGTAACCGGGGACCTCGCCGCCGCCCTGGGCGGGGGCGGCCGACGACCGGGCCGGCGGGGTCGCGGGAGCGGCCGGCTGCGCGGCCTGCTCGGCCTTCGCCGGCTGGGCCGCCGACTCGGCCTCGGCGGCCGGCTCGTTGTACCCCGCGCCCGGGGTGGGCTCGGTGACCTCGGGCTCCGGCTTCGGCTCGGCCTTCGGGGCGGGCTCGGCCGCCGCCTTCGGGGCGGGCTCCGGCTGCGGCGCCGACTCGGCCGGGGCGGCGCCCGCGGTACCGATGATCGCCAGGTCCGCGCCGACCGCGGCGGTCTCGTCCTCGGGGACCTTGATCTCCAGGACGGTGCCGGCGACCGGCGACGGGATCTCGGTGTCCACCTTGTCGGTCGACACCTCCAGCAGCGGCTCGTCGACCTCGACGGTCTCGCCGACCTGCTTGAGCCAGCGGGTGACGGTGCCCTCGGTGACGCTCTCGCCCAGGGCCGGCATCTTCACCGCGGTGCCCTCACCCGAGGACGCCGGGGCGGCCTGCGCCGCCGGCTGCTCCTGCTCGGGCTCCGGGCCGGTGCCCTCGGCCGCGGCCGTCGGCTCGGTGGCCGGCTCGGCCTGCTCCGGCTCGGCGGCCTCGTCGTCCTGGGGGGCGTCCGAACCGGCCGACTCGCCCTCGCCGGAGATGACGGCCAGCTCGCTGCCGACCTCGGCGGTCTCGTCCTCAGCGACCACGATCCGGCTCAGCACCCCCGCCGCGGGGGACGGGATCTCGGTGTCCACCTTGTCGGTCGACACCTCCAGCAGCGGCTCGTCGACCTCGACGGTCTCGCCCTCCTGCTTGAGCCAGCGGGTGACGGTGCCCTCGGTGACGCTCTCGCCGAGCCGAGGCATGGTGACCGATACCGGCATGTTCTGAAACTCCTTCGTGGCCTGGTGCGATCCTCGCCCGCTTGCCGCCGGCGTCGCGGAATGAGTGTGGGTCAGGCGTGCGCGTGCAGCGGCTTGCCGGCCAGGGCCAGGTGCGCCTCGCCCAGGGCCTCGTTCTGGGTCGGGTGGGCGTGCACGAGCTGCGCCACCTCGGCCGGGTAGGCCTCCCAGTTGTAGATGAGCTGCGCCTCGCCGATCAGCTCACCGACCCGGGCTCCGACCATGTGCACGCCGACCACCGGGCCGTCCTCGACCCGGACCAGCTTCACGAAACCGGCGGTCTTGAGGATCTGGCTCTTGCCGTTGCCGCCCAGGTTGTAGTTGTAGGTGCTGACCTTGTCGCCGTACTGCTCCTTGGCCTTCGCCTCGGTCAGGCCCACCGACGCAAGCTCCGGGTCGGAGTAGGTGACGCGCGGGATGCCGGCCTCGTCGATCACGGCCGGGTTCAGGCCGGCGATCTCCTCGGCGACGAAGATGCCCTGGGCGAAGCCCCGGTGGGCGAGCTGGAGGCCGGGCACGATGTCGCCGACCGCGTAGACGTTGGGTACGCCGGTGCGCAGCCGCTCGTCGGTCAGCACGTACCCCCGGTCGAGCTTGACGCCCTGCTGCTCGTAGCCGAGGTCGGCGGTGTTCGGCCCCCGGCCGACGGCGACCAGCAGCAGCTCGGCCTCGACGGTCTCGCCGCCGGCGATGGTCAGCTTGACGCCCTTCTCGGTCTTCTCGACCTTCTCGAACGGCTTGCCGACCTTGAAGTTGATCTTCCGCTTGCGGAATGCCCGCTCCAGCGCCTTGGACGACTCCTCGTCCTCGGCGGCCACCAGCCGGGGCAGCGCCTCGACGATGGTCACGTCCACCCCGAAGGACTTCCACACGCTGGCGAACTCGACGCCGATCACGCCGCCGCCCAGCACGATCACCGACGCCGGAACCCGGTCCAGGGTCAGGGCGTGGTCGCTGGTGATGATCCGCTCACCGTCGACCTCCAGGCCGGGCAGGCTCTTGGCGTACGAACCGGAGGCCAGGATCACGTTGCGGCCGGTGTACCGCTTGCCGTCGACCTCGACGACGTTCCTGCCGACCAGCTTGCCGGCGCCCGCCACGAAGGTGATGTTCTTGTTGCCGCCCACCAGCCCCTGCAGACCCTTGTACAGCCGGGAGATCACCCCGTCCTTGTACGCGTTGACCCCGGCCATGTCGATGCCGACCAGCTCGGCCTGGACGCCGAACTGCGCCGACTCACGGGTCTGGTCGGCGATCTCGGCCGCGTGCAGCAGTGCCTTCGTCGGGATGCAGCCGTTGTGCAGGCAGGTGCCGCCGAGCTTGCCCTTCTCGACGAGCGCGACGGAGAGGCCAAGCTGGGCGGCACGCAGCGCCGCCGCGTAGCCGCCGCTGCCACCTCCGAGAATGACGATGTCGAAGGTTGCGTCGTTCGGCTCGCTCACGTCCAACTCCCTGGTCGCTTCGCTGCATCGGGGGTCACGGCGGGGCGGCACGGGCAGACCCCACCTCGGTCATCTTGTCACTTGCCCGTCCGCAGCGCGTACCGAGGTGCCCAACGACACGTCACCGACACGTACTCTTGTCACCGTCCGCGACGACGGACGGGGGAGAGGAGTAGCCCGGTGGCGCTGTTCCGGCGACGCAAACCGTCGACTCCGGCCAGCCGTGACCGGCCGGCCGAGCGGGCCGACCTGGATCACCTGGCCGACTTCGTCCGCACCCGGCGGGGTGTCGAGGCGTACGTCGAACCCCGGACCACGATGACCGAGACGACCGTCATCATGATCGCCGACGACGGCGAGTGGACCCGGCGGCGCATCGACGGCCCGGACGGCGCCCGCCGCTTCGCGCACGCCCTGGGCATCCCGATCTACGACGTCCGGCTGATGGGCTACCCGCAACGGATGCGCGACTACAACGAACGCCGCAAGCGCCGGCCCGAACTGTTCTGACGGCGACCGCCGCCCGGCGTCGCGCCCGTCCCGCGAGGCGTCGCCTCGGGCGGTCGTCGCTGCGGGCGGTCGTCGCGCCGAGCCGGCGTCGCGCCGGTACGGGCCGGCGCGGACGGGATGCCGTCAGGCACCCCGTCCGCGGGTCGCGTGGCCGTCAGCCGTGGGCCGCGACGTCCTCGACCAGCTGCAGCAGGGTGCGGACCGGTACGCCGGTGCCGCCCTTGGTCCAGTAGCCGGTCGGCTCGCCCACGTGGTAGCTCGGTCCGGCGATGTCGATGTGCGCCCAGGCCACCCCGTCGGTGACGAACTCGCGCAGGAACACCCCGCCCTGGAGCATGTGACCGGCCCGGTCCATCCCCGCGTTGACCTGCGAGATGTCGGCGACGTCCGAGTCCATGCCCTTGCGTACGTCGTCCGGCAGCGGCATCGGCCAGGCCGGCTCGCCGACCGCGTCGCCGGCCTCCCGTACCCGCTCGCACAGCTCGGGGGTGCCCATCACCCCGGCGATCCGCTTGCCCAGCGCGACCACCTGCCCACCGGTGAGGGTGGAGGTCTCGAACAGGTAGTCGGTGCCGTCGGCGCAGGCCCGGGCCATCGCGTCACCCAGGATCATCCGGCCCTCGGCGTCGGTGTTGAGCACCTCGACCCGCTTGCCGTTGAACATGGTGACCACGTCACCCGGCCGGTAGCTGGTGCCCGACGGCATGTTCTCCGCCATCGGCAGGTACCCGGTCACCGTCACCGACGGCTTGAGCGCGGCGACGGCCAGCATCGTCGCGCCGACGGCCGCCGCGCCGGCCATGTCGGACTTCATCTCCCACATGCCCTGCGCCGACTTGATCGAGATACCGCCGGTGTCGAAGGTGATGCCCTTGCCGACCAGCGCCACCCGCTTGCCGTTGGTCTCGCCCTGCGGGGTCCAGGTCAGCTTGACCAGGCGCGGCGGGGCCTCGGATCCCTGACCGACGGCGGTGATGCCGCCGTACCCGCCGGCCCGCAGCTCCGCCTCGTCCAGCACCTCGACGTCGAGCCCGGCGGCCCGCGCGGCGGTGGCCACGGCCTCGGCGAAGGCCGGGGGCCGCAGCTCGTTCGGCGCGGTGTTCACCCAGTCCCGGGTGGTCCGCACCGCCCCGGCCACCACGGCGGCCCGGTCCACCTCGGCGCGGGCGGCCTGGTCGGCGGCGTCCGGCACGGCGATCAGCACCTCGGCCACCGGCTCCCGCCGGGTCGGCTGCGGCTTGGTCTTGTAGCCGGCGAACCGGTAGCCGCCGAGCAGCGCGCCCTCGGCGACCGCGCGGAGCGCGGCCGGGGCGTCGGCGTCGTCCGGCAACGGCAGGCT
This sequence comes from Micromonospora rifamycinica, assembly GCF_900090265.1. Taxonomy (NCBI): domain Bacteria; kingdom Bacillati; phylum Actinomycetota; class Actinomycetes; order Micromonosporales; family Micromonosporaceae; genus Micromonospora; species Micromonospora rifamycinica. The sequence goes on from NZ_LT607752.1 coordinate 6,193,967, forward strand.
CAGCGCCACCCGGGGCGCCCCGGCCAGGGCCCGGACCGCCGCGCCGGCCGCCCGGCGCAGGGTCTCCGGGCCGGGGGCGGCACCGGTCGGCTCCGGACCCAGCCCGACCGCCACGACCAGCGGCGCGGTGACGGTGCCGAGCGTGGCCAGCTTGATCACCTCGCCGGGACCGCCGGTCGCGCCGAGCAGGGCGAGCGTCTCGGTCAGTTTGCCGTCGAAGGCGGCGGCGATGCTCTCCGCACCGTCGGCGAGCAGCAGGGTACCCGCCGGGCCGCTCGTGGCGTCCGGGCCGGTGGTCTGGCTGTGCACGCCGATCACGACCGCGTCGACCGCGAGTTCGGCAGGGTCGGTGTCGACCAGGCTGAGGGTGGTGCTGGACGATGTCACTGAAGCTACTCCGGGCGGGCCGGGCCGGCCGCGTCGTCGCGTACCGGCGGTGTGATGGTCTCCGGCGGCAACCTACCCCGCCGGAGCGCGGGTGTGTCCCGCCGACGTGCCGACGGGCCCCGCCGATGCTAACCAGCGGCGCACCCCCCGGTAAGTTGCCACCCATGACGGACGTGACCTCCGACGCCGCCGCGACCCGGCTGCGCCGTTCCCCGCTGCACGCGCGACACGCCGCGCTCGGCGCCAAGTTCGCCCCCTTCGGGGGCTGGGAGATGCCGCTGGAGTACGCCGGCGGCGGGGTGCTCAAGGAGCACACGGCGGTACGGACGGCGGTCGGCGTCTTCGACGTCTCGCACCTGGGCAAGGCCCGGGTGAGCGGCCCCGGCGCGGCCCGGTTCGTCAACTCCTGCCTGACCAACGACCTGGACCGGATCGGCGCGGGCCGGGCGCAGTACACGCTCTGCTGCGACGACGCCACCGGCGGGGTGGTCGACGACATCATCGCCTACCGGTACGCCGACGACCACGTCTTCCTCATCCCGAACGCGGCGAACACCGCCGAGGTGGTCCGCCGGCTGCGTGCCGCCGCACCGGCCGGCGTGGAGGTCACCGACGAGCACGAGCGGTACGCGGTGCTGGCCGTGCAGGGGCCGCGCTCCGCCGAGCTGCTCGACGCGTTGGGCCTGCCCACCGGGCACGACTACATGAGCTTCTCCCCGGCGACGCTGGCCGACGCCGGGCTGACCGTCTGCCGGACCGGGTACACCGGCGAGCTGGGCTACGAGCTGGTGGTCCCGGCCGACCACGCGGTCGCGGTGTGGGACGCGCTGTTCGCCGCCGGCACCGGTGTCGGGCTGCGGCCCTGCGGGCTGGGCGCCCGGGACACCCTGCGCACCGAGATGGGTTACCCGTTGCACGGGCAGGATCTCTCCCTGGAGATCACCCCGGTGCAGGGCCGGTCCGGCTGGGCGGTGGGCTGGGACAAGCCGGCCTTCTGGGGCCGTGACGCGCTGCTCGCCGAGAAGGCCGCCGGCCCGCGTCGTACGCTACGCGGCCTGGAGGCCGTCGACCGGGCCATCCCGCGCGCCGGCATGACCGTGTACGTCGGCGACGCCCCGGTGGGCACGGTCACCAGCGGTACCTTCAGCCCGACCCGCAAGCAGGGCATCGCCCTGGCCCTGCTGGACACCGCCCCGAAACTCGCCGACGGCGCCCTCGTCGAGGTCGACATCCGCGGCCGCCGTGCCCAGATGCGGGTGACCCGTCCCCCCTTCACCACCCCCTCGGTCCGCTGACCCACCCCCCACCCCACCCCCGTCCTCCGCTACGCCCCCGCTGGCCCCCCGTGATCAAGAGGTTTACGTCAGGTCCGGCCGAGATCCTGACGTAAACCTCTTGATCACCGGGGCGAGCCGGGCGCGGGGCGAGCGCGAGCCGGGCGCGGGGGGCGCGCGGGGGTGGGGTCGGGCGGGGTGGGGTGGGGTGGGGTGGGTCAGTGGGTGGGGTGGGGGCGTTCGCCGGCGTCCAGGACGGCCTGGGTCCAGCCGCCCTCGATGACGCCGGTGCCGTCCAGGACCGCCCAGTCGACGACCTCGGCGACCGGCACCACGACCGGGGAGCCGATCCGCACGGTGGGGTCGGTGTTGGCGTCGCTGGCGCTCGCGCCGACGATCCGCTCCGGGGAGTCCCACGAGTTCACCCCGGCCCAGACGTACTCGGGGCCGTCGTCGCCGGGCAGGCCGTACTTGACCACCAGCTGTGACTCCGGGGGCAGCCCGTCGGCGAGGAACCGGGCGCGGATGTCGTCCAGCCCGGCGCGGGCGGTGGCGATCGCCCGGCTCATCGCGTCCCCCGAGCGGGCGTACCGGACGTCCGGCTCGATGCCAGAGAACAGGGTCGCGCAGGCCGTCGCGTAGTAGCGGCCGTCCGGCCCCGGATGACCGGGGGGCGGGCGCAGGCTGAGGAACGAGTCGGCCTCCGGATCGGTAGCCGGGTCCAGCTCCAGGCGCAGCAGCACCGGGGCCGTCGCGCCGTGCTGCTCCGGATTGCCGTACGCCACCGCGATGTCGTGCCCGGTCACCGTGGCCAGCACCGGCAGCTGCACGAACGCCGGCACCTCCTCACCGGCGAGGCCGTCGGTCCAGTCCCGCAGCAGCCGACGGGCCGCCCCGGTCAGCACCGCCCCCCAGGCCCGGGTCAGGTGGTCGGGCACCCCCTGGGTCTGCAACTCCAGCATCCCGAACCGGCGGAGCCCCTTGGTGGTGAACCACAGCCCCTCGCTGTCCGACGAGTAGGGGACCAGCACCCAGTCGACCAGCCGGATCCGGCCCTGCGCGTCCGGCAGCGACCTCAGCGCCGTCGCCGGGTCGAGGAACTGCAACCCGAACACGTCCACCACGTCGCCGTCGACCGACTCGGCCACCGCGGCGGCCACCGCCCGCGCCGCCCACTCGTGCGCCGGCGGCCAACCCGGCCGGTACTCGGCCCGCACCACCACCAGGTGGCTGGCGGCGGCGAGCCGGCCCAGTTGGGCCTCGGTGGCACCGAAGGCGGTGAGCAGGTCCGGCGGCAGTTGCGGGAACTCGTCGATCGTCCGGGTGTCCACCGACATCAGCGGACTGTCCAGCATCTGCGTGGCGAGGCCGTACACCGGGTCGGCGAGCCGACCGGCCAGTGCCCGTACCGCGGTCTTCGGGCTCACCCGCGGCAACCCCGCCATCGGCACCAGGTAGGTCGCGCTGAGCGACTCCGGGACCGGTACGGGCAGGAAGTCGTCCGTGATGAGCAAGTCGTCCCCCGGAAGGCCGTGCCGGTGTTGTCGGGGCAAACGCTACCCGCCGGGCCGCGTCGTCCTCAGCCGGACAGCACCAAGCCCAGGTAGACCAGCGTGGTCACCACTTCCACGGTGGCCCCGAGCACGTCGCCGGTGATCCCGCCGAACCGGCGTACCAGGTGCCGGAGCAGGCCGGTCGCGACGGCGAGGGAGGCCAGCACGGCCACCGGCCCCTGCCACGGGCGGCCCGGCACGGCCGGCACCGCCACCAGTGCGACGGCGACCGCGCCGACGACCGGCCCGAGCGGCCCGACCGTGCCGGCCACCAGCGCGCCGAGCCCGTCCGGGCGGGCCGCCGGCACCCCACGCCGGCAGGCCAGGGTGACGCCGAGCCGACCGGCGGCGGTGCCGGCCACCACCGCCGCGAGCGTCGCCGGCCACGACCGTCCGGCCAGCTCCGCGAGCGTCGCCGTCTGGAGCAGCAGGACGACCACCAGGGCGACCACGCCGAACGGTCCGACGTCCGGCTTCTTCATGATCTCCAGCGCCGCCGGGCCCCGCCGGTACGACCCCAGCGCGTCCACGGTGTCGGCCAGCCCGTCCAGGTGCAGCCCCCGGGTGAGCAGGGCCGCCGATCCGACGGTCACCCCGGCGGCGACCAGGGGCGGGGCGAGCGCGGCCAGGAGCAGCAGCACCCCGCCGAGCAGCCCACCGAGCAGCGCACCGACCAGCGGGGCGAGCGCCATCGCGGTGCCCGCCGTGGTCCGGTCGATCCGTCCGGTCCGGACCGGGGCGATGGTGAGGGTGGTCAGTGCCAGTCGGAGCCCGTCGCCGCGCCCGGACTCAGCCGGCACGCCGACCGGACGGGTCGCGCTCCGGCTCGACGACACCGCGCTCCGGGCCGGTGCCGTCCGCTCCGGCGGACTCCGCGGCGTCGTGCGCCCCGGCGGGCTGCGCCCCGGCGTCGTGCGCCCCGGCGGGCTGCGCCCCGGCGGCGGTCGGGTCGGCGCTGGCGGCGGTCGGGTCGGGAGTGACGGTGGCCGGGTCGGGAGCGTTGGTCGGGCCGGTGGTGGTCGGCCCGGGGCCGGCCGGCTGCGGCTCGGCGAACTCGGGGGTGACGTCGGGTACGTCGCCCCCGATGCCCTCCGGCAGGGTGGCGTCCGGCCCGTCGTCGTCGGTGCCGCCGTGGTGCGGGTGGGCGGGCAACGCCCCGGCCAGCGCCAGCACCGAGCGCAGCAGCGGCAACGCGGCCAGCGCGTTCGCCCCCTCGCCGAGGTCGAGCCGCAGCTCCAGCAGCGGGGTCAGGCCGAGCACGTCGGCGGCGAGTCGGACCGCCGGGTGGCCACCGTGGTCGACCAGCAGGCACCAGTGCCGGGCCTGACCGGCCAGGTCCCGGCTGATCATGCCGGCGGCCAGGCCGACCGGCCCGTCGAGCAGCACCGGCACCCGGCGGGCGGTCGCGCCGAGCAGCACGCCGGTCGCCACCGCCACGTCACCGCCGCCCAGCTCGGCCAGGACGTCCTTGGCGTCCCGGGGGGAGCGGCGGGTGCGGTGCAGCGCGTCCCGGACCGTCGCGCACCGCACCATCCAGGCCGCGTCGTCGATCTCGCCGTCGGCCGTGTACACCCGGCCCAGCACGGTCGGGGCCTCCGCTCCCGCGGTCGCGACCAGCACCGCGGCGGCGGCGGCCTCGGTGCCCGCGCCGTACGCCCCCAGCACCAGCAGCCGTACGCCCGCGTCGGCGGCCTCCTCGGCCAGCCGCCAGCCGTAGCGCAGGGCCGCCTCGACGGCCTCGACGCCCAGCGCCGGCCCGTGTTCGATCGGTGCGGACGGCGGGGTGTCCACCACCTGCAGGCCGGCTCCGTTCTCGGCGGCCAGCCGGGCGAGCGCCCCCCGCCCGGCCCGCGCCTGCCGGGCCAGCCGGGCCGACTCGCCGGGCAGTGCCCCGGCCGCCGCGCCGCCGGCGTGGTCACCGTGCAGCAGCAGCACCCGGACGTCGGTCCACGGCGTGGGCGTCGGGGTGCCCTGGGTGGCGGCGGCGAACTCGACCACCCGCTCCAGCACGCCCAGCCCGGCCCCCGGCAGGTCCAGGGTGCCGAGCCGCTGCACCGCCTGCGGGCCGGCGTACTCGTCGGGCATCGGCAGTTCCATGCCGGGCTGGATGACCAGCCCGGTGTCGACCACCGGCAGCGCCATTGTCGGCGCCGCCCAGCCGGTGCCGTCGGCGGCGGCCGGCGTCGTCGGCGCGGCCGGCGTCGTCGGCAGGGTCGGGGTCAGCACCTCCGGCAGCGGGGCCGGCGACGGGTCGGCGGGGGCCGGGTGCCCGACGGTGGTGGGGGTCGCGGCACCGCCCGGGGCGGCCTGGGCGGGTACGCCGACCGGCCGGGCCGGGGCGGACGCTTTGAGCCAGGCCGGCTGGCCGGCGACCACCAGCGCCACCGCGTCGCAGGCGTCCGCGACGGCCCGGTTGGCCGCGCCCAGCGCGTCGGTGAACGCCCGGCCCAGCGGGGTGGTCGGCACCAGCGACAGACCGACCTCCGGGCTGACCAGCACGATCCGTGCCTCGCTGGCGCGTACCGCGTCGGCCAGCTCGGCGATGGTGGCCACGTCGTCGGCGGGCTGGTGGGCCGGGTCGAGCAGCACCGTCACCCAGCCGCCGAGGTCGTCCACGAGGACCGTCTCGTTCGGCCCGGCCGAGGCGAGCACGTCGGCCAGCCGGCGCGGATCGTCCGCGGTCTCCTCGGTGGTCCAGCTCCCCGGCCGGCGGGCCCGGTGGGCGGCCAGGCGGGTGGCCCACTCGGTGTCGTCCGGGTCGCCGACGGCCGAGGTCGCCACGTACCGCACCGTGGGCGCGTCGGCCACCAGGGACTCGGCGAACTCCGACTTGCCCGAACGGATACCGCCGAGCACCAGGACCGTGTTCCACCCCTCAACGGACATGCCCGTACCTTAAGGCCGCCCGGCCCGGCCGCGCCCGCCGGCCCGGCCGCGTCCCGGGGGGCGTCCTGGCCGGTCGGGCCGGGTCGGACCGGCGGCGGTGACGGCGGGTCACCGGTGCGGCCCCGCAGGCCCGCGTCCGGTGCGGTCCGGCACCGGCCGACTACGCTTGCGGGGGTCCGTCCCCCGGGGGCGGCGGAGCGGCGAGGGGAGACGCGGCATGGCGTGGAGCTGGCGGTACGAGGGCACGGACGGCGCGTCGGTCGACGGACCGGCGGACACGTTCAGCAGTCAGGCGGACGCCGAGTCCTGGATCGGCCAGACCTGGCGGGAGCTCGCGGCGTCCGGCGTCACCTCGGTCACGCTCGTCGAGGACGACCGGGTGGACTACCGGATGAGCCTGCTGCCGACGGCGGAGTGATGGCCCACGACCGCCCGGGGGGCGAGCCGTTGGTGCTCGGCGTGCCCCGGGCGGCGTTCCGGCCCAGCCCGGTCTTCCTGGCCCTGGTGGCGCTCTTCGTGACCAGTGGCGTGCTCACCTGGAACGGGGTGGGCAACGTCCGGTTCGACGTGTTCCTCTTCGTCGTCTCCGGCTGGCTGGTCTCGCTCTGCCTGCACGAGTACGCCCACGCGGTGGTCGCCTACCGGGCCGGTGACCGGGACATCGCCCACCGGGGCTACCTGACGTTGAACCCGCTCAAGTACACCCATCCGCTGCTGTCGATCGTGTTGCCGGTGGTGGTGGTGCTGCTCGGCGGCATCGGCCTGCCCGGCGGGGCGGTCTGGGTGGACCGGCACGCCATCCCGGGGCGGCTGCGGCACACCCTGGTCAGTCTCGCCGGCCCGGCGACCAACGTGCTGTTCACCCTGCTGCTGGTGGTGGTGCTGCGGGTGGGGATCGGGGTGGGCGGCCCGGTGGAGTTCTGGGCCGGGGTGGCGCTGCTGGCGTTCCTCCAGCTCACCGCGAGCGTGCTGAACCTGCTCCCGGTGCCCGGCCTGGACGGCGGCAACATGATCCAGCCGTGGCTCAACCCGCAGTGGCGGCGGATGTACGACCTGTTCGCGCCGTTCGGGTTCATCCTGCTCTTCGCCCTGCTGTGGAACCCGCGCATCGGCGGCTGGTTCTTCACCGCCGTCTTCTGGCTCAGCGACCTGCTGGGTCTGCCGCCGTGGCTCTACAGCACCGCGCTGTCGCTGATCCGGTTCTGGCAGACCTGACCGCACCCCACCCGGCAACCGTCCGGGATGGGGTGCGGTCGGCGCCGGTCAGGGGCGCTTGGCCGGGCTCTCGGTCTTGGCCGGGTCGCGTTCGGTGACCGGGGCGACGATGTCGTCGATGGCCTTGAGCAGGTCCGCCTCCAGGGTCACCCCGGCGGCCTTGACGTTGTCGTGCACCTGGTCGGGCCGGGACGCCCCGATGATCGCCGACGCGACGTTCGGGTTCTGGAGCACCCAGGCGACGGCGAGCTGCGGCATGGTCAGCCCGGCCTGCTCGGCGAGCGGCTTGAGCTGCTGCACCCGGTTCAGCACCTCGTCGTCGAGCCACTTCGCGATGAAGTCCGCGCCCGACTTCTCGTCGGTGGCCCGGGAACCGGCCGGCGGCGGCTGACCCGGCAGGTACTTGCCGGACAGCACACCCTGCGCCATCGGCGACCAGACGATCTGGGAGATGCCCAGCTCCTCGCTGGCGGGCACCACCTCGGCCTCGATGACCCGCCACAGCATCGAGTACTGCGGCTGGTTGGAGACCAGTGGGATGTGCAGCTCCCGGGCGAGGGCGTGCGCCTCGCGCAGTTGCGACGCCTTCCACTCCGAGACGCCGATGTAGAGCGCCTTGCCCGCCCGTACGACGTCGGCGAACGCCTCCATCGTCTCTTCCAGCGGCGTGCTGTAGTCGTACCGGTGGGCCTGGTAGAGGTCCACGTGGTCGGTCTGGAGGCGACGCAGCGAGCCGTCGATCGAGGCCATGATGTGCTTACGGGACAGGCCACGGTCGTTGCGGCCCGGCCCGGTCGGCCAGAAGACCTTGGTGAAGATCTCCACCCCCTCCCGGCGTTCCCCGGCGAGGGCCTTACCGAGCACCGTCTCGGCGCGCGTGCCGGCGTAGGCGTCGGCGGTGTCGAAGGTGGTGATGCCGCTGTCCAGGGCGGCCCGCACGCACGCCAGCGCCGCGTCCTCCTCCACCTGGGAACCGTGGGTGATCCAGTTGCCGTACGAGATCTCGCTGACCATGAGGCCCGAACGGCCAAGGTGACGGAATTCCATGCTGCGACCCTAGCCCCGCCCGGTCCGGGGCACCCGCCGACGCGGTGGTCAGAGCACGGGGTGGGTGTCGGCGAGCAGCCGGTCGATCTCCGCCAGCACCCCGTCCCGGTCGGGGTGTACCGGGCGGATCAGCGGTTCGCCCCGCCGGTCCAGCGCCCCCCAGTGGTCCATCCCGTCACCGACCAGGAACGCCACCGGGTGGATCACCAGGGCCGGGTGCACCGGCCGGACCAGCATCGTGCCGGCGCGGTCGACCACCCCCTGCCGACCGGCGAGTTCCACCACGGCCAGTCCCTCGTCGGTGAAGCCGTCGAGCTGCCGACCGTCGGACAGCGTCGTGGTGATCCCGTGGTAGCGCGGCGGGACGACCAGCCGGCCGTGCCGGTCCACCGCGCCCCAGCCGCCCCGGCGGACGGCCGCCACCCCGGCGCGGAACGGGCGGACCTCCTCGAAGCCCGCCGGCACCAGCACTGTCCCGTCGGGCTCGATCGCCGACCAGTCGGCGTCGCCGCCCCGCGACACCCAGGCCAGGCCGTCGGAGAAGGGCAGCACCCGGGTGTACCCGGCGTCGAGCAGGGTGCCGCCGGCCTCGTCGATCAGTTCCCAACCGGTGTGGTCGGGGCGGCGTACCCAGGCCACCTGCTCGTGGAACGGCTGCGCCTCGGCGTACCGGTAGTCGACGACCAGGTCACCGGCGGTGTCCGCGTACCCCCAGCAGCCCCGGCCGTCGTGGGTGGGCCGCGGCGCGCGGCGGCCGTGCCGCACCTCGTCCCGGCTGCGTGGGTACGGCCCGAAGCCCGCCCGCGCCGCCGCTCGGGTGTGCACCGCGTCCAGCGCCACCCCGATCCGCCCGGTCAGCTCCGGGTCGTCGGCCCGGCGCAGGTCCAGTGCCCGCTCGAAATGGGCGCACGCCTCGATCAGCCGACCCTGGTCGTAGCAGCAGCGGCCGGCGTGCTCGTGCAGGGCCGAGCGCAGCCGGTCGGGGAGTTCGGTGGAGTTGGCCTCGGTGAACAGCCGGTCGGCCTCGGCGAACTCACCCTTCCAGCGCAGCGCCTCGGCCAGCCGCGCCCGGGCCAGCGCGGTCCGCCGCAGCTCACCGGTCGCCTCGGCGTAGGTCAGGGCGAGCCGTCCGTCGGCCAGCGCGTCGTCCAGGTCGTCGACCAGCCGGGAGGTCACCGCCCGCAGGCTGAGCAGCCTGGCCCGGGCCCGGTTGTCCAGGGCCGAGGCGAGCTTCTCGGTCAGCCGGCGTCGGAGGATCCGCAGTTCCGCCGGGTCGTCGACCACCTCGCGCAGGGTCTGCGGGTCCAGCCGCCACCGGTAGCCGGCCAACACCTGCTCGGGATCGTCCCGGGGTACGGCCGCCGGGACGTCGGGCTCGTCCGGTTCGCCCGGGACGGTCACCGTCGACCCCGACCCCGACCGCGCGCCGCTCCGGAGGGCGGTCGGCGGTGTCGCTGTGCTCCCGGCCGGCGGTGTCGCGGTGCCGGCCGTGCTGGTGGTGGTCGCCGGTCCGGCCTCGACCGCCGCACCCGGGTCGGCCTGCGGGCTGCTGTCGGCGGCGGTGGCGCGCGGGCCCGTGCCGGCCTGCTCGGCGGGAGCGTCGGTGCGGTCGTCGGCCTGCTCGGTGGGAGCGTCGGTGCGGTCGTCGGCCGGGAGCGGGCCACCGTCGGCGGTGTCGGCCGGGGCGGAACCCCCTGCCGGGCCGGCTCCCGTGTCGGGGGTCGCCGTGTCGAGGCGGTGCTCCGGGACGCTGGCGGCGGGCGGGTGCGGCGGCACCGCCACGTCGGCGGCGGCTGTAGCGGGTTCCGCCGCCGGCGCAGGCCCGGTCCTGCCGGGACCGTCGGTGGCGCTGACCGGGTCGTCCCGGTCCGGCGCCGGCCGGGGGTCGCGTACGGGAGCGGCGTCGGAGGCGTCCGCCGGGGAGGCGGACCGGGCCGGCGGTACCGCCAACCCGGTGCCGGCGGTCCGGTCGCCGGTGTCGGCGGATCGGTCCACGGCAGGTGGGGTCCGGTCACCGGGGTCGGTGCGGGCGGTCCGGTCACCGGGGTCGGTGCGGGCGGTTCGGTCACCGGCGTCGGTGACCGGCCCACCGGTGCCGGCGTGTGCGGGCCTGCCACCGGCGTCGGTGGTGCCGGTGGCGGGTGCCGTGGGCGTCGACCGGCCGGGCCGGAACCAGGCGGCGGAGCTGTTCGGCGTGGTCCGGGGCGCGGTGTCCGGTGCGTCGGCGGTGGGCTCCGGCGGCGGCGGGACGTACCGGCGGGGTCGGTCGGGGGTGATCTCCAGACCACCGGGTCGGCCGGTCGGGGGAGCGCTGGGTGGGTCGGCCGGCGTCGGCGCAGCCGGCCGGCGGTCGCTCTGCGGGGGCTGGCGGAACTCGATGTTCAGCCGGGCCGCTGGTGGCGCGGAGACCGGGGCGGCGTCGGCCGTACCGAGGTCGGCCGCCGGCCCCGGGGCCGGCGAGACCGGAACCGGAGAGACCGGCGGGCCGGAGACCGGTGGACCAGAGACCGGGCGGGCCGGGGACGGACCGGAGACCGGGCGGGTCGGAGGCGGGCCGGGGTACGGCGGGCCGGAGACCGGGCGGGTCGGAGGCGGGCCGGGGTACGGCGGGCCGGAGACCGGGCGGGTCGGCGGGGGTGCCGCGCCGCCCCGACGGTCCCCGGGGCGTTCCGGCATCGGGTCCGGGGCGACCCGGGCCGCCGGACGGTCGTCGTAGCGGCCGGGCGGGGGGACCGGCCGGTGCGGTTCCGCCGGGCGGCGCTCCGACCCGGGGTACGGCTCCCGGCCGTCGCGGGTGTGGTCCGGGTCGTGCGCGGGTCGCCGGGTGCCCGTCCGGTCGGTGCCGGCACGACTCCACGGCTCGCCGGTCGACGGGTCCGGCGGCGGCGTGGACTCGCGGGGACGGAGGTCGGGGAACGCCTCCGTGCGCGACGCCGCCTCCCGTGGTCGCGGTGGCGGTCGCTCCGCGGGGACGCGTGGATGCTGCCACCGGTCCTCGGGAATGGGGGAGATCGGCGTCCGGTCGTCGTCGAAGGGACGGCGGCGGAGGTCGTCGTGGCCCCGGGCGGCGGGTCGTTCGACGGACTCCCGCGCCGGCGACCTGGGGGGTTCGTCCTCCCGGAACCGCGTCGGGAGATCCTGCGCGGGCCGCCGCGTGCCCGGGTACGGGTCGTGGCGGGCACCATCGGCGAACCGCCGGTCATGGCGGTCCTCGTCGGTGAACCGTCGATCATGCCCGCCGTCGTCCGGGGTGCGTCGGGCCTGGCCGATGGCGTCGGGGGTGAGCCCGCCGTCGTCGGGGGTGCGGTGGTCGACGCCGGGGCGTTCGCCGGTGGTGCGCCTGCGGCGGGGGAGCTCGTCGGGCCCGACGCTCCAGCCCGGTTCGACGAACCGGTCGGAGCGGCTGTCGCGGGGTGGTTCGTGGCGGGGTGGTTCGTGGCGGGGAGCGGGGGAGACGGGCGCCCGGCCGGGGGAGACCGGGGTGACCCCGGGAGCGGTGCGCTCCCGGCCGGGTGGGGTGTCGTACCCGTCGGCGCGGTGTCGGTCGGGGGCGGCGCGGTCGCGGTGCCACCCGGTGGGGGCCGGGTCGTCGGCACCCCGCCGCCGGTCGGACCACCTGGTCCGGCTGGCGTGCCGGTCGGCGTCCGGGCGGCCGTCGTACCGGTCCGGTTCGGTCCGGTCGGCGTGCCGGTCCGTCGCGGGCCGGCGGCGTTCCCGCTGCCAGATCGGCTCGTCCGGGGGCCGGCGGTACGCCTCGTCGACCGGCCGGCGGTACGCGTCGTGGTCGGGGTACCGCTCGTCGCCCGGCGCGTCCCCGCGGGGGGACTCGTCATCCTGGTCGGCCCAGGAACGGCCGAGGTAGGTGCCGTCGGGGCGGGTCGGGGCGAGCGGGGGCACCTCGGCACGGCCGAAGGCGGCGGGCCGCCCCCGCGGGTCGGCGTACCGGTTGCCGATGTCGCCGGGGTAACGCTGGCCGCGGAACTGGGGGTGCCACTCGCTGGTCGGCTCGATCACCCAGGACGGTTCCGCCGGGGCGTCCCAGCGGTCGCCCCACCCGCCGGTCATCGGGGGCCTCCGTGTCCACGCGTGCGGCGCGGCCCGATGCCCGGCTCGCGTCGCTCGCTCACGGCGGTGTCACCTCGTTGCAAATTGTGGTGCCGGGCGCCCCAGGATGCCGGTAGAGTCCCCCGTCCGGCACGGCGGGGCTGCGGAAGGAGGGTAGCGGCGTGGGCTCGGTCACCGCCACTGTGGCACTACCCACGAGCGCAAACGTTACCCGATGGTTCCGGACATTCGGGGCCATATCCCGGGCCGGATTCCGCCGCTACGCCACCTATCGACAGGCCGCCCTGGCCGGTGCCGTGACCAACACCGTGTTCGGCTTCCTGCACTGCTCGGTGCTGCTGGCCGCCGCCGGGGCCGGAGCCGTCGGCGGGTACGACCGGGCACAGCTCGCCACCTTCGTCTGGGTGGGGCAGGGGCTGATCGCCGTCGTGCTGCTCTGGGGCTGGAGTGACCTGGCGGACCGGATCCGTACCGGTGACGTGGCCGCCGACCTGCTTCGCCCGGTGCACCCGGTGACCAGCTACCTCGCCACCGACCTGGGGCGGGCCGGGTACGCGGCGCTGGCCCGGCTGCTCCCGCCCGTCCTGGTCGGGCCGCTCTTCTTCGACGTCTACCTGCCGTCCCGGTGGCCCACCGTCGGGCTCTTCGTGGTCTCCGTGGTGGCCGCCGTGGTGCTCTGCTTCGGCTGCCGGTTCCTGGTCAACGCCACCGCGTACTGGTGGCAGGACGCGCGGGGTCCGCTGCTGCTGTGGACCCTCGGCTCGGGGGTGCTGGCCGGGCTCTACTTCCCGCTGCGGTTCCTGCCGGAGTGGCTGCAACTGGTGCTGTGGTGCGGCACCCCGTTCCCGAGCCTGCTGCAGACCCCGCTCGACGTGCTGGTCGAGCGGGATCCGCCGGCCGTCCAGGTCGGCCTGGTCGCCCTCCAGCTCGGCTGGGCGGTGCTGGTGCTGGCCGCCTGCCGGCTGGTGCAGCGGCGGGCCGAACGTCGGCTGGTGGTGCAGGGTGGCTGAGCAGGGGATGTGCACCGGCGAGGCGGTCCGGCCGGGTGGGACGTTGCGGGCGTACCGGGCGCTTCTCGGGGCGCAGGCCAGGTCGCAGACGGCGTACCGGGCGTCGTTCCTGCTGGACCTGCTGGGCAACCTGGGAGCCACCGTCTTCGACGTGGTCACCGTCCTGGTGATCTACGGGGTGACCCGGGAGCTGGGTGGGTTCACGCTGCGCGAGACGCTGGTGATGGTGGGGCTGTCGGCCAGCGCCTTCGCCGTGGCGGACCTGCTGGTCGGCAACATCGAGCGGCTGCCGGCGCACGTCCGCACCGGCCTGTTCGACGCGGTGCTGCTCCGGCCGCTCGGCGCGCTGCCCCAGCTGCTGCTGATGAACCTGCCGCTGCGCAAGGTGTCCCGGGGCGTGTTCGGGGTGGCCGTGCTGGTGGTGGCGCTGGGCTCGGCCGGGATCGACTGGACCCCGGCCCGGGTGGCGCTGGCGGTGGTCGCCCCGCTGGCCGGGGTGGTCTTCTTCGGGTCGCTCTTCGTGGCCACCGCCACCGTGTCGTTCTGGTGGGTGGACTCCGGCGAGCTGGCCAACTCGGTCACCTACGGCGGGCGGGACTTCACCTCGTACCCGGTGACCGTCTTCGAGGGGTGGTTCCGGGCCGCCTTCGCCTACGGGCTGGGCTTCGCCTTCGTCAGTTACCAGCCGGCGCTGGCGCTGCTGGGCCGCGCCGACCCGCTCGGCCTGCCGTCGTGGGCCGGCTGGACCGCGCCGGTGGTGGCGTTGGTCGCCGCCGTGGTGGCGGCGGCGGCCTGGCGCACCGGCATCCGCCACTACCGGAGTACGGGGTCATGAGCGTCATCGAGCTGGACGGGCTGCGCAAGGAGTTCACGGTACGGGTCCGGGCGGGCCGGCTGCGCCGGGAGAAGCGCACGGTCACCGCCGTGGACGGCATCGACCTGCGGGTGGAGCGCGGCGAGATGCTCGGCTACATCGGCCCCAACGGGGCGGGCAAGTCGACCACCCTGAAGATGCTCACCGGGGTGCTGAGCCCGTCGGCGGGGCAGGCCCGGGTCTGCGGCCTGCGCCCGGTCGCCGACCGGACCCGGCTGGCGCTGCGGATCGGGGTGGTCTTCGGGCAGCGCTCCCAACTGTGGTGGGACCTGCCGCTGGGTGACTCGTTCGACCTGCTGAGGCACCTCTACCGGGTGCCCGCCGCCGACCACGCCGCCCGGCTGCGCCGCTGCCGTGACCTGCTCGACCTGGACGCCTTCCTGGACACCCCGGTCCGGCAGCTCTCGCTGGGGCAGCGGATGCGCGGCGAGTTGACCGCCGCGCTGCTGCACGGCCCGCAGGTGCTCTTCCTCGACGAGCCGACCATCGGGCTGGACGTGGTGAGCCGGCAGGCGGTCCGGGAGTTCCTCGCCGAGCTGGGCCGGGCCGGTGACACCACACTGGTGCTGACCACCCACGACCTGGCCGACATCGAGCGGCTGTGCGCCCGGCTGGTGGTGGTCGACCACGGCCGGGTGGTGCACGACGGGTCGATCGCCGCCCTGCACGCCCGGTACGGCTCCCGCCGGCTGGTCGTCGTCGAGCTGGACGCCCCGTTGGCGGTGCCGCCGCGGCCGGTGGGGGCGCCGCTGCTCCGGGTCGAGGCCGAGGGCCGGCGGCTGGTCTACACGCTGGAGTCGGCGGGGGTGGCGGAGGTGGTGTCCGGGCTGGCCGGGCTGGCCGCGTTGCGTGACGTCTCGATCGTCGAGCCGGACATCGAGGACGTGGTGGCCCGGCTCTACCGGACCCCGCCCTCCGCCCCCGGTGGGGGCGGAGGCGTCGGGAGGGAACTGGTCAGACCGGTTCGCCGATCTGCACCCGGGGGGCCGGGGCGCGCATCCGGCGGAAGGTGATCGACCGCATGATCGCGTACAGGTAGAGCGAGCCCATCCGCTCGCCGCTGGTCGGGAAGCGCTCCCGGACCAGCTTCTTGATCCGGCGGGAGATCAGCACCGAGTCGATCACCACGCCGAGCGCGAGCGCGCCCCACACCACGTTGGAGGCGAGCCGGATCGCCTGCGGCATGGCGGCGTTCGAGCCGATCAGCACGATCAGCGCGCCACCGAAGAACCAGGTGCCGATCGTCCGGCGGGAGTCGACCACGTTGCGGGCCAGCAGCCGTTCCGGCCCCCGGTCCCGGGGGCCGCCCTCGCGGCGGAACTCGGCGGCGGCCTCGGTGCGCGCCTTGCGGCGCTGTTCCCGGGCCTCCTCCTTGGTCAGCGGCCGGGTCGGGCCGGCGGGCCGGCGACCGGCGACCGGCCGTTTCGGGGTCTCTACGCCCAGTTCCTTCTTGCTCGGGGTGTAGCCCCGGGGGCGCGCGGCGGATGGCTCCTCGGTCACCACCGTGGCGGTGGCGGAGGAGTCGGAGTCGGCGGACTTGCGGCGAAACAACGACGGCACGAGGTGAAGGGTAGCCACCCGTCGGCGCCCGGTGCACATCACGGGTGCACCGGGCGCTCGACGGGCGGGTGGGACGGGGTCGCGGCCCTGGCCGGGAGCGGGGGGCCGGACCGGGGTCGCGGCCGCCCGCCGGCGCGGGCCGGAGGGGTTACGGGCGTTCGGTGTGCGCGCCGAGGTTGGCCAGCTTGGCCTCGAAGTCCTCGTAGCCCCGGTTGATCAGGTCGACGCCGTACACCCGGGAGGTGCCCTCGGCGGCGAGCGCCGCGATCAGGTGGCTGAACCCGGCCCGCAGGTCCGGGATGACCAGGTCGGCGGCGTGCAGCTTGCTCGGCCCGGCGATCACCGCGGAGTGCTTGAAGTTGCGGCGGCCGAACCGGCACGGGGTGCCGCCGAGGCAGTCCCGGTAGACCTGGATGTTGGCGCCCATGGTGTTCAGCGCGTCGGTGTAGCCCAGCCGCTGCTCGTAGACCGTCTCGTGGACGATCGACAGGCCCCGGGCCTGGGTCAGCGCCACCACGAGGGGCTGCTGCCAGTCGGTCATGAAGCCGGGGTGCACGTCGGTCTCCAGCGCCACCGCGTTCAGCTCACCGCCCGGGTGCCAGAACCGGATGCCGCCCTCCTGGCCCGGGTCGCCGAGCTTCGGCGGGCGGGCGTCGGTGACCTCGTACTCGCCGCCGACGGAGCGGAAGATGTTGAGGAAGGTCATCATGTCGGCCTGCTGCGCGCCGAGCACCTCGACGTGGCCCCGGGTGGCCAGCGCCGCCGCGGCCCAGCTCGCCGCCTCGATCCGGTCCGGGATCGGCCGGTGGGTGTAGCCGTGCAGCTTCTTGACACCCTGGATCTCGATCACCCGGTCGGTGTGCACCTTGATGATCGCGCCCATCTTCTGCAGGATGCAGATCAGGTCGATGATCTCGGGTTCGACGGCGGCGTTGCGCAGCTCGGTGACGCCCTCGGCCATCACGGCGGTCAGCAGCACCTGCTCGGTCGCGCCGACGCTCGGGTACGGCAGGGCGAACTTGGTGCCGTGCAGCCCGTTCGGCGCCGACAGGTGCAGACCCTCGGGGCTCTTCTCCACCGTCGCGCCGAACTCGCGCAGCGCCTGGAGGTGGAAGTCGATCGGGCGGGGGCCGATGTGGCAGCCGCCGAGGTCGGGGATGAAGGCGTGACCGAGCCGGTGCAGCAGCGGGCCGCAGAACAGGATCGGGATCCGGCTGGATCCGGCGTGCACGTTGATCTGGTCGGTGCTGGCGCTCTCGACGTTGGACGGGTCGAAGACCAGCTCGCCGTCCTCGGTGCCGTCGGTGACCTTCACCCCGTGCAGGCCGAGCAGCCCGCGGACCACCTCGACGTCACGGATCTTGGGGACGTCGAACAGCCGGCTGGGCGAGTCGCCCAGCAGGGCCGCGACCATCGCCTTGGAGACCAGGTTCTTCGCGCCGCGCACGCGGATCCGCCCTTCGAGCGGAGTACCTCCGTGTACGACCAGGACGTCGTCCGTCAACGCAACCTCCAGCGCGTGTCGGGTGGTGCCAGGTGGAGTCGATGATGGGGCATGCTGTCCAGCCGCCCGGTACGGGCTGTCCAGCTACCCGCTGGGGGGCCGACAGCAAACGGCCCCCGTGGTACGTCGCCCCGGCAGCATAGCCCTCCGTGACGAGATGCGAATCGGTCACCGCACCGGCGCGGGAACGAACCGGCGAATCTGGTACGTTCCCGTACCTTATCGATGACCGTACGTGATCAGGTGGCGGCGGGCGGCGGGGTGTCGGCGGCCGGCAGCGCGAGCATCTGGTCCAGCGCCACCCGGGCGTGGTGCGCGGTCTCCGCGTCGACGGTGATCTGGTTGACCACCCGGCCGGCGACCAGCTCCTCCAGCGCCCAGACCAGGTGCGGCAGGTCGATCCGGTTCATCGTGGAGCAGTAGCAGACCGCCTTGTCCAGGAACATGATCTGCTTGTCCGGGTGGGCCAGCGCCAGCCGGCGGACCAGGTTCAGCTCGGTGCCGACCGCCCACGCCGAGCCGGCCGGTGCCGCCTCGATCGCCTTGATGATGTATTCCGTCGAGCCGACCTGGTCGGCGGCGGTGACCACCTCGTGCCGGCACTCCGGGTGCACCAGCACGGTGACCCCGGGCACCCGGGCCCGGACGTCGTGCACGCTGTCCAGGGTGAACCGGCCGTGCACCGAACAGTGCCCCCGCCACAGGATCATCTTCGCGTCGCGGACCTGCTCGGCGGTGAGCCCGCCGTTCGGCTTGTGCGGGTCGTAGAGCACGCAGTCGTCCAGCGAGTAGCCCATCTCCAGCACCGCCGTGTTGCGGCCCAGGTGCTGGTCGGGCAGGAACAGCACCTTGGACCCCTGCGCGTAGGCCCAGTCCAGCGCCCGCTTCGCGTTCGACGAGGTGCAGACCACGCCGCCGTTGCGGCCGACGAAGCCCTTGATGTCCGCCGAGGAGTTCATGTACGTCACCGGCACGGTGTCCGCCGCGACGCCCAGGTCGGTCAGCACCTCCCAGGCCCGTTCGACCTGCCCCAGCACCGCCATGTCGGCCATCGAGCAGCCGGCCGCCAGGTCGGGCAGGATCACCCGCTGCGCGTCGGTGGTGAGGATGTCGGCGCTCTCGGCCATGAAGTGCACGCCGCAGAAGACGATGTACTCCGCGTCCGGGCGGGCCGCCGCCTCCCGGGCCAGCTTGAACGAGTCGCCGGTGACGTCGGCGAACTGGATCACCTCGTCGCGCTGGTAGTGGTGACCGAGAACGAACACCCGCCTGCCCAGCGCGGCCTTCGCCGCCGCCGCACGGGCCACCAGGTCGGGGTCGCTCGGCGCCGGCAGGTCTCCCGGACACTCCACGCCACGCTCGGTGGCAGGGTCGCTACCGCGGCCGAGGAGCAGCAGCGCGGTCGCCGTGTTGGAGGGTTCCACCCAGGTCGAAGTCACGTCCTCATGGTCCCACAACGGGCCGTTCGCACGACCGCTGCCGGTGTGGGCTGCCACACTGCTCCGCGCCGATGTGGCCTGCCACACTCTGGGCATGCGCGTGCTGCTCTGCCCGGACAAGTTCGCCGGCACCCTTCAGGCCCCCGAGGTGGCGGCTGCCGTCGCCGCCGGCTGGCGGGCGGTGGACAGCACGGACGAGCTGCTCGTCCGCCCCCTGGCCGACGGCGGCCCGGGTTTCGTCACGGTGCTCGCCGGGGCGCTCGACGGCCACCGGATCCCGGTGCCGACGGTCGACCCGCTGGGCCGGCCCGTCACCGGTGAGATCCTGCTCACCGCCGACGGCACCGGCTACCTGGAGAGTGCCCAGGCGTGCGGGCTGCACCTGCTGGCTGCCGCCGAGCGTGATCCGAAGGCGACCACCTCGTACGGCCTCGGGGCGCTGGTCACCGCCGCCGTCGAGCACGGGGCCCGGACGGTGGTGATCGGGCTGGGCGGCTCCGGCACCAACGACGGCGGGGCCGGTCTGCTCGCCGCGCTCGGCGCGACCCCGCTCGACGACGCCGGCCGCGCCCTGCCGTACGGCGGAGCGGCGCTGGCCGCCGTCGCCGCCCTCGACGGGGTGCCCCGGCTGCGCGGGGCCACCCTGGTCGCCGCCACCGACGTGGACAACCCGCTGCTCGGTCTGCACGGCGCCAGCAGCGTCTACGGCCCGCAGAAGGGTGCCGACCGGGCCGACGTGCTGCTGCTCGACGCCGCGCTGGAGCGCTGGGCGACGGTGCTGGAGCGGGACCTGCCGGGCTGCCCGCCCGGCCTGGGCACGCTGCCCGGCGGGGGTGCCGCCGGCGGCCTCGGGGCGGCGGTGCTGGCCCTCGGCGGGCGCTGCGAATCCGGCATCGGCCTGGTCGGCCGGGCGATCGGCCTGGACGCCGCGCTGGACGACTGCGATCTGGTGATCACCGGGGAGGGGTCGTTCGACCACCAGTCGCTGCGCGGCAAGGTGGTCGCCGGGGTGGCCGGGGCGGCCCGCGACCGGGGCGTGCCGTGCGTGGTGCTGGCGGGCCGGGTGAGCACCGGCCGGCGGGAGGCCGCCTCGGCCGGGGTGACCGAGGCGTACAGCCTGGTGGAGCACTTCGGCGGCGAGGAGCGCGGCGGGGTGGCGGCGGCGATGGACCGGCCCGCCGAGGGGCTGCGGGCGCTCGGTGCCCGCCTGGCCCGGCAGTGGAGCCGCTGACCGGGTGGCCGGGCGGGGTGGCCGCGAGCCGTCCGGCGGTGGCCGGGCCGGGTGGCCGGGAGCCGTCCGGCGGTGGCCGGGCCGGGTGGCCGGGAGCCGTCGGGCGGTGGCCGGGAGTCGTCTGGTGGGTGGCCGGCGGGGCGGGCCGGGGCGGCGATCACGCCAGCCGGGTGGTGCCGGCCGGGGCGGCGTACCATCGGAGCTGGACCACACCGGGAATCACTGGCCGTCGCGTGCTGTTGGCCAGGGTGTCCGGACCCATACCGCGCAGGGAGATTTCCACGTGACCACGCCAGCGCAGACCGACTCGACCGAGGCTCAGGCCCCTACTTCCGTCGTCCTCACCGACGTCGCGGCGCAGAAGGTCAAGGCCCTGATCGAGCAGGAGGGCCGCGACGACCTGCGGCTCCGGGTCGCGGTGCAGCCGGGTGGCTGCTCCGGCCTGCGGTACCAGCTCTTCTTCGACGAGCGTTCGCTCGACGGTGACGTCGTCACCGACTTCGACGGCGTAGGCGTCGTGGTCGACCGGATGAGCGCCCCCTACCTGGCCGGGGCGACCATCGACTTCGCCGACCGGATCGACGCCCAGGGTTTCACCATCGACAACCCCAACGCGGGCAGCTCCTGCGCCTGCGGCGACTCGTTCAGCTGAGTCGCGACCCGTCGCGCCCGACGGGGCCGTCCCGACCCGGGCCGGCCCCGTCGTCGCGTCCGGGCCGGCTGTCGGGTCCGGGCCGGCATGTCACCTGTGGGCCGGCTGTCGGCTTGTCGGGTGCGGGCCGGCTGACATCTGCCGGGTCGGCTGTTGTGTGTGCGGAGTTCGGCTGTGTCGGGTGCGGGCTGGCTGTCGCGGCCGGCTCGGCGGCCGACCGGCGGGTGACGAACGGATGACCAGGTGGTGGCCGGTGCTCGTCCGACCCTCGTCCGTCGCTTGAGAGTGACCGGTAGGCTGACCCGCGCCGTGCTCCCGACCCCGAGGGTTGACATGAAGATCGCCGTGACCGGTTCGATCGCGACCGACCATCTGATGAGCTTTCCCGGCCGCTTCGCCGACCAGCTCATCGCCGACCAGTTGCACAAGGTCTCGCTCTCCTTCCTGGTGGACGACCTGGTGCTGCGCCGGGGCGGGGTGGCCGCCAACATCGCGTTCGGCATGGGGCAGCTCGGGCTGAGCCCCATCCTGCTCGGCGCGGTGGGCGCCGACTTCGCCGACTACCGTTCCTGGCTGGAGCGGCACGGCGTGGACTGCGACTCGGTGCACGTCAGCGAGGTGGCCCACACCGCCCGCTTCGTCTGCACCACCGACACCGACATGTGCCAGATCGCCTCGTTCTACGCGGGGGCGATGAGCGAGGCCCGCAACATCGAGCTGGCCCCCGTCGCGGACCGGCTCGGCGGCCTGGACCTGGTCCTGGTCAGCGCGAACGACCCGGAGGCGATGCTCCGCCACTCGGCCGAGTGCCGGGATCGGGGCTACGCCTTCGTCGCCGACCCGTCGCAGCAGCTCGCCCGGATGGACGGCGCGGACGTGGTCGCGCTGATCGACGGGGCCGAGTACCTGATGACCAACGACTACGAGAAGTCGCTGCTGCAGAGCAAGGCCGGGCTGACCGACGCCCAGCTCCTGGAGCGGGTGAAGGTCCGGGTCACCACCCTCGGCAAGGACGGCGTGGAGATCGCCACCCGGGCCGGGGAGCCGTTCCGGGTGCCGATCGTCCGGGACGCGCGGGCCGTCGACCCGACCGGGGTCGGCGACGGCTTCCGGGCCGGTTTCTTCGCCGCCCTGTCCTGGGGCCTCGGGCTGGAACGTGCCGCCCAGGTCGGTTCGCTGCTGGCCGCGCTGGTCCTGGAGACCGTCGGCACCCAGGAGTACGACGTGCGCCGCGACGTGTTCGTCAAGCGGCTGGCCGACTCGTACGGGGACGACGCCGCCGAGGATGTCCGGCCGCACCTGGTGCCATGACGCAGTCGCTGGTCGTGTTCGCCGGTCTGCCGGGGGTGGGTAAGAGCACCCTCGCCGGGCAGGTCGGCGTCTCGCTGGGCGCCCCGGTGCTGCCGGTCGACCCGATCGAGCGGGCGCTGGCCCGGCACGGGCTGACCGGTCACGGGGCGGCCCTGGCCGGGTACGACGCGCTGGCCGGGCTGGCCGGGGTTCAGCTCGGGCTGGGCACCAGCGTGGTGGTCGACGCGGTCAACCCGGTGGCCGGTGCCCGGGAGCTCTGGTTCGACCTGGCCGCGCGGGCTGGGGTGCCGCTGCGGCTGATCGAGGTGTACTGCGGTGACGAGGCGGAGTGGCGTCGCCGGGTGGAGGCCCGGCACGCCGCGGACCCGCTCGCCCCGACCTGGGAGCAGACCGGACGGCGCGGCACGGAGTACGAACCGCTGGTCGGCCCCCGGCTGGTCGTGGACACCACCATCGCGATCGACCCGCTCCCGGCCATCCTGCGTTACCTGGCCTGATCCCGCGCGTCAGGCGTCGCCTGCCCTGACCGGGGAAGCGTGTCGGGCGGCGGTCAACGGATGGACCCCGCAGCCCACCCTGACCCCCGTCCTGAACTGGCTCATCACCGCCCTGACCCACCACCCCACCCCCTAACCCCGCTCCCCACCCACCCCTTCCCCACATCCGCCCCGGTGATCAAGAGGTTGACGTCAAGTTAGTGATCAACTTTGACGTCAACCTCTTGATCAACGGGGCGCAGCGGTGGGGCGAGGAGGCGGGGGTGGGGGTGCGGGGTGGTCAGATCGGCGTAGGTAGGACGACCTCCAGGCGCGCCGACCTACTCCCTGATCAGCGCGCGACTCGGCCGGCAAGAGGGTGACCTAACGCAGCCCCCCGTCCCTGTCCCTGTCCCACCCGCCCCTGTCGATCATGGAGTTATGGCGCCTGTGAAACGGTCGATATACCGCATAATCGACCACCATAACTCCATGATCGACGGGGCGGGAGGGGACGGGGCGGGAGGGGGCGGGGTTGGGGTGAGGTGGGGGGCGGGGACGGGCGGGGCAGTGGGACGGGGAGCGGGGCGGGGTGGTGAGCGGGGGAGAGTGAGGGGGTGGGGAGGGGTGGGTCAGTGGGTGCGGCGGATGTCGTAGGCGGGGCCGTCGGGGGTGGTGGCGACGAACTCCTGGGCGCGCATCCGGCACCAGGCGGGGATGTCGACGGCGGCGGCCGGATCGTCGGCGAGTACCCGGAGGACCGTGCCGACGGGCAGCTCGGGCAGCCGGCGGGCCAGCGCGATCACCGGCAGCGGGCAGCGCTGCCCCCGACAGTCCAGCACCTCCACCGCTGCGGCCCCCTCGTCGCTGGCCCCGGGCGGGCGGTCCATGGCGGTGGCCCTGTCGTCGCCCGCCCTGCTCGGCGGGCCGTCGTGCCTGGTCGGGGTGGTCGCAGGCCTACCACCCGGGCCGTCGTGCCTGGTCGGGGTGGTCGCAGGCCTACCACCCGGGCCGTCGTGCCTGGTCGGGGTGGTCACAGGCCCACCACCCGGGCCGTCGTGCCCGATCGGGGTGGTCACAGGCCCACCACGCCGGCGTCGGCGCGCAGGTCGGCGACGATCCCGGGCAGCTCGGTGAGGAAGCGCTCGACGTCGGCCTCGGTGGTGTCCCGGTGCAGCGAGACCCGGACGTTGCCGTGCGAGAGCACCCCCATCGCCTCCAGCACGTGCGACGGGCGCAGCGTCGAGGAGGTGCAGGAGGAGCCGGAGGAGACGGCGAAGCCGCGCCGGTCCAGCGCATGCAGCAGCGCCTCGCCGTCGACGTACAGGCAGGAGAAGGTGACCAGGTGGGGGAGCCGGTCGACCGGGTCGCCGACCACCTCCACGTCCGGTACGTCGGCGGCGACCCGGGCGCGGATCCGGTCGACCAGCGGGGTCAGCCGGGCCGCCTCGGTCGCCGCGTCGGCCGCCGCCGCGCGCAGGCTCGCCGCCGCCGCGACCACCGCCGGCAGGTTCACCACCCCGGGGGTACGCCCGAACTCCCGCTCGTCGGCCGGCCACGGCGACTCCCAGCGGGTGCCCTTGCGGACCACCAGCAGTCCCACGCCGGGTGGGCCGCCCCACTTGTGCGCGCTGGCGGTCAGCACCGACCAGCCGGACGGCACCGGAACCCGGCCGACCAGTTGGGCCGCGTCCACGTAGAGCGGTACCCCGGCGGCGGCGCAGACGGCGGCGGCCCCGGCGACCGGCTGGGCGGTGCCCACCTCGTGGCTGGCCCCGATCAGCGCCGCCAGCGCCACCCCGGGTGAGTGCACCGCCGCCGACCAGGCGGCCTCGTCGAGCCGGCCGAGCCGGTCCACCGGTACGGAGGTCGCGGTGCCGCCGGCCGCGACGTGCCGCTCGGCGGCGTGCAGCACCGCCGAGTGTTCGATCGCGGAGTGCACCAGCGTCGCCCCGCTGCGCCGCCGGCCGGCGAGGCCACCGAGCACGGCGGAGTGCGCGGCGTGCGTACCGCTGGGGGTGAAGGAGAGCTCGTCGGGGCGGACGCCGAGGGTGGCGGCGGTGGCCTCGCGCGCCGCGTCGAGGAGCTGGGCCGCCCGGCGGGCTCGGCCGTAGAGCCGGGCGGGGTCGGCCCAGCCGTCGTCGAGGGCGGCCAGCAGCGCCTGCCGGGCGACCGGATGCAGTGGCGCGGCGGTGGCGGCGTCCAGGTAGACCGGGTGGGCACTCACGAAAGATGACGCTATCGCGTCGGGATGGCCAAGATCCCCCCGATGGGGTCGGACAGCGACCCCAACACGGTCGCGCCCGCCATGGTCGAGTAATCTGCGACCGTCGGTGACGCCTTTGCCGTCGGTGCTGTTGGAAAGCCCCACCGCGGCGCGCTAGGGAGGCAGGACCAGGTGGTCGCAAGGAGTTCGGAGGTACGGCCGTCGGCCGTACGGCACAGCGCTTCCCCCGGAGCCGGTGAGCGTCGGCGGCGTGGTGCTGGCCGGCTCGCCGGGCTCGGCCTCGGCGGAGCTGCGCTGCTGGTTCTGCTCACCGGGTGTGACGTCGGCCGCTCCGTCGACGGCTTCGGCTGGCCGCAGGGCGGCATCACCCCCGAGTCGCACCGGATGTACGACCTGTGGATCGCCTCCTGCATCGCCGCCCTGGCGGTCGGTGTCTTCGTCTGGGGCCTGATCTTCTGGTGTGTGGTGCGCTACCGCAAGCGCGGCAACGAGCTGCCGGTGCAGACCCGCTACAACCTGCCGATGGAGTTCCTCTACACCATCGCGCCGATCCTGATCGTCTCGGTGCTCTTCTACTACACGGCGGTGGTCCAGACCGACGTGGTGCGTACGACGAAGAACCCCGACGTCGTCGTCGAGGTCGTCGCCGTCAAGTGGAACTGGCAGTTCAACTACCGCGACGGCCAGGGCCCCGAGGCCAACACCGTGGCGTCGGTGCTGGGCACCAGCGAGGTCATCCCGGTGCTGGTGCTGCCGACCGGCCGGTCCATCCGGTTCGAGGAGACCAGCCGCGACGTCATCCACTCCTTCTGGGTGCCGGAGCTGCTGTTCAAGCGCGACGTGATGCCCGGCAAGATCCGTAACGTCTTCGAGGTCTCCAAGCTGGAGACCGAGGGCGCGTTCGTGGGCCGCTGCGCCGAGCTGTGCGGCAGCTACCACGCCTTCATGAACTTCGAGCTGCGGGTGGTCTCCCCGGAGGCGTACGACCAGTTCCTGGCGGCCAAGCGGGACGGCAAGTCGACGCAGGAGGCGCTGACCGCCATCGGTCAGGACCCGTACGCGAAGACCACCCAGCCGTTCGACACCCGGCGGACGAAGGACAACTTCAACCCGGACGACGCGTCCGCGAGCGCGGGAAACTGAGGTATCCGGCATGAAGACCGAGTGGCGTATCTTCCTGATCATCGCCGCGTTCCTGCTCGGCGCGACGGTCCTCTACGGTGCCTGGACGTACGGCGACTCCGGCGGCCAGGTCGAGTGGGTCGGCACGGTGGCCCTGCTGCTGTCCTTCCTGCTCTGCGCGATGTGCGGTGGCTTCTTCTGGTTCGTCTCCCGCCGCATCGACCTGCGCCCGGAGGACCGGCCGGACGGCGAGATCGCCGACGGCGCGGGCGAGATCGGCTTCTTCAGCCCCGGCAGCTACTGGCCGTTCGGCCTGGCGCTGGCCGCCGCGATCGCCGGCCTCGGCCTGGTGTTCTGGCAGTTCTGGCTGCTCGGCCTGGGCCTGGTGCTGGTCATCTTCGCCGCCTGCGGCCTGCTCTTCGAGTACTACTCCGGTACCCGGCGCACCGCCGAGCACTGACCCACCGGCCCGGCCTGCTGCGAGCCTGCTCGCCGCGCCCGGCACCGACCCGATCACCCGACCGGCCCGCCTCCCCACCTGGGAGGCGGGCCGGTCGTCGTTGCCTGCTGCCGTCATTGCCCCGCTTCCGCTGCTTCCGCCGCTGCTCTGCTGCCCGGCTGCGCCGCTGCCCCGCTGCGGTCTGCTGCGTGCCCTCTGCCGTGCAGCCGTCTGCCGTGCAGCCGTCTGCCGTGCGGCCGTCGGCCGTCTGCCGTCGGCCGTCTGCCGTGCGGCCGTCGGCCGTCTGCCGTGCGGCCGTCGGCTGCCGTCGTCGCGGATGATCGACTCCAAAGGGCCGAAGTAGCGGTCTTCCCGGCACTTGATACCGCTGTTTCGGCTCAGGTGAGTGGATCAGGCAGGCGTGGTGGATGAGTGGATCAGGAAGGCGTGGTGGGTTAGGCGGGCTCGGGCCAGACAGGTCCCTGGTCGGTCCAGGTGACACCCTTGTTGCGGCACAGGCAGAAGGGGTGACCGACCGGGTCGGTGTAGACCCGCCACCCGTAGCCGTCGGGGCCGACGAAGTCATGCTTCAGGGTCGCGCCGAGGGCCAGGACGCGACGCTCCTCGGCCTCGATGTCATCGACCTCGAAGTCGAGGTGGAACTGTTTGGGGTGCTCGCCGTCGGGCCACTGCGGGGCGCGGTACTCCGACACCCTGATGAAGGCCAGCTCGATCTCGCCGAACCGGATACCGGCCCAGTCCTCGTTGCTGCCCTCCTTGACCGGGCGATCCGTCACTGCGGAGTAGAAGGCCGCCAGCGTCATCGTGTCCGGGCAGTCGATGATGAAATCCGTGAGTCGGAGCATCCGGTGATCCTGTCACGCAGCTCAGCGGCCGGAGTCCGGGGCAGGCCGGAGTTCGGGGCAGGCCGGAGTTCGGGGCAGGGTCGGGGCGGTATTCAGCCGGGGGAGCCGGCGGTGCCCCAGTCGGATTCAGGCCGCGTGACGACCGGCTGGCGACCGGCGGCGGCGGTCGGCCAGGCGGGTGGGCTGGAAGGCGAAGGTCGCGATCAGCACCGCCGCACCACAGCCGGTGCAGGCCAGCTCGGGGCAGTCGGTGCCGTGGCCGTCGGGGCACGGCGGCACCTCGAACAGCTGAACGCTCTCGCAGGTGTCGCAGTAGAACTCGCGGTCCGACACGGGCGTCCCCTCTCGCTCCGGAAACCGCCGATGGACAGTGCCGCCATCACCGGAAACAGAAAACTACTCTCATGTAGTTTCCCACGCCCGGGTGACAATTCCCCGCCGCCCCGCCGCCCCGCCGCCCCGCCGCCCCGCCGCCCCGCCGCCCCGCCGCCCCGCCGCCCCGCCGCCCCGCCGAAACCTCTTGGTCACCGCCGTCGCCCCACGGTTGAGGCGGTGATCAAGAGGTTTTGGTCACGTCGGCGCGGTCTGCTGACCGAAGGCTCTTGATCACCGGGGCGGGGCGACCGGCGGGGCAGGGCGGGGCGACCGGCGGGGCGGGGCGGGGCGGGGCGACCGGCGGGGCAGGGCGGGGCGACAGTGGGGCGGCGGCCTGCGGGTCATGCCGGTATCCGGGCAGCCCGCGCCACGGCATCCCGGCGGGGCTGGCCGGTCCGAGGGCCGGGGATGGTCGGGCGCGGGAGGGACGGCTGGGGCTCAGAGGGAGCGGGCGACCTCGATCCACCGCTCCAGGGTGGCCGCTGCCGCCCCCGAGTCGACGGACTCCGCGGCGCGGGCCATGCCGGCGCGTACCGCCTGGGTGAGGTCACCGTCCAGCGGGGTCTGGGTGGCCAGCGCGACGGCCGCGTTGACCAGGACGGCGTCGCGTACCGGACCGGTCTCGCCGGCCAGCAGCCGGCGGGCCACGGCGGCGTTGTGCGCGGCGTCACCGCCCCGCAGGTCGGCCAGGGTGGCCCGGGGCACCCCGAGGTCGGCCGCGTCCAGCACGGCCTCCCGGACGGCGCCCCCCTGGGCCACCCAGACCCGGGTGGGCGCGGCGGTGGTGAACTCGTCCAGGCCGTCCTCGCCGCGCATCACGATCACCGAGTCGCCCCGGCGGGCGAAGACCTCGGCCATCACCGGGGCCATCCGGGCGTCGAAGCAGCCGACCGCCCCGGCCCGCGGCCGGGCCGGGTTGGTCAACGGGCCGAGGAAGTTGAACGCGGTCGGCACGCCGATCTCCCGCCGGACCGGACCGGTGTGCCGCATGCTGGGGTGGAACCGGGCCGCGAAGCAGAAGCCGATCCCGGCCTCGGCCACGCACCGGGCCACCTGCTCCGGGCCGAGATCCAGCGGTACGCCGAAGTGCTCCAGCAGGTCGGCGGTGCCGCACAGCGAGGAGGCGGCACGGTTGCCGTGCTTCACCACCCGTACGCCCGCGCCGGCCACCACCAGCGCGGTCATCGTCGAGATGTTGACCGTGTGGGCGAGGTCACCGCCGGTGCCGACCACGTCGACCGCGGTCCGGCGCAGCTCCTCCGGCAGGGTGACCGGGACCGAGTTGTCGAACATCGCCTCGACCAGGCCGGCCAGCTCGGCAGGGGTCTCGCCCTTGGCGCGCAGCGCGACCGCGAAACCGGCGATCTGCGCCGGGGTGGCGGCACCGGCCATGATCTCGTTCATCGCCCAGGCGGTGTCGGCGGTGGACAGCTCGTTGCCGCGCAACAGCGCGTTGAGCAGGTGCGGCCAGGTCCGTTCGCCCATGCTGGGCCTCCCGAGCGGCGTGGGGTGTGATGGACGGGAGGCGCCCGTCACCCGGGCGCCAGGGACGCCGCCGAGCGCGTCCGGCTCAGGCGGCGGCGTGCGTACGCAGCAGCTCGGCGACCGTGGTGCCGGTGGTCACCGGGTCGAGCGGGTGCATCAGCACGCCGTCGACCTGCGCGTACGAGGCGAGCCATCGGTCGGCGGCGCGGGCGATGACCACGCAGGTGGGCGGGGCGTCCGCCCGGTCGTCCTTGATCTGGCGGGCGATGCCGATGCCGCCGCCGGGGCTGGCCTCACCGTCGAGCAGCATCAGGTCGATCTCGTAGTCGTCGACCAGCCGGATGCAGCCGAAGTAGTCGGACGCCTCGACGAACTCGATCTGGATGCCCGGCGCGGGACGGGTGCCCACGGCCAGCCGCATCCGGTCCCGGACCTGCTGGTCGTCGCTGTAGAGCAGGACGGTGCAGAGACGATCGCTCATGCCGACACTCCGCTTCGCTCCGTGCCGTGATGAGGCACCGTCGCACTGAGCATGACTCGCTCGCTGCGCTCACTCATGGGCTGTACTCCTCGTTGCTGCCGCTGATCCTACCGGGCGGTGTGGCGTACTCGACATCCCACCTGCCGGCTCCCGGCGGACCGGGTGTCGCGGCAGCTCAATGCGGGTTTCCGGGGCTCGTTCCGGCTCCGGCGGCGGCTCCGGCCCCCGCGGCTGAGGCACCGGCCCCGGCCCCGGCCCCGGCTCCAGCCCCGGCCCCGGCCCCGGCCCCGGCGGTGGCGGTGGCGGCCTCGGCGGCGCGGTCGCGGGCCTCCTGCCGGTCCAGCTCGCGGTCCACCCGGCGGGCCTCCCGCTCGGACTGTTTGACCCACTGCACCACCAGCACCGCGAGCATCGTCACGCTGACGAACTCGCCGCCGGCCCAGAGGATGCCCCCGGCGACCACCTGGTCGTTCCACGGGTCGGACCAGGCCAGGTTGAGCGACGGGTACCAGTCGCCGCCGAACAGGGTGGTGCTCTGCATGATGGTGAGCCCGAGCACGGTGTGGAACGGCACCGAGAGCAGCATCAGCAGCGCCCGCGCCGGGTACGGCCAGCGGCCGGGCAGCGGGTCGAGGCCGAGCAGCGGCCAGAAGAACACGCAGCCGGTCATGATGAAGTGCGCGTGCACCAGCTCGTGCGCCCAGGCGTGTTCGAGGGTGTAGCGGTAGAGGTCGGTGAAGTAGAGCGCGAACGGGTTGACCACGAAGATGGTGAACGCCACCAGCGGGAAGCTGTAGACCCGGGCGATTCTGCTGTGCACGACGGCCAGCAGCCGCTTGCGCGGGCCGATCGGCAGGGTGCGCAGCGCGAGGGTGACCGGTGCGCCCAGGGCGAGGAAGATCGGCGAGATCATCGACAGCACCATGTGCTGCACCATGTGCACCGAGAGCAGGGCGGTGTCGTAGGCGTGCAGGCCGCTGACCGTGACCGCGGCGATGCCGCCCAGGCCCGGTCCGAGGAAGCACACGGTACGGAGCACCGGCCAGTGGTCCCCGCGCAGCCGTAGCCGGTGCACCCCGTAGAGGTAGAGGCCGGCGGCGAGGACCAGGCCCAGGGCGAGCCAGCTGTCCAGCCGGGTCTCGGTGAAGACGCGGGTGATGTCGAACGGCGGCGGTACCTCGACGCCGGCCGCCGCCACTACGGTGGACGGGGCCGTCGAGGTGGCGGCGAAGATCGAATCGACGTGCAGCACGCTTTTCAGGCTAGGCCAGGCGAACCGGACCGCCACGATCGGGCCATCCCTGACCCGGGTTTGGCCCCCCGCTGATCGCCCGCCCCGGTCAAGGGCAATAATGACCGCGTGACTGCGGCCCCAGCCATTGACAAGAGCCGGATCCACTCTCTGACGCGGCCCAACATGGTCAGCGTCGGGACGATCGTGTGGCTCTCCAGCGAACTCATGTTCTTCGCGGCGCTGTTCGCGATGTACTTCTCGATCCGCGCGGCGGCGCCGGAGCAGTGGGAGAAGCACACCGAGGTCCTCAACATCCCCTACGCGACCACCTTCACGGTGATCCTGGTGTTGTCCTCGGTGACCTGCCAGCTCGGTGTCTTCGCGGCCGAGAAGGGTGACGTGCACGCCCTGCGGCGCTGGTTCACGCTCACCTTCGTGATGGGCCTGATCTTCGTGCTCGGCCAGGCGAACGAGTACCTGACCCTGGTCCACGAGGGCGTGAAGATCAACGAAGACGGTTACGGGTCGATGTTCTACCTCACCACCGGCTTCCACGGCCTGCACGTGACCGGCGGTCTCATCGCCTTCATCATCTTCATGATCCGCACCACCATGGGCCGGTTCACCCCCGCCCAGGCCACGTCGGCGATCGTCGTGTCCTATTACTGGCACTTCGTCGACGTCGTGTGGATCGGGCTCTACGCCATGATCTACTGGCTTCAGTGATCTTGGCGCGTCACGTTCCGCGCCGCTGCTCCGTCCCCTGAGACAAGGTCCAACCGGTTAAGGACACAGGTCATGACTTCTGACAACGACCGCCGACGCGGTCTGCTCGCGCGCCTGCGCGGGCGGCCCGCGGCGCGCAGCAGGGGCCGCCGTCGGCTGGGCGCGGCGTTCCGGCTGATCGCCGCGCTGACGCTTGCCGGCGGTGCCTACACGGTCTTCGCCCCGGGCGCGCAGGCGCAGGAAAACCCGCCGCTGACCGGCGCCGCGGCCGAGGGCCGGGCGCTGTTCGACGTGAGCTGCGTGACCTGTCACGGCCCCAACGCCCAGGGCGTCGAGGGTCGTGGCCCGAGCCTGATCGGTGTCGGCTCCGCCTCGGTGGAGTTCCAGGTCGGCAGCGGCCGGATGCCGATGGCCCGGCAGGAGGCGCAGGCCATGCGCAAGCCGCCGGTCTTCACCGACGAGCAGGTGCGCCAGCTCGGCCAGTACATCCAGGAGCTCGGCGGCGGCCCCCAGGTCCCGCAGGGCAACCTCCGCGAGGGCGCCAACCTGGCCACCGGTGGCGAGCTGTTCCGGATCAACTGCTCGCAGTGCCACGCCTTCGGCGGTGGCGGCGGCGCGCTCTCCTCCGGCAAGTACGCCCCGAGCCTGGCCCCGGCCAGCGACGCGCAGATCTACGCCGCGATGCTCAGCGGCCCGCAGAACATGCCGGTGTTCGGCGACAACCAGATCACCCCGGAGCAGAAGGCGGACATCATCGCCTACATCCAGGAGTCCCTGAAGGCCGACCAGGACCAGGGCGGCTTCAACCTCGGTCGGTACGGGCCGTCCACCGAGGGGCTGGCCATCTTCCTGGTGGGCATCGTCGCGCTGGTCTTCACGAGCCTGTGGATTGCGGGCAAGTCGTGACCGGGCGGATCGTCGACAGCATTGCCGTGGTGCCGGCCGCCGGCACCGCCCGTAGCGAGGTGACGGCATGAGCACCCAGACCGAGCAGCACGCCCCGCAGGACCGGGAACCGCTCGACGTCCACGACCCCCGGCTCTCCCGGTTCGACATCGTCACCGAGGGGGCGCGCCGGGACGACATCGAGATCGTCCACTACGAGGAGCAGGTCGTCCCGGGCAGCAAGGCCGAGCGCCGGCTGACCCGTACGGTCGCGGCGATGTTCCTGCTGACCGGGCTGGCCGCGACCGCGTTCCTGGTCGTCTACATCTGGTGGCCCTGGGAGTACGAGCCGGGCCGGGGCGGCGACAAGTGGTACACCCCGCTGCTCGGCGTCACCCTGGGCATCGCCCTGCTCGGCATCGGCTTCGGCATCCTCACCTGGGGCAAGAAGCTGCTGCCCAAGGAGGTGTCGATCCAGGACCGGCACGACGGTCCCGGTTCGCCGGACGAGCGGAAGATCACCGGCGAGACCATGCTCTACCTGGCCGACGAGATGGGGGTACGGCGGCGTCCGCTGCTCGGTGTCTCGCTGGTCGCCGGTCTGCTGCCGGTCGGTGCGGTCGCCGCGGCCCCGCTGGTCGGCGGCCTGATCTCCAACCCGCACAAGAACAACCAGATGTTCACCACCGGGTTCGCGCCGGCCGACGGCAAGAAGATCCGGCTGGTCCGCGAGGACGGCCGGCCGATCCGTCCCGCCGATGTCAGCGCCGGTGGCCAGCTCACCGTCTTCCCCGGCATCGACCACGGCGTGAGCAACAAGCACGCCGATTCGCCGACCCTGCTGATCCACCTGCGGGAGAGCGACGCGGAGAAGTCCCGGCAGGCCAACTCGCGGGTCGGCCACGGTGACTTCATGTGGGGCAACTACGCGGCGTACTCCAAGATCTGCACGCACGCCGGCTGCCCGGCGAGCCTCTACGAGCAGCAGACCAACCGGCTGCTCTGCCCGTGTCACCAGAGCCAGTTCCTGATCACCGACAACGCCCGTCCGGTCTTCGGCCCGGCGAGTCGGCGGCTTCCCCAGCTGCCGATCGAGGTGGACGAGGAAGGTTTCTTCGTGGCGAAGTCCGACTACACTGAAACCGTCGGCCCCGACTTCTGGGAGCGGCCATGAAGCGCCGAAAGTTTGACGTGGCAGCGGTGCCGGGCAAGGCCGCAGTGGGGGCGGACGACCGCTTCCAGGTAGCCACGCCGCTGCGCAAGCTGCTCAACAAGGTCTTCCCGGACCACTGGTCGTTCCTGCTCGGCGAGATCGCGCTCTTCTCGTTCGTCGTGCTGCTGCTGACCGGCGTGTTCCTGACCTTCTTCTACGAGCCGGCGATGACCGAGGTGGTCTACAACGGCAGCTACGCCCCGCTGCGGGGCACGCCGATGTCCGCCGCGTACGCCTCCAGCCTGGACATCTCGTTCGATGTCCGGGGCGGTCTGATCATGCGGCAGATGCACCACTGGTCCGCGCTGCTGTTCATGGCCGCGATCGTGGTGCACATGCTGCGGATCTTCTTCACCGGCGCGTTCCGCAAGCCGCGGGAGACCAACTGGATCATCGGTTCGCTGCTCTTCTGGGTCGGCTTCCTGGCCGGCTTCACCGGCTACTCGCTGCCGGACGACGGCCTGTCCGGCACCGGCCTGCGGATCGCCTCGGGCATCATGCTGTCGATCCCGGTGATCGGCTCCTGGGTCACCTCGTCCATCTTCGGGGGTGAGTTCCCGGGCGAGATCATCATCAGCCGGTTCTTCATCGCCCACGTGCTGCTGATCCCGGGTCTGCTGGTGGCGCTGATCAGCGCCCACCTGGGCCTGGTGTTCAAGCAGAAGCACACCCAGTGGCCCGGCCCCGGCCGGACCAACGACAACGTGGTCGGCGAGCGGATGTTCCCGCGTTACGCGCTCAAGCAGGGCGGCTTCTTCATGGTCGTCTTCGGCGTGATCGCGCTGATGGGCGGCCTGTTCCAGATCAACCCGATCTGGTATTTCGGCCCGTACGAGGCGTGGGTGGTCTCGGCCGCCAGCCAGCCCGACTGGTACGTGATGTTCCTCGACGGCTCGACCCGGCTGATGCCCGCCTGGGAGATCAACATCCCGATCGGCGACGGGTACGTCATCCCGCCGCTGTTCTGGCCGACGGTCGTGCTGCCGGGCATCCTGGTCGGCCTCTCCACGCTCTACCCGTTCGTGGAGGCGCGCCAGCTCAAGGACTACCGGCACCACAACCTGCTGCAGCGGCCCCGGGACGTGCCGGCCCGCACCGCGGTGGGCGCGATGGCGGTCGCCTTCTACATCGTGCTGACGCTCTCCGGAGCCAACGACGTGATCGCCGACAAGTTCCACATCAGCCTGAACGCGATGACCTGGGCGGGCCGGATCGGCCTGCTGGTGGTCCCGCCGCTGGCGTACTACGTCACGTACCGGATCTGCCTCGGTCTCCAGCAGCACGACCGGGAGGTGCTGGCCCACGGCGTGGAGACCGGCATCATCCGCCGCCTGCCCGACGGCCGGTTCGAGGAGGTCCACCAGCCGCTCAGTGCAGCCGACGGCCACGGCCACGCCGAGCTGGACTACGTCGGTTGGGTGGTGCCGAAGAAGATGAACCGGCTCGGGGCGCTCGGCCCGGCGATCCGGGGCTTCTTCTACCCGATCGAGAAGCCCGTCGAGGCACCGGTTTCGCCGGGGCACCCGCCGGTGGAACCCCGCCCGGAGCGGGAGCAGATCGGCAGCGGCGACGCCCGCCGCTGACCTTTCCGATCCTGTCGACCGAGACGCCCGCCGGAGTACTCCGGCGGGCGTCTCGTCCGTTTCCGGGGCGCCAAGCCCCGTTTCCGGACGAGCTGACGTCCGTGTCCGGGCCATCCGGGTGAGCTGACGTCCGTTTCCGGTGGCGGCCGGGCCAGCCGGCGAGGCGACCGGCCCGGCACCCGTTGGTGGCCCGGTTGGTCCCCGACCGGGCAGGCACCCGTTGCAGGTCCGGCGGCGACGCGACCGCCCACCAACGGGTGGAAAGCCCAGGAATAACCCCCGCCAGCCGGGTATCCGTGCGGTCCAACGGAAACGGGGAGGCAACATGTTGGGTATCAAACGCCTGGGACTACTGGCCACGCTGGCGGTGGTCGGTCTGGCGCCCGCAGCCGCCGCAGAGGCCGCTGCGCAGCCGTCGGCGCAGGACACCCAGTACCTGCAGGCGGTGCACCAGGTGAACCTGGCGGAGATCGTCACCGGCAACCTGGCCCAGAAGAAGGGCCAGAACGAGCAGGTCAAGCAGCTGGGGCAGCAGTTCGTCACGGACCACACCCAGCTCGACCAGACGGTGCAGAGCACCGCGCAGCAGCTCAACGTGTCGCTGCCGAGCGCGCCGACGGCCGACCAGCAGAAGGTCATCGACAAGCTCAACGGGCTCAACGGCGCGGCGTTCGACAAGGCCTGGGTGACCGCTGAGCTGGCCGGTCACGTGCAGGCCATCCAGGCCACCCAGACCGAGATCTCGCAGGGCTCGGAGCAGTCGGTGGTCCAGTTGGCGCAGGACGCCCTGCCGGTGTTGCAGGCGCACTACGACGCGCTGGTGGCCCTGGCCCAGGAGTTGGGCATCCCGGTCCCGCAGACCAGTGCCAGTGGCACCGCGAGCCCGAACGGCAGCGGCACGCCGGCACCCGGTGGCACCACCGAGTCGCCGGCTCCGGGCGGCACCACGGAGTCGCCGGAACCGGGTGGCAGCACCGAGACGCCCGCTCCGGACAACAGCTGACACCTCGTACCACCTGATGGTGGCCGGTCCCCAGGGGCCGGCCACCATCGTGCGCGCGGACACCAGCAGCCGGTGCCACCGTCGCGCACGCCGCTACCGGCGGCCGGATGCCGGCGGCCAGGGGTGGCGGCGGCCGGATGGTGTCGGCGGGGCCGGGTCAGTCGGCGCTGGCCAGGCCGATCGCGAAGGCCTCCTCCAGGTCGTGTTGGGAGTAGGCGCGGAAGGCGATGTGCGATTCGGTGCCGAGCACCCCGGGCACCTTGGAGATGCTGCCGGCGATGACCTGGGCGATCTGCTCGAACTCCCGGACCCGGACGATGGCGATCAGGTCGACGTGCCCGGCCACCGAGTAGACCTCGCTGACGCCGGGCAGGTTGGCCAGGTTCTCGGCCACCTCGGGGATCGAGTCGGTGGCGCAGTCGATCAGGACGATCGCGGTGATCACTGGATGATTCTCCGTTCGTCGTGCCCGGCGCGACGCCGGCCTGGTGTCGTCGACCATGCTAGTGCCGTACCCACCCGCCCCTCCCGGTTGTCCCCGGCCCTGGCCCGCGCGTCCCCGGCCCTGGCCCGCGCGTCCCCGGCCCTGGCCCGCGCGTCCCCGGCCCTGGCCCGCGCGTCCCCGGCCCTGGCCCGCGCGTCCCCGGCCCTGGCCCGCGCGTCCCTGGCGAGCGAGCCGGTGCCGGTGGGGGTCTGCGCGAGCGCGCGACTGCCGTCGGCGTGAACATCGGGCGGAGGGCGTATGCCTGGCTGGCATATTTATGCCAGCCAGGCATACGCGTCGCACCGCATAGTGTCGGTGGTGAAGGCGCTCGCCTGCCCGCAGCGCCGGTAGCCGGCCGCGCCGCACCGTGTCGGTGTGCTCGCCCGCCCGCAAGCGCCAGCAGCCGGACGAGAGCCGCCGGTGGCGCGGGTCAGAGCGGGTGGCCGGGACGAGAGCCGCCGGTGGCGGGGGTCAGAGCAGCATGGTGCGGGGGTCGGCGGCCATGGCACGCAGCCACCCCGCCGCCTCCGCCGCCCCCGGGCAGCGGGCGGTGTCCAGCGCGGCGGCCAGGGCGTACATCTCCGGCGGCGGGATGAGCAGGCTCTCCTTGCTGCGCAGCCCCAGCTTGACCGTGCCGGTGTCGGCGGTGACGGTGAGCACCGGGGTCCGGGTGACCGCGCCGGTGGCGACCAGCGAGCCGTCGCTGGAGACCCCGGTGTGCGCGACGGCCGCGGCCCGCAACGACACCGACCGGGCGGCCCGCAGGTCGACGCTCTTCGTGGTGAGCCCGACCACGGTGAGCCGGGTGCCCTCCAGCCGGGCGCTCGTCCGCACGATGCTGGTCACCAGCAGGCCGATGAAGAGCATGACCAGCCCGACCGACAGCAGCGCGACGAGCGCGGGCACGGTCGCGCTGCCCGAGCTGTCGTTGCCGGTCGCCGCGTTCAGGCCGGTCCCGATGAAGGCGCCGACACAGCCGCAGGTCACCGTCAGGATGACACCCAGCACCAGCAACGAGACGACCCGGCCGGTCCGGCCCGACCGGTAGCCGACCGACAGGGGGATCCGGGGCACGGAGGGCTGCATGCCGGTGATTCTGGCACCGACGATCAACTTCCGCCTGGTGAGGCCGGCACGGTGAGCCCGTCGGCGCCCCGGATGGCGTCCCGGAGCCGTTCGTCCGGGCCGACCGTCGCGCCGGGCCAGACCACCACGCGTTCCACGTCGCCGCGTACCACCGCACCCGCGCCGACCACCGCGTGCCGTGCCCGGCCGGTGACGGTGGCGTCCGGGGCGATCAGCAGGCCGCCGTCCCCGGCGGCGTGCAGGTTGGCCGCCAGGTAGTCGGCGGGTGTGCCGGTGTCGAAGAACGTTCCCGGGTACGGCACCACGGTCAGCTCACCGGCCGCCTCCGCCGGCCGCCACACCGTGCGGACCAGGTCACCGAAGCGGGCCGGCAGCTCCCGCACCCGGTGCCAGGGCAGCAGCGAGAAGCCGGTGAAGACGTGCCCGTCGAAGGTGCCGGGGGCGGTCGGGTCCGGGGCCGGGCGGCCGAGCAGCCGGACGGACCGGAAGTCCCAACCGGCGAGCAGCGCCGCGACGTCCGGGCCGGGAGCGCGGTGCGGATCGGCCAGGTACGCGTCGGCGTTGCCGACCAGCACCCCCCGGCCGGCGATCCAGCCCCGCAGGTTGCCCAGGCCGCCGGCGGTGCCCAGCGGATCGCCCGGCTCCACCGACAGGTGTGCCCGGTCGCCGACCTGGGCCACCACCTGGTCGGCCAGGTAGCAGGCGTTCACCGCCACCCGGTCCGGCCCGGTCAGGCCCAGGCCGGTGAGCCGTGCCAGCGCCCGGTCCAGCAGCGACACGTTGCCGATCGGGCAGAGCGCCTTCGGCACCCGGGCGGTGAGTGGGCGTAACCGGGTGCCCTCACCGGCGGCGAGCACCACCGCGCACAGGCCGTCCGGTGCGCTCACGTCGCCGGCTGGCCGGCCTGCGGCCC
This sequence comes from Micromonospora rifamycinica, assembly GCF_900090265.1. NCBI lineage: Bacteria > Bacillati > Actinomycetota > Actinomycetes > Micromonosporales > Micromonosporaceae > Micromonospora > Micromonospora rifamycinica. The sequence continues at coordinate 6,232,573 of NZ_LT607752.1, forward strand.
GATGCCGTAGTGGCCGAGCAGGTTGGCGGTGGCCCGGCTCAGCCGGGGCAGGTCGTCCAGCGGGTGCCAGGCGGCCTCCAGGACCTCCGCGCCGTCCACCTTCAGGGTCGTGGTGGAGGCGGGCACCTCGACCTCGAAGACCATGTCCACCCAGCCCCGGGTATGCACCAGGGCGTTCGGCACGGCCGGGCGGAGCCGGTCGGGGGGCAGCCGGACGCCGGACTCCTCGTGCAGCTCGCGGGCCGCGCCGACGACCGGCGCCTCGCCGCGCTGGAGCAGCCCGGCGGGGAGCGTCCAGCTGTGCCCGGGGGGCTGGCGCAGCAGCAGGAGCCGGCCGGCCCCGCCGGCCTCGCTGTCCCGGACCAGGGTCACCGCGCCGACGACGTACTTCGGCCCGGCGAGCCGGACCAGGCGACGGCGGACCGACACCGGCAGCCGGTAGAAGACCTTGTACGCGACGGCCCGGCCGGTGGCGCGGGAGCGGAGGATCATGGCTCCAGGCTAGGCCGTCGATGCGCCGCTGTGGGGCGCGGGGCGACCGGTCACCCGGGCAGGCGTCGACCCGCCCCGGTCACTGTCGATGGTCGACCAGGTCGATGAGCTGGCGGACCACGGTGTCCGGTTCGACCGCCCGGTCGAAGACCGCGACCAGCAGGGTCTCCAGGTCGGGGTAGCCGAGCTCCTCCGACAGCCGCAGCAGCGGCAGGTCGCTGGCCAGCCCCCGGTCGTGCTTGCGCAGCGCCAGCCCGATGGTGGCCCGCCCCAGGCGTACCTTGTCGGCGATCGAGATGCCGGGCTCGGTGTGGTCGGTGAACCAGCGGCTGATCTGCATCTGCGCGTGCGGTGACTTGACGAAGTCGAGCCACTCGCGGCGGGGCCCCCGGGGGGCGGAGGTCGCCTCGAAGCCGCTCTCCGCGTCGCTCTCGGTGTAGATCTCCACCACGTCGCCCTCGTCCAGTTCGGACGCCAGCGGGGCGAGCCGGCCGTTGATCCGCGCGGCGAGACAGTGGTCGCCCCGCTCGGTGCCCAGCTCGTAGGCCAGGTCGACCGGGGTCGCCCCGGCCGGCAGCACCACCTGCCGGCCGTCGGCGACCACCTGGATCTGCGCCTCGGCCAGGTCGCAGCGCAGCGACTGGAGGAACTGGGCCGGGTCGGGGGCCTCCTGCTCCCAGTCGAGCACCCGGCGCAGCCAGGAGAGCTGGTCGGTGTTGCTCGCCCCGGTGGCGGCCCGGGGGAAGCGGAAGTCGGCGGCCACCCCGTACTCGGCGCAGCGGTGCATCTCCTGGGTGCGGATCAGCACCTCGACCGTGCGCTCCTGCGGGCCGCAGACGCTGGTGTGCAGGGAGCGGTAGAGGTTGTTCTTGGGGGAGGCGATGAAGTCCTTGAACCGGCCGGGGACCGGCCGCCAGCGCCCGTGCACCGCGCCGAGGGCGGCGTAACAGTCGGTGGCCGGGCCGTCCACCACGATCACGATCCGGGGCAGGTCGTACGGGGCGGTGTGCCCGCCGGCCACGGTGTCCTTCCAGATCGAGTAGAGGTGCCGGGGGCGGACGCTCACCTCGGCGTCCACCCGGCTGCGCCGCAGCGCCACCTTGGCCTGGGCCACCACGTCGTCGAGGTAGACGTCCCAGCCGGGCCGGTCGTGCACGTACCGGGCCAGCCGGGCGTGCTCGTCGGGCTCCAGGTGCAGCAGCACCACGTCGTCGAGGTCGCGCTTGAGGGTCTGGATGCCGAGCCGGTCGCAGAGCGGGACCAGCACCTCCTGGGTCTTGCGGGCGATCCGTTCGCGGGAGGCGGCCGAGCGGACCCCGAGGGTACGCATGTTGTGCAGCCGGTCGGCCAGCTTGATGATCAGCACCCGGACGTCCTTGCCGGCCGCGATGATCATCTTGCGGATCGTCTCGGCCTCGGCGGCCTTGCCGTAGAACGCCTTGTCGAACTTGGTCACCCCGTCGACCAGGTGGGCCACCTCGTGGCCGAAGTCCTCGCTGAGCGCCTGGAGGGTGTAGCGGGTATCCTCCACGGTGTCGTGCAACAGCGCCGCGACCAGGGTGGTGGTGTCCATCCCGAGGTCGGCGCAGATCTGGGCGACCGCCAGCGGGTGGGTGATGTAGGGCTCGCCGCTCTTGCGGAACTGCCCGCGGTGCATGTTCTCGGCGATCGTGTACGCCCTGCGCAGCACCGAGGCGTCCGCGCTGGAATGGATGCCGCGGTGGGTGCGGACCAACTGGGTCACCGGATCACCGTCGCTGGCCGGCCAGCTCAACAAGGACCGGAGCCGCCGGGCCAGGGGCAACTCACCCGGCTGGGCCGGGAGCGCACCTCCCAGGGCGGCGCCGTGTCCGGCGTCGACGTCCACGAGGGACACCTCCTCACCCCGACTCCCGTCCACCGTACCCGGCAACCGGAAGCAGGCCCACGAAACGGGCAGGACTGCACTCCCTTAACAGCCTAAGCGAGGCGGGGTAGTCCGATCGGTCACTTGCTCATGAGCGTTCGGTCGAGAGTTGGGCAGACCCACCGCCCTCGGCCTTCGCCAGCAGGTCACGGAACCGCCCCGCGCCGGCCACCGGCGACGACCATTCGGAGGTCATCTCCACCAGACGGGTCTCCGGTCGCTCCAACCAGGACAGGATCCGCTCGGTCTCCTCGGCGGTGGCCCGGGGCACCGGCCCGTGTCCGCCCGGCTCCACCGTCTCGGCGGTGGCCCGGATCGCGGTGATCGTCGGTCGCGGGTGGACGCCCAGCGGGGACACCCCGGCGCCGGCGAGCCGCCCGTGCCGCACCAGCGCCAGCTCCCAACCACCCCCGGCGGCGGGCCGGGCGGCGGCCACCTCGCCGATCCGGGTCAGCCCGGCCAGCCGCTGCATCCGGACGGCGGCCCGCAGCACCGCGGCCAGCCGGGACCGCACCACCGCCGCCTCCTCGTAGCGCCGGGACGCCGCCAGCGCCTCGATCCGGGCCAGCAGGGCGTCCACCACCACCTGCGGGTCGCTGGTGGTGGCGGTGCGGAACGGCACGACGGCGCGCTGGTCGTACTCCTCGGGGGTGATCCGGTGCTCGCAGGGTGCCGGGCAGCGGCCCAGCTCGGCCAGGGCGCAGGCCGGCGTGACCGTGCGCAGTGACAACCGGTGGGTGCACTGGCGCAGCGGCACCGCGTCGTGGAACCCGGCGGCGGCCAGCTCGGCGGCCCGGGTGGAGCGGAACGGGCCGAGGTAGGCGGTGTCGCCGGGGGCCAGGCCGCGCACCACCGACAGCCGGGGGTACGGCCCGTCGGTCAGCTTGAGCCACACCATCCGCTCCGGATACTTCGACCGGCGGTTGTACGGCGGCGCATGCGCGGCGATCAACCGCAGCTCGCGCACCTCCGCCTCCAGCGGATGGGCGCACTCGACCGCCTCCACCCGCTCGGCGGCGGCCAGCATCTCCGACATCCGGGCCCGCTTCTCGGCGGCGGTGAAGTAGCTGCGCACCCGGGTGGCGATGTCGCCGGAGGTGCCGACGTAGAGCGGCCGGTCGTCGGCCGCCCGGAAGATGTAGACCCCGGGGGCCTTCGGCAGCCCCTCGGCCAGGTGCCGCTTGCGTCGCTGGGTGGGGGTGACCGCCCGGGTGAACTCGATCGCCTCGCCGACCGTGTCGACCCGGTGCCCACCGAGCCGGGCGATCAACCCGTGCAGCACGTCCACCGTCGCCTTGGCGTCGTCCAGCGCCCGGTGGGTGGGCTGGGTGGCGGTGCGGAAGTAGGCGGCCAGGGTGCCCAGCTTGCGGTTGGGCACCTCGTCGCGGCTGAGCACCCGGCGGGCCAGCGCCGCCGTGTCCAGCACCCGGGGCTGGGGCCAGCGGTGGCCGTGCTTCGCGCAGGCGGCCTTGAGGAACCCGACATCGTAGGGGGCGTTGTGGGCCACCAGCACGGCGTCGGCGATGAACTCCAGGAAGCTCGGCAGCACCTGCTCGATCGGCGGGGCGGGAACCAGCATGGCCTGGGTGATACCGGTCAGCACGGTGATGAACGGCGGGATCGGCACCCCCGGGTTGACCAGGGTGGCGAGCACGCCCAGCTCCTCGCCGCCGCGTACCTTGACCGCGCCGATCTCGGTGATGCCCCCGCCGTCGGGTGAGCCGCCGGTGGTCTCCAGGTCGACCACCACGAACGTCGTCGCGTAGAGCGGCAGCGCCGGATCGACGCCGCCGGCCGACCGGTCCAGCCCGGCCAGGGTCTGTTGGACGAACTCCCCAGGTGCCACGGCCGGCAGGTTAATCGTCAGGTGCGACACTCCCGTCACCGCAGCCCCAGCAGCCACCCACGGCATAGGATGAGAGATCGGCTCACTCATCCGGCGGTGGGCCCGGTCGCGGTGGGAGACTTGCCCCATGCCCCTCACCGAGCCGTACGACGACCACCTCCCGGAGGAGGGGTCGTCCGCCGCCGTGCCCGGGGCCGGCGGGAACCCGGGTGCGGGGGCGCCCGAAACTGAGGCCGGACCGCCCGAGGCCGGACCCGCCGGGGGTGGAGCGTCGGAGGCGGGATCCGCCGAGACCGGACCGCCCGAGCCGGAGCCCAGCCTGCCCGAGCCGGTCCGGCAGCGGATCGTGGCGCTCACCGCCGCGGTCCTGCCCGGCCTGCCCGGCGACGAGGTGCCGGTGCCGCTGCGCCGGGTGGCGAAGTTCGCCCCGAACCGCCGGGCGCGGCTGGGCGGCTCGGCCATCGCCGCCCAGCTCACCGCCGATCCGCTGTTCCGGCAGCGGGTCACCGCCCGGGTCCTGGCCGACGCCGGTGACCTGGGTGCGGCAGTGGTCGACGGGACCGCGCCGGCCGCCGCCGACCCGGTCGAGGTGGCCGCCCTGGCCTACCTCGTCCGCCCCCGGGGCTGGCGGGAACTGATCGACGCCAGCGGGGCCGTGGTCCGCGCCGAGGCGGACAGCGCGGTCGTCGCCGAGCTGGTCCGGGAGGCCGAACAGCGGGCCACCCGGGCCGAGCACGACCGGGCGGTGGCCCGGGTGGAGGCGGACAAGCTCCGCGACGAGCTGGCCCGGGTCCGCGAGGAGCTGGGTCAGCTCCGGGAGGACAACCGCCAGCTCCAGCGCAGCCTGCGCGAGACCCAGGCCCGGGAACGCCGGGCCAACGACCTGCTCGCCACCGAACGCGGCCGGGCCACCCGGGCCGCCGCCGACAGCGACGCCGAGCTGCGCCGGGCGCGGGCCCGGCTGGCCGAGGCCGAGGCGGCGGCCGGGGTGGCCAAGGCCAGCGCCAAGGAGGCCCGCTCGGTCGACGACGCCCGGCTGTGGCTGCTGCTGGAGACGATCGGTCAGGCCGCCGTCGGGCTGCGCCGCGAACTGGCTCTGGACCCGGTGGACAAGCTCCCCGCCGACTTCGTGGCCGACGCCTTCACCGACGCCCCGGTGACCGCCCAGGCCGGACCGGCCGCCCGCGCCCGGGACACCGACGACCCGGCCCGACTCGATCAACTGCTCGCCCTGCCCCGGGCGCACCTGGTCGTCGACGGCTACAACGTCACCAAGCGCGGGTTCGGCGAGATGTCCCTGGAGCAGCAGCGCAAGCGGTTGATCACCGGGCTGGGGGGGATCGCCGCGCAGACCGGCGACGAGGTGACAGTGGTCTTCGACGGGGCGGAGCGGATGCACGGCCTGCCCCCCACCCCGCGCGGGGTGCGGGTGCTCTTCTCCCGCAAGGGGGAGACCGCCGACGAGCTGATCCGCCGACTGGTCCGGGCCGAGCCGCCCGGCCGCCCGGTGGTGGTGATCTCCTCCGACCGCGAGGTCGCCGACGGGGTACGCCGGCACGGGGCGTACCCGCTGGGCGCGGATTCGCTGCTGCGCCGGCTGTCCCGCTCCTGACCAGTTGATCGCGGCGTTCTCGTCAGGGCGAGCGGGCCGGCAGGGTGTGCGGCTGCGGTGGACACCCGTCAGCGCGCGACCCTTACCAGCGCTGCGCCCTCGCCTGGTGTGTCGGGCAGGTGGAGGCGGTGGACGGGTATCCCGGCCTGGGGGAGCCGGCGACGGGACGTCGTCGAGCATGGCGGGTGGGCCGCAGACGTACACCTGATGGTGCGGTCGGTGGTGGCGCAGGGCGAGGGTGAGCGCGTCGCCCCGCTCGGCCGGCGCGGCCTGCGGGTCGTCGGAGAACGCGGGCACGATGGTGAGCCAGTCGTGGGCCTGCTGGAGCTTGTCGAGGGCGATGGCGTCGTACAGCTCGGTGAAGGTGCGGGTGGCGGCGATCAGGGTGACCCGGCGGCCGTCGAGGGCGGCGGCGACCTGTTCGACCAGGGCGCGCAGCGGGGCCAGCCCGGTGCCGCCGGCCACCAGCAACAGGTCGCCGTCGCGCAGGTGCAGGCCGGTGTCGTGGGGCGGGCCGAGGTGCAGCAGCTCGCCGGGGCGTACCTCATGCACGAGGCTGGTCGAGACGGTGCCGGCGGCCACGGCACGGACGTGCAGCTCCACGGTGCCGTCGGGGCGTGGCGCGTTCGCGGGGGAGTACCAGCGCCATTGGTCGGGGTGGCGCGGCGTGTGGACGGGGATGACCTGGCCGGGGCGGTAGGCCAACCGTGACCAGGGGCGGACGGTCAGGATAGCGGTGCCGGGGCACGGGCGGTCGTGATCGATCACCCTGGCCGGCACGCTGCCCCCGGCCACCCCCGCCGTCATGGCGGGATCGTCGGGTGTCGCCTCCAGCGGTGCGACGGACCACGCCGGTGGGCGGTGCACGGCGCTCATCGGGCCACCGCCCGACGTACCTCGGCGATCAGCCCGTCGGGCAGGTCCGCCGCCCAGCACACCCCGACCAGGTAGTCACCGATGCGCCGATGCTGCTCCTTGGACAGGCCGAGCCCACCCCAGGGGTCGGTCGCCTCCCCGGCGAGCGCGGCGGTCACGCTCGCCGTCAGGTGCGCGGCCAGCCGGCCGAGATCCACCCCGACGAGGTACGGCGACAGCTCCGCGTCCGCTGTCACCAGCCGCAACCAGCGGCGGACGATCTCGGCCGGGGTCATGCCGCAGGTCTCCTGCCCCGGCTGGCTGTCGCGGGGTGGCCGGTCCCCGTCGGGGATGTCTGCTGCGGTGGTCATCGTGTCTGCGCCCCTGTGCGTCGCGGAGGGTGGACCGGCACCGGGGCGGGCGGGGTCGAGGTCGCGTCGTGCGAGTCGACACCACCCCGGAGCCCGGCACCCGCCCCGGGCCATGCCGTCGACCATCGCCGCTGACCAGGGGCTCCGTTATGTGGTGATGATCGTGGGCGGCATGCGCGCACCGTATTCGACCGACTACGCGGATGGACCCGCCCGCCTGTGGGTGGCACTGCTGGCATGGGTGATCGAGGAGTGCTGCATCTCGTGGTCTGCGCGGCCCCGCCAGTGGACCGCATCGGCGAACTCGTCGGGCTGCTGATGGCGGACGGGTGGTCGGTGTGCCTCATCGCCACCCCGGTCGCGGCGTCCTGGCTCGACCGGGCGGCGTGGCAGAACAGTCCGTCCGACCGGTACGACATGAGCGTGGGCGTCTTCGATATGCGCGCTGCGTATACCACTCGTGCACGGAGCGGGTTGAATGATTACGCTCGACGTCGGACTCGACCGCCCGCGATTGGCGAGGTTGCCGGTGACATCTGCGAACTGCCCACGCTGCGGCGGACGACTCGCCCGTGACAACGACAGCGGACGCTGCGCCCCCTGCCAGGCTGCCGAACGCGACCGGCTGAGCGCGCCACCCGAGGTGCCGACCTCCTTCTGGGACCACCAGCCGGTACGACAGGCGTTGGCGTCTCGTCATTTCGGCCGGGCGATCAGGGCCTACCGGTGCCACCCCTACCACGGGCGGCACCCGTTGCCGCAGACCGTGGTGGCGGGGTGGATGGGGATCACCCAGGCGCAGTTGAGCCGGATCGAGAACGGACCGCCGGTAGTGCACCTGGACCGGCTGGCGCACTGGGCGAAGATCCTCGGGATACCGGGTGTCCTGTTGTGGTTCAGCCTGCCGGGCGCGCGGCCCAGCTCAACGACGAACTTCGGGCCGGTACCGGGGCGCGACTGCCATGACCACGGGGACCTTGAGACCACACCAGTTTCTCTCGAACCATCGACGAAGGGGGTGGTCACCACGGACCGCCGGCAGTTCCACGCACTGGCAGCGTTGGCGGGAGTCGGCTCCGTGAGCAATGTGGGCTTCTTCGCCACGCTCGCGGACCAGTCTCCGTCCATCGGCCTCGAACACGTCCGCCTGGCCGGCTCCCTGGTGAAGGAGTTCCGGGACGCCGACGCGGCGACCGGCGCCAATCAGCTGTGCGACATCGCCATCCATGTCCATGGTCGTCTGGCCTCCTGGGCGGCAGAGGCACTCTACAGTCGAGATGTCGGTGAAGCCCTCCAGGCGTCGCTCGCCGACCTGGCCGTAGAGACGGCGTGGCTGGCTCACGACGCCGAACGCCGGGCAGCCGTGCGTCCCTATCTCCACGAGGCGATCACACGGGCACGGCTCGCCGACGATCTCCAGGTCGAGGCACGCGCGTTCACGCAACTCGCACTTCACACCTGGAACTCCCGGCCCACCGAGTCCCTGCACTGCGCGGACGCCGCGTTCCGGATCTCCGCCGGCTGGGCGACCCCACGCCTGCGCACACTTCTACACCTTCGGCGGGCATGCGCGTTCGCCGTACTGAAGGACCACGGCGCTTTCGAGCGCGAGATGCGCAACGCACGCCAGCAACTGGAACGGGGTCCGCACCAGGAGGATCCCGACTTCGTCCACTTCGTCAACGCCCAGGAGGTCCAGGGTCTGGAGGCGTTGTCGTTCCTCTCGCTCGACCAGCCGGGGCGTGCCGCGAAGGCGCTCCGTGACGCCATCGCCAACGGTTCCCCCACCCACCGGCGCAACCAGGTCTACTACCGGGTACGGCTGATCGAGGCGACCTACCGGGCGGGCGACGTCAGCGAGGCCGCCCGGATGGCGGTTGACCTGCTCCCTGAGGTGCGGCAGATGAACTCTGGCCGGGTGACCCGGCATATGGCCGACATCCGTTCGACGGTGGGTCGGCTACCTCGGCAGACCGCCCCGGTCCGAGACTTCATCGAAGCCTTCGACGGGGTGGCCGTCTGATGATCGGGAGTCTGATCTTCCGCCACTACAGTTCCGTCGAAGCCGAAGAGATCACCGAGCAATTGATTGCCCTCTACCTGGACGTCCATGCCGGGCAGGGGGATTTCTACGGTGAGGACCGTTACCGTCGCCAACTGTCCGCACACCGGCAGCGGCCTGGATGGGTGCTGGTAGCCGCCGCGCTGAATGAGGAGTTGATCGGGTACGTCTACGGGTTCCCGTTGGCACCGGACACCCGATGGTGGGACGGCATCGAGGAACCCGTGCCGGTCGGCTTCACCGAGGAGGACGGGCACCGGACCTTCGCCATCTGCGAGCTGCTGGTGCGTGCGCAGTGGCGGCGGCAGGGGGTCGCGCGGGCACTGCACGACGATCTGGTGCGGAGCCGACACGAGCAGCGGATGACCCTTCTCGCCCGGCCGGACAACGGCCCCGCGCAGGCGGCGTACCGGTCCTGGGGATGGCGGACCGTCACCCGGCTTCGCCCCGGCTGGCCCGACGCGCCCCTGTTCGACGTTCTCGTCCGCGATCCGGGCCCGACAGGCTGACGATGACGCCGCCGTCCGGCGGTCGGCCCGGCACTGGTTGATCACTGGTTGTCCGGTTGTGTCGTACCCGATGGTTAGTGTCCGACCTGACCGACGGTGCTCGGGTGGTGACGAGGGTCTTCCGCCCGACGCCGCACTGCGTCAGGAGGCACGATGCTCATCGACTGCGACGGTTGCCGGGTCCGGGGTGCGGGCTGCGCCGGCTGCCTGGTGACGGCCCTGCTCGACACCGACTCGCCGGCCGCCGGCCTGGGTGCCGCCGAGCACCGGGCGATCGAGGTGCTGACCCGCTCCGGCTTCGAGGTGGAGGTGCTGGCCCACGAGACCGCCCGTCCGGCCCGCCGCCGTCGGGTCGCCTGACGCCCGCCGGCCCGCCGGGGCTGCCGGTGCCGGTGGGCCGGCGGTCGCCGCACGCGGGCCGTAACGGGGTCCGGGGCACACCGCGCCGCAGCCGCGTCGGCGGGCCATAGGATGGGCGCTCACGGCGGGAGGAGCGGCGGCATGACTCGGGTACGACGCCACACCCGCAGACCCGCTGCCGGGGTGTCCCGGTGACCCCGCGCGGCTGGGCGGTGCTGACCCTGGCGGCGTTGGTGCTCGCCCTGGTCGTGCTCGGTGCCCTGCTGGTCCCGTGGCACCGGCCGCCGGCACCCCGGCCCGATCAGCTCGCCGCGCTGCGCGACCTGCCCACCGACCAGGTGGCCCGGGGGCGGGCGTTCCAGGCGGCGCTGCGCCCCGGCCGCTACACCGGGCTGGTCGTCGGGCTGCTGGTGGCCCTGCTGCTCGGGTTGACCCCGCTGGGTGCCCGGCTGGTCGAGCTGGCCGGGCGGCCCTTCGGTGACCACTGGATCGCCCGCGCGGTGCTCGGCGGGATCGCCGTGGTGCTCGTCGCCGACCTGCTCACCCTGCCCTTCGCCGCCTGGCGGCAGTCGGTGCTGACCCGCTACGGGCTGAGCACCCACGGCTGGGGTGGCTGGACGGTCGACCTACTCAAGTCGTACGCGGTCAGCGCGGTCGTCGGCGCGGTGGTGCTGCTCGGCTTCTACACCGTCACCCGGCTCACCCCGCGCTGGTGGTGGGCGTTCGGGGCGGCCGGCGCGGCCGGGTTGGTGGTGCTGCTCTCCTTCGTGCTGCCGGTGCTGGTGGAGCCGGTGTTCAACCGGTTCACCCCGATGGAGCCGGGTCCGCTGCGCACCGAGCTGACCGCGCTGGCCGCCCGGGACGGCGTACCGGTGCGCGACGTGCTGGTCGCCGACGCCTCCCGCCGCACCCGGGCGGTCAACGCCTACGTCTCCGGCCTGGGGCCGACCCGCCGGGTGGTGGTCTACGACACCCTGCTGCGCGAGGCCACCCCCGCCGAGGTGACCAGCGTCGTCGCGCACGAGCTGGGCCACGCCAAGGACCGCGACGTCTGGACCGGCACGCTGACCGGGGCGCTCGGTGCCGCCACCGCGGTCGTCGCGCTCTACCTGCTCGGCTCCTGGACCCCGCTGCTGCGCCGGGCCGGTGTCGACTCGATCGCCGAGCCCCGGGCGTTCGCGCTGCTCATCGCCCTGGTGACGGTCGTCGGGCTGGTGGCCGCCCCGGTGCAGGCACTGATGTCCCGCCGGGTCGAGGCCCGGGCCGACGCGCACGCGCTGGCGCTCACCGGCGACCCGGCCACCTTCGAGGCGATGCAACGCCGGCTGGCCGGGGTCAACCTGGGCGACCCGGACCCGCCCCGCTGGGAGTACCTCTGGTCGGCGTCGCACCCGTCCACGGTGGAGCGGATGGCCGCCGCCCGCGCCTACGCCCGGCAGGTCGGCCGGTGAGTCGTACCCTGCTGGTCACCAACGACTTTCCGCCCCGCCCCGGCGGCATCCAGTCGTTCGTGCACCAGCTCGCCGTCCGCCAGCCGCCCGGCTCGGTGGTCGTCTACGCCTCCAGCTGGCGGGACACCGCCGAGTTCGACGCCGCGCAGCCCTTCCCGGTGGTCCGGGACGCCACCCGGGTGCTGCTGCCCACCCCCGGGGTCGCCCGCCGGGCCGCCCGGCTGGCCCGCGAGCACGGCTGCGACACCGTCTGGTTCGGTGCCGCCGCCCCCCTCGGCCTGCTCGCCGCCGGGCTGCGCCGCCGCGCCGGCATCCGCCGCGCGGTGGCGTTGACCCACGGTCACGAAGCCGGCTGGGCGGCCCTGCCCGGCGCCCGGGCCGCGCTGCGCCGGATCGGCCGGGACACCGACGTGGTCACCTACCTCGGCGACTACACCCGGGTACGGCTGGAACGCGCCCTGCACGGCGTCACCGAGCTGCACCGGCTCGCCCCCGGGGTCGACGTGGACACCTACCACCCGGCGGTGGACGGCACACCGGTCCGTGCCCGGCACGGGCTGGCCGACCGGCCGGTGGTGGTCTGCGTGTCCCGGCTGGTGCCCCGTAAGGGCCAGGACATGCTGATCCGGGCGCTGCCGGCGATCCGCCGCCGGGTGCCCGACGCGGCGCTGCTGGTGGTCGGGGGAGGACCTTACCGGGCGACGTTGGAGAAGCTGGCCCGGTCCACCGGCGTGGCGCGGGACGTGGTGTTCACCGGTTCGGTGCCGTGGGAGGCGCTGCCGGCCCACTACGCCGCCGGTGACGTCTACGCGATGCCCTGCCGGACCCGTAACCGGGGCCTGGACGTCGAAGGGCTGGGCATCGTCTACCTGGAGGCGTCGGCGACCGGGCTGCCGGTGGTGGCCGGCGACTCCGGCGGCGCACCCGACGCGGTCCGCGAGGGCGAGACCGGCTACGTCGTCCCGGGCCGGGACGTCGCAGTGCTCGCCGACCGGGTGGCCACCCTGCTCGCCGACCGGGAGCTGGCCCGCCAGCTCGGCGCGGCCGGTCGGGCCTGGGTGGAGAAGGAGTGGCGCTGGGAGACCCAGGCCCGCCGGCTGGCCGACCTGCTCGCCGGCACCACCGCACCCGGCTGAGCCGCGACCGACCGCCTGGTGTGCCTCACCTCGGCGGCCGGTGCCGTGCCGGGTGGCCCGTGGTGAGTCACCTCGGCGGCCGGTGCCGTGCCGGGTGGCCCGGCGGGTGTCACCCGGGCGGCCGGTGCCCGGTGGCCCGGCCGGTGCTCAACGGATCTTTTCCAGGATGCGGGCGGCCGGGGCCGGCCGACCGAAGTGCCAGCCCTGGCCGGCGTCGCAGCCGATGGCCCGGAGCCGGTCGGCCTGGTCGGCGGTCTCCACCCCTTCGGCGGTGACGGTCAGGTCCAGCGCGTGGGCCAGCGACACCAGCGAGGCGAGGATCCGCTCGTCGTTGCGGCTGGCCGGGTCGACCTGCGGGGTACGCAGCCTGGTCACGAACTCACCGGCCACCTTCAGCTCGGTCACCGGCAGGTCCCGCAGATAGACCAGGTTGCTGTAGCCGGTGCCGAAGTCGTCGATGGCGATCCGGACGCCCAGCTCGTTGAGCATCCGCAGCGCCCGGACCGGGTCCTCCGCGCCGGTGCTCATCATGGTGCTCTCGGTGATCTCCAACTGGAGCCGGTGCGGTGGCAGGCCGGTCTGCGCCAGCAGCCCGCGTACCTCCTGCACCAGGCCGGGGCGGTGGACCTGCCGGACGGCCAGGTTGACGCTGACGAACGGGGCCGGCCCGCCGCCGGCCGCCCAGCTCTCTGCCTCCCGGCACGCCTCGGCGAGCACCCAGCCGCCGAGCCGGACGATCAGCCCGGTCTCCTCGGCCAAGCCGATGAAGCTGTCCGGACCCAGCACCCCCAGCTCCGGGTGCCGCCAGCGGACCAGCGCCTCCACCCCGAGCAGGGTGCCGTCGCGCAAGGACGTCAGCGGCTGGTAGTCGAGGAAGAACTCGCCCCGGTCGAGGGCGGCGGGGATGGCCGCCGACAGGGCGTACCGGGCCAGCTCGGTGCGGTGCCGGGCCGGGTCGAACAGCGCCCAGCGGGCGCCGCCGGCCGCCTTGGCCCAGTGCAGGGTGCTGTCGGCGGCCCGCATCAGCTCACCCGGGGTGGCGCCGACCACCGGCCGTTCCACGATGCCGACGCTGGCCGTGACGGTCAGCTCGTGCCCGTCGACCAGGGCCGGCTCGGCGACCGCCGCGAGCGCCGCCTCCGCCACCCTGACCACGTCGTCGGTGCCGCTGGTGTGCTGGACCAGGATGACGAACTCGTCGCCGCCGAGCCGGGCCACCAGATGCTCGCCGAGCGCCCGGCGCAGCCGCTGCGCCACCTGCACCAGCAGGGCGTCGCCGAGCTGGTGCCCGAGGGAGTCGTTGACCACCTTGAACCGGTCGAGGTCGAGGAAGCAGACCCCCACCCGGTCGGAGCCCCGCCGCCCCGGCAGCGCGATGGCGGCGGCGAGCCGTTCGGTGAACAGGGTCCGGTTGGGCAGGTCGGTGAGCGGGTCGTGGGTGGCCTGGTGGCGGAACCGGGACTCACTGTCGCGCAGCGCCCGTTCGGCCTGCGCCCGGGCCACCATCGCGGCCCGCCGGATCGACTCCTGCTCGTCGAGCGTCCGGTCGCGCAGCGCGCGGGCGTACCCGGTGGTGATGGTGGCGAGCAGCCGGGCCAGCCGGTCGGAGACGTCGTCGCCGACCAGACCGAGGTCGCGCAGCAGACGGAGCTGGATGACCTCGACGGTACGGCCCAGCCCCTCGGCCGAGGCGATGTGCGCGGCCACCAGTTCGGCACCCACCTGGTGCCCGATGCGCGGGTCGAACGGCTCGGCCCGCAGCGCGGCGGCCAGCCGTACGGTGAGGCGTTGCAGCAGCGCCTCCAGCTGGGCCTGGGTCATCGGCAGGTAGCTGGTGCCGGAGACCGCCTTGGCCCAGGCGCGGGCGAAGATGCCCGGACAGGACGCGCCGCTGGTCCCCGGCTCACCCATCGAGACGCCCGACGCCGCCGAGGAAGACGGCCTGCTCGGCGTTCTCGGCGCTCTCCGGCGTCTCGGGCCGCCACTGCGGCACCCAGACCACCCCGGGATCGACCAGCGTGAAGCCGTCGAAGAACGCGGTCAGCTCGGCCCGGCTGCGGATGCACAGCGGGTTGTCGGTGCTGCGGTAGACCCGTTCCGCCTCGACCCGCTCCACGCCGCTGCGGGTGTCGTCGCTGGCCTGGGAGAGGACCAGGTGGCTGCCGGGGGCCAGGGCCACGCGCAGCGTCCGCAGGACGTCCTCGGGATGGTCGGAGTGCGGGATGAAGTGCAGCACCGCCACGACCATCACCGCCACCGGCTGGGTGAAGTCGATCAGGCGGGTGACCTCGGGATGTCGCAGGATCGCTTCCGGCCGGCGCAGGTCCTCCCGGACGACGGCGGCGTTGCCGTTGCCGGCGAGGATCTCCTGGCTGTGCGCCACGGCGACCGGGTCCACGTCGACGTAGACCACCCGGGCGTCCGGGGCGGCCCGCTGGGCGATCTCGTGCACGTTGCCGACGGTGGGGATGCCGGAGCCGATGTCGAGGAACTGACGGATGCCGGAGTCGACCAGGTATTGCACCACCCGGCGCAGGAACGCCCGGTTGGCCTGGGCCATCAGCGGCGCGTCGGGCACCGCCTCCACCATCGCGCGGGCGGCGACCCGGTCGGCGGCGAAATTGTGCGAGCCGCCGAGATAGTAGTCGTACATGCGGGCGACGCTGGGGCGTTCGATGTCGATGTCGTCGGGTGCCCAGTCCGGTCGCTGCATCCCCAACCCCTTTGTCGAGTATCACCGCGTGGGTCGTCGCCTGCGCGGTTCACCCGGGTATTGTGCCCGCCCACTGCCCGGGTGCAAAGACCGCGATCTGTGCGCGATCATCCCCTTACCGGGCGCAATCGAAACCTGTGGATCGCCCGGCAGGCCCGGTCCGACGAGGGATCCGGGCCTGCCGGCCCGCGGGTGAGGACCCGCTCAGAACTTCGGTGCGTCCGGCGCCTCGAGCAGGCCCAACCGCAGGGCGGTCATCAACGCCTGCGCCCGGTTGGCCGCGCCCAGCTTCTCGTAGAGCTTGGAGATGTGGGTCTTGGCGGTGGACTCGCTGACGAAGAGCTGCTTGGCGATGCCGGCCACGCTCATGCCGTCGGCGAGCAGCCGCAGCACCTGACCCTCGCGGGGGGAGAGCTGCGGGCCGGACGGGGCCAGCCGACGCTTCATCGCCTCGGCCAGGTCGGCCGCGGTGAACGCGCTGGGCGAGGAGGCGGCGTGCCGGGCGGCGGCGACGACCTCGTCGGCCGGCGCGGTCTTCGGCACGAACGCGCTGGCCCCCGCCTCCAACGCGCCGAAGAGCTGGTCGTCACCGGCGTACATGGTGAGCACCACGATGCCCATCGACGCGCTGGACTTGCGCAGCGCCCGGGTGGCCTCCAGGCCGCTGCCGTCGGGAAGCCGCAGATCCATGATCACGACGTCCGGTTGCAGCGCGCCGGCCTGGCGCACGCCCTCCGCCGCCGTCGCGGCCTCGCCGACGACCTCGAACTGACGGTCACGCTCGAAGGCGTGCCGCAGCCCCTTGCGGATCAGGTCGTGATCGTCGACAAGGAGGACCTTGGTACGGGTGGCCGGTGTCGGGCTTGTGGTCATCCTCGAATTACTCCACTTCTGCTGCTGCGCTGCCACGCACGTTATCGCGCCGGGGCGACGAACCCACCACCACCGCCACGGTCGTACCGCTGGGTTGCCGGGGACTGATCTCCAACCGGCCCCGGATACGTTCCGCCCTCTCCGCCATGATCGCAAGGCCGTAGTGACCGTCGGTGCGCTGGTCACCGATGCCGTGACCGTCATCCGACACTTCAATTTGCGCGTACGGGGGGTCCACCTCACAGGTGACCCAGAGATTCGACGCCCCGGCGTGCTTGCGGGCGTTGGTCACCGCCTCCTGCGCGATGCGCAGCAACTCGGCCTCGGTGGCGGCCGGCAACCGGGCGGTCGACTCGTCCAGCGACAGGTGCACCCGCAGCCCGCCGGCCGAACCCACGGTCCGGGCGTACTCGGCGATCGCCGCCGCCAGGCCGCCGTGCCGGTCCACCTCGCTGCGCAGCTCGAACAGGCTCAGCCGCAGCTCGGTGATCACCCGGGTCACCTCGCCGCGCAGGGTGCGCAGCGCCTCGGCGGTCTCCTTCGGGTCCTCGTCCACGTAGGCCAGCGCGTTGTCGATGCCGTAGCCGACCATCACCAGCTCCTGCGCCACCCCGTCGTGGATCTCCCGGGCCAGCCGCTGGCGCTCCTCGTTGGTGGCCAGCGACCGCACGTCGTCGAAGAGCAGCGCCGCCTCCAGCCGCAACGCGGCCGGGCCGGTCAGCGCGGTCACCCGGGACACCACCGGCGGCGGGTAGGCGTGCGCGGCGTCCGCCTCCAGCACCACCAGGCCGACCGTACGGACCCCGGCGACCAGCGGCACGATCAGCGACGAGACGTCCCCGCCGGGGTGCGAGCGGGCCTGCGACCGGGCCGCGGTCTGTGGCTGCTGGCTGGCCCAGGCGTCGGCGATCGCCGAGTCGGAGTCCAGCGTCGTCTCCCAGTCGACCCGGTCCACGCCCACCTGGGCGAGCACCACCAGCCGGCCGCCGCCGCTGGCCGACAGCACCGCGCCCCGGTTGCCGGGGGCCACGGTGCGCAGCTCCTCCAGCAGGTGCTCGGAGATGCCGCCCGGGTCGAGGGTGGCCCCGGGTAGTTGCCGGGCGACCGTCCGGAGCTGGGTCAGCAGCCGGGTGGCCTCGGCGTACGGCTGGGGCTTGCCCTCGGCGCGGACCCGCATCACCTGGTGCAGGGTGCCGGCGGCGTACAGCCCGAGCCCGGCGAGGATCAGCCACTGTGCGCAGACCGCCAGGTAACCCGGCTGGCCGAGCTGGCGCCCGCCGTCGACCACGGTGAGCGCGCCGGCCATCAGCAGGGTGACCGCGGTGACCGCGAGCAGCACCGCCCCCTCGCGGAACTGCCGGCGCAGCGCGGTGACGGTGACCGGCACCGCGAGGTAGGGCAGCACCGCCGACGCGCCCAGCCCGCCGACCGACGAGCCGAGCACGGCGGAGACGGCGACCTGGCTGGCGGCCAGCCCGATCACCACCGCCTCGGCGAGCCGGCTCAGCGGACCGATCAACCGGTGCTCGGGGGCGAGCAGGGCGGGCGCTCCGGCGACCGCCAACAGGGCGATCCACCAGAGCTGGGCGGGATCGCGGGTGGCGATCAGGGTCAGGACGCCGACCAGCGCGAGCATCACCGCACGGGCGGCGGCGGCGACGGGGCGCGTCTGGGGGCGGACGGCTGTGGAGGCGGACACGTGACGGATCGTAGTCAGCCTTGGTAGATCTCCGCGATCTCGGCCGCGTACGTCTTGTGCACGACCTGCCGTTTGACCTTGAGCGAGGGGGTCAGCTCGCCGGTCGCCTCGGTGAAGTCGCGGGGCAGGATGCGGAACACCTTGATCGCTTCGGCCTTGGACACCGCCAGGTTGGCGGTGTCCACCGCGCCCTGGATCTCGGCCCGCAGCCCGTCGTGCGTCAGCAGCCGGTCGACCGGGGTGTCCTCGGCCAGCCCGTGGGCGGCCAGCCACTTCGGCAGCGCCTCCTCGTCCACGGTGACCAGGGCGGCGATGAACGGCTGCCGGTCGCCGACCACCACGCACTGGCTGACCAGCGGATGCGACCGGACCTGGTCCTCCAGCACGGCCGGCGCGACGTTCTTGCCGGCGGCCGTCACGATGATCTCCTTCTTGCGGCCGGTGATGCGCAGGAAGCCGTCGTCGTCGAGGTGGCCCAGGTCGCCGGTGCGGAACCAGCCGTCGGTGAGCGCCTCGGCGGTGGCCGACTCGTTCTTCCAGTAGCCCTGGAAGATCAGGTCACCGGTGATCAGGATCTCGCCGTCGTCGGCGATCCGGATGGTCACGCCGGGCAGCGGTCGGCCGACGGTGCCGATCTTCGTGCCGGTGGGCAGGTTGGCCGCGGCGGCGGGCGAGGTCTCGGTGAGGCCGTACCCCTCGCAGATGGTCACCCCGATGCCGCGGAAGAAGTGCCCGAGCCGGGCGCCGAGCGGAGCGCCACCGGAGATCGCGTCCCGGCAGCGGCCCCCGAGCGCGGCCCGCAGCTTGCGGTAGACCAGCCGGTCGAAGACGGCGTGCTGGGCGCGCAGTGCGAACCCGGGACCGCCCGGGGTCTCCTGCGCCTCGCTCCAGGCGATGGCGACCTTCTCCGCGCGGTCGAAGATCGCGCCCTTGCCGTCGGCCTCGGCCTTCTGCCGGGCGCCGTTGTAGACCTTCTCGAAGACCCGGGGGACGGAGAGCACGAAGGTCGGCCGGAACTCCTGGAGCTGGGCGACCAGGTCCCGGGTGTCGGCGCAGTGCGCCATGGTGGCCCGCGCCTGCACCACCCCGATCTGGATGAGCCGGGCGAAGGCGTGCGCCAGCGGGAGGAACAGCAGGGTCGAGGCCCCCGGGCGGAACAGGTTCGGCAGCACCGGGACGGCGTTGGCGATGTCGGCGTACATGTTGCGGTGGGTCAGCACGCAGCCCTTGGGGCGGCCGGTGGTGCCGCTGGTGTAGATGATCGTGGCGATGTCGGCGGCGCGGACCGAGGTGCGGCGGCGCTCGATCTCCTCCGGGTCGACCGATGTGCCGGCGGCGACGATCTCGTCCACCCCGCCCAGCTCGATCTGCCACACGTCGCGCAGCTCGGGCAGCCGGTCCCGGACCCCGGCGACCAGGGTGGCGTGGCTGTTGGTCTCCACCACCACCGCGACCGCACCGGAGTCGGCGAGGATCCAGGCGGCCTGTTCGGCGCTGGAGGTCTCGTAGATCGGCACGGTGACCGCGCCGGCCGCCCAGATGGCGTAGTCGAGCAGGGTCCACTCGTAGCGGGTGCGGCTCATCAGGGCGACCCGGTCGCCGGGGGCCACCCCCGCGCCGGCCAGCCCCCGGGCGACCGCCACCACCTCGTCGCGGAACTGCCGGCAGGTGACGTCGACCGCGGCGCGGCCCTCCACGGCGGGCCGGACGAACTGCACCGCGTCCGGTGCCGCCTCGGCGTTGTCCCAGACCGGGTCGGTCAGGTTTGCCGCGTCGCCGATGCTGACGATCGGCGGAACGGAGAACTCGCGCACCTGCACTCCCTCGTGCTCGCACTGGCCGGGCCGACCACGGGCCGGCATGGTCGAAACCTACCCGGCCGCCGCCCCGGACGCCCCAGCCAGGTAGCCCGCCCCACCGGCCCGGACCCGGCTCCGGGGGTGGAGCGGGGCGTCCGCCGGGCGCGGCGGGTAGCCTCCCCCCATGGCGGACTCCTCCACCCAGTCGATCATCATCGGCGCGTCACCTGACCAGGTGGCCGCGGTCATCTGCGACTTCGCGAGCTACCCGGAGTGGACCGAGGCGGTGCGCCGGACCGAGGTCGTCGAGGAGTACGAGGACGGCTACGCCAGCCAGGTGCGGTTCACCATCGACGCTGGCGTGATGGCCGACGAGTACGTGCTGGCCTACGGGTACGCCGAGGACCTCTCCCGGATCGAGTGGCACCTGGTCGCGCCGTCGCGGATGCAGAAGGCGCAGCGCGGCTCGTACGACCTGGTCGGCAACCCGGACGGCACCTGCACGGTGACCTACACCCTGGAGGTCGAGCTGTCGGTGGGCATGATCGGCATGTTTCGCCGGAAAGCCGAGAAAATGATCATGGATACGGCGTTGAAGCAGCTCAAGCGCCGGGTAGAAGCAGCCGGTGCGGCGTAGCGACGCGGCGGCCGGCGACACGACGGAGGAGCCGACCATGGGCGCAACGGAGCCGGGCTCGGCCCGGGAGGAAGCCGAACGGCTGGTCGCCACGCTGATCGCGACGGCCCGGCTGGCATCCGCCGGCACCGGCTCGGGTGCGGGACCGTGGGGTCCGTTCGGTGGGATCGTGTCGGGTGTCCTCGGTCACAGTGCCGGCCCGGCCCGCCCGACCGGAGGCGCACACCGGGCCGGTGCTTTCGGCACCGGATCGGCGGAGTGCTGCATCTGTCCCGTCTGTCGGGCTATCGCCGCGTTGCGCGATCCGAGCCCCGAGTTCGCCGAGCGGCTCGCCACCGGCGCGGGCGACCTGGCGGCGGGGATCGCCAGCCTGATGCGCGCGTTCGGCACGCCGGCAGGCGGGGAAGCATCCCACGGGACGCCCGGTGACGCCAGTGCGACGACCGGCGGAGCCGGCCCCGCCGATTCCGACGCCGATCATGTGTGGCGCGAGGCCACCCGTACCGGGCATGATTCTGCGTCGGCGCCGGAGCGGGACATCTGGTCCGCCGCCACCCGGGCGGAGGACGCGGCCGAACCGACCGCCGCCGCACCGCCCGTCGACGACGCCGGGCCGGCCGCGTCGGCCCAGCAGGTCCGGCCCACGGCCGACGGCCCCGTGGTGCCCGCCTCGCGGGCGCCGTCCGGCGCGGGCGGGGACGCACCAGGCGACGGGGCCTGACCACCGGACATCCCGGCGGTGCTCGGCCGCTTCGGTCGATGCCGGGACGCACATGCAGAGGGGAGTGGCCGCGGTGACGCTGACCATCGGAGTCGACGTCGGTGGCACGAAGGTGGCCGGCGGTGTCGTGGACGACACCGGCAGGGTTCTCGTGCAGGCCCGGCGGGACACTCCCGCGGACGACGTCGGCAAGACCCGCGACGTCATCATCGACCTGGTCACCCAGCTCGCCGCCGGCCACCAGGTCGACGCGGTGGGGATCGGCGCGGCCGGCTGGATCGACGCCTCCCGCTCCACCGTGCTCTTCGCCCCGAACCTGGCCTGGCGCGACGAGCCGCTGCGCGACTACGTCAGCACCGCCACCGGGCTGCCGGTGATCGTCGAGAACGACGGCAACGTGGCCGCCTGGGCCGAGTTCCGGCACGGTGCGGCCCGCGAGGCCGACGACTCCATGGTCATGTTCACCATCGGCACCGGCGTCGGCGGCGGCATCGTGCTCGGCGGTGAGCTGGTCCGCGGCGCCCACGGCATCGCCGCCGAGCTGGGCCACATGCTCACCGTCCCCGACGGCCACCAGTGCGGCTGCGGCCGGCTCGGCTGCATCGAGCAGTACGCCAGCGGCAGCGCCCTGGTCCGGTTCGCCCGGGCCGGCGCCCGGCAGGAGCCCCAGCGCGCCACCGCCCTGCTCGACCTGGCCGGCGGCGACGCCGAGGCGATCACCGGCCCGATGGTCACCACCGCCGCACAGGCCGGCGACCCGATCTCGGCCGAGGCGTTCGCCCAGATCGGCCGGTGGCTCGGCACCAGCCTCGCCGACATGGCGCAGATCCTCGACCCGCAGGTGCTGGTCGTCGGCGGCGGCGTGGTGGACGCCGGTGACCTGCTGCTCGGCCCGACCCGGCGGTCCTTCACCGACGCGCTGGCCCAGCGCAGCCGGCTCCCGGTGGCCGAGATCCGTCCCGCCGAACTCGGCAACAGCGCGGGCGTCATCGGCGCCGCCGACCTGGCCCGCCGCCGATGAGCGCCGGATCCACCGGTCCGCGCCCCGACCCGGCCGCCGACCGGGTGCCGCTGCGGGTGGTCTCCTACAACATCCACAGCCAGCGTGACGACACGGCGGCGCTGGCCAGCGTGGTCCGGGAGGCCGGCCCGGACGTGGTGATCGTGCAGGAGGCGCCGCGCCGGTTCCGGTGGCGGCAGAAGTCCGCCGCGTTGGCCGACTCGTTCGGCCTGGTGGTGGCCGCCGGTGGCCTGCCCTCGCTGGGCAACCTGCTGCTGACCAGCCTGCGGGTCCGGGTGACCGGGACGCACTGCCAGCGGTTCCCGCTGACCCCGGGCCGGCACCTGCGCGGCGCGGCGTATGCCCGCTGCCAGGTGGGCACGGCCCGGTTCCTGCTGGCCGGCTCGCACCTGTCCACCGACCCCACCGAACGCCCCGGGCAGGCCGCCCTGCTCAAGCGGGAGTTGTCCGCCGGTGACCTGCCGGTGGTCTTCGGGGCCGACCTCAACGAGGGGCCGGACGGCCCGGCCTGGGGCACCGTGGCGGCCGGGCTGACCGACGCGGCGGTGGCCGCCGACGCGGCCGACCGGCACACCTATTCGTGCGCCAACCCGCGACGACGCATCGACGCGCTCTTCGTCGACCCACGGGTCGAGGTGGTCGGCTACGACGTGGTGGACACCCCGACCACCCGCCGGGCCAGCGACCACTTCCCGGTCCTGGTCGACCTGCTGCTGCCGGCCGCCGGCTGACCCGGCGGCCCGGCCGCGAAACCCCCGCGAGCCGGGCTGGACAACGGGCGGCGGGTCCGGGGAGGATGCCCGTCGAACCGGCGTACCTGGCCGCACATAAGGAGATTTCCGGGTGTCCCCCTCCACCGAGCACGGCCGGCCCGAACCGGAGCCCACGACGCTCCCCGCGAACCGGGACGGCCGCCCGGTCTCCGACCGGGGCGACACGGTCTGCGTGATCGGTGCCGGGGCGAGCGGCCTCACCGCCGTCAAGAACCTCACCGAGCACGGCTTCGGCGTCGACTGCTACGAGCGGGAGACCGGCGTCGGCGGCGGCTGGAACTGGCGGCACGACCGCAGCCCGGTGTACGCCAGCACGCACCTCATCTCGTCGCGGCCGTTCACCCAGTTCCCCGACTTCCCGATGCCGGACTCCTGGCCGGACTACCCGCACCACAGCGAGCTGCTGTCCTACTTCGAGCGGTACGCCGACCACTTCGACCTGCGCCGGCACATCTGGTTCGGCACCGAGGTCGTCCGGGTGGAGCCGGTCGACGGCGACCGGTGGGACGTCACCACCCGCAGCACCGGCGGGTACGGCCCGGAGCGAACCTCCCGGTACGCCGCGGTGCTGGTCGCCAACGGGCACAACTGGTCACCGAAGCTGCCCCGCTACGACGGGCTGGAGGAGTTCCGGGGCGAGGTCATGCACTCCTCGTCCTACAAGGACCCGGCCCAGTTGCGCGGCAAGCGGGTGCTCGTCGTCGGGGCCGGCAACACCGGCTGTGACCTGGCGGTCGAGGCGGCCCAGCAGGCGTCCCGGTGCTGGCACTCCACCCGCCGCGGCTACTGGTACGCCCCGAAGTACGTCCTCGGCCGCCCCGCCGACCAGGTCAACGACACGCTGCTGTCCTGGCGGGTGCCGCTGCGGCTGCGACAGTGGCTCTACCACCGGACCCTGCGGCTGACCGTGGGTGACCTGACCCGGTTCGGGCTGCCGAAGCCGGACCACCGGGTCTACGAGACGCACCCGATCGCCAACAGCCAACTGGTCTACTACGTCGGCCACGGCGAGATCACCCCGGTCCCGGACGTGGCCCGGTTCCACCCGGGCGGGGTGACCCTCACCGACGGCCGGGAGATCGACCCGGAGCTGGTCGTCTTCGCCACCGGCTACCTGCCCCGCTTCGAGTTCCTCGACCCGGGGCTCCTCGGCGACGCCGACGGCTCCGGCCGGCCCCGGCTCTGGCTGCACGCCTTCCCGCCGGGCCACCCGACCCTGGCGGTGGCCGGGCTGTTGCAGCCCGACTCGGGGCTGTTCACCCTGGCGCACTGGCAGACGGTGCTCTTCGCCCGGTCGCTGCGGCTGCGCCGGGAGCAACCGCAGCGGGCCGCCGCGTTCGCCTCCCGGGCGGCGGCCGGCGCGGGGCAGCGGTACGCGGGGAAGGTCAAGGACAGCAGCCGGCACTGGTTCGAGGTGGGCCACGTCGACTACCTGCGCGCGGTGCAGCGCGCCCTCGACGAGCTGGAGGACTGATGAGCGGCACGACCGGGGAGCGGGTACGCGTCCTGCGGGGCCGGGAGTGGGCACGTCCGGTCCGCGCGGTGCGGCGGGAGGTGCTCAGCGTCGTCCCGGACCTGGAGGAGGGGCGTCCGCCGCTGCTGTTCGTGCCGGGGTTCGGGCACGGGGCGTGGGCGTTCGCCGAGCACTGGCTGGAGCACGCCGCGTCCCGGGGCTTCCCCGCGTACGCGGTGAGCCTGCGCGGGCACGGCGGCAGCGAACCGGCGGCGGAGGCGACGCTGCGGGCGTACACCCACGACGTGGTCCAGGTGGCGGCGGGCCTGCCCCGGCAGGCGGTGCTGGTGGGGCACGGCGCGGGGGCACTGGTGGTGACGCACGCGTTGGCGCGGTACCCGGCGCGGGCGGCGGTGCTGGTCGCGCCGGTGCTCGGCGGCGCCGCGACCGCCGTGGCCGCGGCGCGCGGCAACCCGGTCGGTACGCTGCCCGCCCTGTTCGGCGGGGCGCTGCGGCTGAACCGCCGGCAGTTGTTCAGCCGGGAGCTGCCCGAGGCGGACGCGCGGCGGCACCTGGCCCGGCTGGGCCGGGCCAGCCGGCGGGCGCAGTGGCAGCTGCTCGCCGGCCGGGAGGCCGAGCCGGCGGTGGGCCGGCCGCCGGTGCTGGTGCTGGGCAGCCCCGACGACCGGGTCGTCCCGCCGGCCGCGCTGACCCGGGCGGCCCGCCGGTACGGCGCGGCCCCGCTGCTCTTTCCGGGCATGGGGCACGACCTGATGCTCGACACCCGCTGGCAGGAGCCGCTGGACGCGCTCCTCGACTGGCTGGTCAAGGAGCCCGGCCGCGGCTGACCACCCGGCTCAGCCGGTGCTGCTGAGCCGGGTGAGCAGGGAGCCGGTGTCGTCCAGGGCGCTGAGGTAGGAGCGCGCCCAGGCGTGGATGTCGTGCCGGTGCAGGTGGTCCCGCATCGCCCGCATCCGGTCACCGGCGTCGGCGGGCGCGGCCCGCAGCGCCGACAACAGCCCCTGCTTGAGCCCCTCCAGGTCGTGCGGGTTGACCAGGTACGCCTGCTCCAGCTCGGCCGCCGCCCCGGCGAACTCGCTGAGCAGCAGCGCGCCGGTGTCGTCGACCCGGGCGGCCACGTACTCCTTGGCCACCAGGTTCATGCCGTCGCGCAGCGGGGTGACCGCCATGACGTCGGCGACCCGGTAGAGCGCCGCCAGCTCGGCGCGGTCGAAGGGCTGGCTGAGGTAGTGGATGGCCGGTTCGCCGACCCGGCCGAACTCGCCGTTGATCCGGCCGACCTCGCGTTCGATCCGTTCGCGCAGGATCTGGTACTGGCCGACCCGCTCCCGGCTCGGCATGGCGACCTGCACCAGCACCGTGTCCCGGACCTTGACGTCACCGCTGGCCAGCAGCTCGCTGTAGGCCTTCAGCCGCTGCTCGATGCCCTTGGTGTAGTCCATCCGGTCGAGGCTGAGGATGACCCGCTCGGGGTCGCCCAGGTCGTGCCGGAGCCGGCGGGCCCGCGCGGTGACGTCCGGCCGCCCGGCGAGCGCCGCCATCTCCGCGGTGTCGATCGAGACCGGGTACGCCCCGATCCGCACCACCCGGTCCTGCACGCCGATCCGTCGGTCGGTGGCCGGCAGCCCGAGCACCTTGGTGGCGAGCTGGGCGAAGTTGTGTGCCGCCTGGGCCCGCTGGAAACCGATCAGGTCGGCGCCGAGCATCCCGCGCAGCAGCTCCGACCGGCGGGGGAGCTGCATGAACAGCTCCGGCGGCGGGAACGGCACGTGCAGGAAGAAGCCGATCCGCAGGTCGGGGCGGAGTTCGCGGAGCAGACCGGGGACCAGTTGCAGGTGGTAGTCCTGCACCCAGACCACCGCGCCCGGGTCGGCCACCGCGGCGGTCGCCTCGGCGAACCGCTGGTTGACCCGCTGGTACGCCTCCCACCAGCGGCGATGGTATTCGGGTTGTTCGACCGCGTCGTGGTAGAGCGGCCAGAGGGTGGCGTTGGCGAAACCCTCGTAGTGGTCGCGCAGGTCGTCGGCGGTGAGCGGGACGGTTTCCATGTGGACGCCGTCCACGTCGGGCAGCACGGGCGCGGGCCCGGTGCCACCGGCCCAGCCGACCCAGGTTGCCGGGGTCTGGCGGAGCAGGGGGTGCAGGGCGCTGACCAGCCCGCCGGGGCTGCGGCGCCACTCGCAGGCGCCGTCGGGCGCCACGCTGTCGTCGATGGGGAGCCGGTTGGCCACCACCACCAGTGATCTCTGTCGCATCTCGGGCATTCCGATCGGCAGCGGACCGACCACGCGAGCGGGGAACAACCGGGCGGTCGGTGGGGGAAGTGACCTACAACGGTATTCCTACTGACCGTAAGTTACACCGCTGTTACACCGGGCGGGGGGCCGGGGGTGTCCCGGCATGCGGGCAGGACGGCGGTGGGGTCGTCGGGGCGGGGTCGGGGGCGGGGGAGTCCGGTCGGGCCTACGGGGGAATAGTCAGACGACCGCGCCGTCGTCGGGATCGTGCTCGTCCTCGTCGCCGGGACGCAGTCGCCAGATCAGCGTGACGAAACCGGCGAGGATGCCGGTGAAACCGAGCAGGGTGACCACCGAGGCGTCCACCACCGGCAGCAGGGACGGGTTGAGGAAGAGGACGAAGCCGAGCACGATCCCCAGCACGCCGACCACCGCGTACTTCGAGATCCGGGGCAGCGGCGGGGGAGGGGGCGGTGTGTAGCCCTCCTCCGGGTCGTCCGGCAGGTCCGCACCGAAGGTATCCAGGCCGTCCAGCAGCGACGGCTCGTCCTGCCGGCCCCGGGGGGTCACCGAGATGCCGGAGATGTCGGCCGCGTACGGCAGCCGTCGGACGTCGGTGGCGGTCGGGCCGGTCGGCTCGTCGGCGCGGGTGACCGGGCCACCCGCCCGGGAGGCCGGATCGGTGGTCTCGTCGTCGTCGACGTCCTCCGAGGCCGGCCAGGGGTTGCTGCCGGCGGCCGGGGCGGTGTGGAAGGCGGCGACGATCCGTTCCCACTCGGCGTCGACGTCCGGTTCGGGTCGGGCCGGCTCCGGGGTCGACTCGTCGGCGAGCTGGGTGAGGTAGTCGCGGGCGGTGGTCAGGTGCGAGCGGTCCACGTAGAGCCGGTCGACCGGCCGGGACGGCACGGTGGTCGTCCGGGTGATCGGGTTCAGGTCGGCGGAGGGCTGCAGGTAGGCGGCGATCCCGCCCGCGGCGAGCACGTCGAGCAGGTGCTCGCCGACGCGCGGGTCGACGTCGCCCGCGACGGCGTACTCGCTCGCGTCGAGCCCGTTGTCCCGCCGTCCCCGGCGGGCGCCACCCGCTGACACCGGACATCCTCCTCCGCGCACCTCGCGGTGCGGTCGTGTCGGCGCCCCGTACGCCGTGCCCTGAATCGTGACACGTCGGCACCCGGTTCCGGGAGTGCGTTGTGGCGTGCCGCTCGTGGTTCGTCGCTCCGCGGTTCGGCGGACGCCCCCGTCGGGCCGCCCCGGGGTGGCCCGGTCGCCGTCCCGCGCCCCCGGTCGGGGCGGCGTGACGCGGGGCCGTCGGCCCGGCGGACACGCGGGAACGGCCGCCGTAGCGGCTGGTGGCGTACCTGATCGGCGGTCCGCCGCCCGGGGGGTGGTCACCCGCTCCGCCGGCCCGGACGGCCCTCTGGCCGCTCGGCCGGCCGGTGGCCTACGGTAGCGAGCGGCTTCGGCGCTGCTGCCCGATCCGTTCCCGAGCGGGGTCCGCAAGAAGTGACATTCGACGTGAATCAGGAATACTTCACCTGCGGACGCCCCGACCGTCGGCGGGGGAGGAAACGTCAGCGTCGGGCGGCCGTCGTCGGGGCGGCCAGCCGGAGCAGACCGGGCATGCCGAAGCGGTCGGCGAAGTCACGTACCCGGTCGAGAGCGACCGCCGCCGCGGCCGGATCGGCGACGGCCAGCGCCGGCACCGACAGCGCCGTGGTAAGCACGTGGTCGGTGGTGTCGGTCATCCGGGCGTAACTGTCCGCCGCCGTCCGCAACAGCCGGGCGGCCCGGTGCGCGTCGCCGTCGGCCGTCGCCAGGGTGGCCTCGGCGACCTGTCCGGCGGCCACCGCCCAGGGGGTCATCCGGGCGGACCGGTCGAGCAGGTCGTGGACCAGCCGGGCGGCGTCCGGGCCGAGCACCGCGGCGACGTGGCCCACCGCCGGCACCCACTCGGCGAACGGGATCATCCGGGTCCGCCGCCAGTCCTCGGCCAGCTCCACCAGCAGCCGCATCGCCTCGTCGGATCGACCACCGACGGCCCGGCATAGCGCGGCGTGCGCCAGCGTCGAGCGCAGCACCCGGTGGAAACCACTGCGTCGCGCGGCGACCAGGGCCTTGGCCACCAGGTCCGGACCATCCGCCCCGGCACCGGCCGGGCCGTCCCCCTCCGCCCCGGCACCGGCCGGGCCGCTGCCGGCCGGGCCGGTGCCGGTCGGACCCCCGCCGGCCGGCGCGGGGCGGGCCACCTCACCCGCCGGCTCGACCCCGGCGCTCAGCGCACGCATCCACCCCGAGACCGCCACGATGTGCAGGTCCCACTCGGCGGTCGGCCGGCGGGTCGACTCGGCGGCCATCTCCAGCGCCGCCACCCAGTCGCCGGCGTAGTACGCCCGCGTCCACTGGTCGGCGAAGCTGGTCGCCACGCCGTGCCCACCGGCCAGGTCGAGCGCACGCTGTTCGTCGACCAGCCGGGCCGACCGGGCCAGGTCGCCCTCCTCCTGGGCCGCCCAGGCGAGGTTCTGCACCGCCCGCCGCCGACAGGCCAGCCGGTCGGCCCGGCAGTCTTCGGCCACCTCGGTCAACTCCGCGTACGCCTGCTGCTCGCCGGCCAGGTAGCGGGCCACCGCCAGGGTGATCCGGGCGTTGGCCCGGACCTCGGGAAGCGCCAGCCGCTCGGCCAGCCCGGCCGCCGAGCGGGCCGCCGCACAGGCCGGCTCGGTCTCGAAGTTGAGCATCCGGACCCGGGCCAGCTCCAGCAGCGCCTCCGCCTTGTCCTCGGACTCCGGCAGCCCGGCGTAGATCTCGTTGGCCCGGTCCAGGCAGCGCAGCGTCTCGGACCGGTCGGCCCGGCTCCAGGCGGCCGTGGCGAGCAGGGTCCAGGCGCGGGCCGCGCCGGAGCGGTCCCCGGCGGCGGCCAGCCGGTCGACCAGCCCGGTCAGGGTCTGCGTGCCGCCGTCGACGAGGAACGCGTCCCCGTCGCGGAACAGGGCGAGCTGCGCGGCGAACAGCTCCAGCCCCGGGTCGGGCTCCCCGCCGATCGCGAGCGCCCGGTCGACCAGCGTCGCCGCGTTGTCCAGGGCGTGCAGCGCGTTGGCCCGGCGGGCGGCCCGGTGCAGCGCGGTCCGGGCCGCCATCGCGTACGGGGTCGGGTCCAGCCCGACGGTCCGGGCGATCTCGTGGGCGGCCC
Organism: Micromonospora rifamycinica; assembly: GCF_900090265.1. NCBI lineage: Bacteria > Bacillati > Actinomycetota > Actinomycetes > Micromonosporales > Micromonosporaceae > Micromonospora > Micromonospora rifamycinica. Next base: position 6,262,307 of record NZ_LT607752.1, read on the forward strand.
AGCGGTGGTTGGCCAGCGTCTCGGCCAGGTCCTGCTGCCCGGCGTCGGCGCGCCGGGCCAGCCAGTCGGCGGTGTGCTGGTGCCGCAGCACCCGTTCCGCCCGGGGCAGCCGCTGGTAACACACGTCGCGGACCAGGATGTGCCGGAACCGGTACTCCGGCTGACCGGCCATCGTGGACGCGGGCAGCTCGAAGACCATGTCCCGGCGCTGCAACCGGTCCAGCGCCCGCTTGACCCACTCGACCGTCCGGCCCAGGGCGGTCGCCACCGGCGCCGGCCAGAACTGCACCCCGACCACGGCGGCGGCCTGGAGCACCGCCCGGTCGGCCGGATCGAGCAGGTCGAGCCGGTTGGCGATGACCGCCTGGACGGTGCGCGGCATGTCGGCGGTGCCGGCCGGGTCGAACCGGGCGGTCGGGTCCAGCAGCCCGCCGTCCATCAGCATCCGGGCGTACTCCTGGGCGTACAGCGGATTGCCGTCGGCGAACTCGATCAGCGGCGTGCGGGCCGCCGCCGGCAACGCGGCCTGGCCGAGCAGCAGGGAGTACAGGGCGTCGATGTCCGCGTCGTGCATCGGCGGCACCGAGATCGACATCGCGCCGCTGATCATGCCGGTCCAGGCCGGCTGCCGCTCCCGCAGCTCCGGCCGCGCGGTCGCCACCACCAGCAGGGGTACGCCCCGAGCCGCCGCGCCGAGCTGCTCGACGAAGGTGAGCATCGCCTGGTCGGCCCAGTGCATGTCCTCGAAGACCAGCACGGTCGGACCCTGCCTGGCGAGGGCGAGCAGGAAGCGTCGCCAGGCGGCCCCGGTCTCGGCCGGGTTGAGCCGCCCCGCGGAGACCCCCAGCAGTGGTCCGAGCGCGTCGGCCAACCGCAGGTCGGGCGGATCGCCGAGCTGGTCGAGGCGCTGGCGCAGCCGGTCGCGCAGCGGCTCCGGATCGTCGGTGTCCGGTGCCCCCAGCCAGGCCTTGACGATGTCGGCCAGCGCGGCGTAGGTGACGTTCTCGCCGAACGGCGGGCACTGCCCGACCAGCCAGGTGACCCGGTGGCCGGGCAGGTTGGCGGCGTGCCGGGACAGCTCGCGCAGCAGCCGGCTCTTGCCCACCCCGGCCGGGCCGAAGACGGTCACCAGCTGGGAGGTGCGCTCGTTGACCGTGCGGTGCAGGGCGCTGACCAGCAGGCCGCGCTCGTGTTCCCGGTCGACCATCGGGGTCAGCTCGGCGGCCTGCGGGTCGGTGCGCGGTCGGGCCCGGACGGCCAGCCAGAGCCGGCTGACGGCCGTGCGTCCCTTCAGGGTGACCGAGGGCTGGTCGACGTACTCCAGCTCGTGCCGGGTGGCCGCCCAGGTGCTCTCGTCGACGACCACCCCGCCGGTCGGGGCCAGCCCCTGCAACCGGGAGGCGGTGTTCACCACGTCGCCGGTGACGAAGGCCTGCCCGCCGTCGCGGGTGGCGGAGAGGTCCACCAGCGCCTCACCGGTGGCCACGCCGACCCGGAAACCCAGCGGCGGCTGTGGTCCGGCGGCCTGCCGGGCCAGGCTGCGTTGCAGCTCCAGACCGGCCCGTACGCAGCGCAGCGCGTCGTTGTCGGTGGCGACCGGGGCACCGAAGAGGGCCATCACCGCGTCCCCGATGTACTTCTCCACCACCCCGCCGTACTGGTGGACGAGTTTGCGGACGGTGGCGAAGTACGCCTGCTGGAGGCTGCGCGCCTGCTCCGGGTCGGCCCGCTCGGCGTACGTGGTGAAGTCGACGATGTCGATGAAGAGCACACTGACCTGGCGGCGGTCCTCCTGCACGGTGACCGCGTGGTCGTGCAGCGGCTGCCCGCAGTCGGTGCAGAAGTTGGCCTCGGGGGTGTTGGCGTGCCCGCACGAGGCGCAGCCGAGCGTCAGCGCCTGTCCGCAGCCGCCGCAGAAGCGGTCGTCCGGCCCCGCCGCCCGGGAGCAGTGTCCACACCTGAGGTCGATGACGAACTCCGTACGTGAGGAGATCCCATTATCCCGCCGCGACGGCCAGTCGGGTACCCGACCTGTGGGCGGACCCTGCGGCTGGCCGGCCGCCACTAGTGTTCCTCACGAGGAAAACTCACTGTCAGGAGAGTGCCGTGCAGGTGCGCTTGTCCGCCTACTGGACCGATCCGGACGGCACCGTCCGGTCCCCGGGGGAGACGGTCGACGTCGACGCGGTGACCCTGGCGAGGATGGAGGAGCAGGGCATGGTGGAGAATTCCGACAGCCAGACCACCTCGGACGCCGGCACGACCACGGGTTCGACGTCCAAGCCGCAGAAGATCGGTCCCGGGCCGACCACACCCCCGGAGAACATCGGGCCGGGGCCGACTGCCCCGCCCGCGGACGACATCGGTAAGTGAGCGAACGGCGTGGCCGGCGGACCGAAGGGTCCGCCGGCCACGCCGTTCGTGTCGTCTCGGACGGCGTGGCCGGGGGCGGCCTGGTCAGCGGTCGGTCATCCCGGCCCGTCGGCGCAGCGCGGCCACGTCGGTGACCACGATCCGGCGACCCTCGGTACGCAGCCAGCCCCGGCTGGCGAAGGAGCCGATCGCCTGGTTGACGCTCTACCGGGAACCGCCGGCCATCTCGGCGAGCTGGCTCTGGTTGAGCTCGATGGTGATCATCGGGGCCTGGCTCTCGCCGGCCAGCCGGACCAGCGTCTTGGCCACCCGACCGGGCAGGTCGAGGAAGACGTGGTCGGCGTTCTGCTCGGTGAGCCGCCGGATCAGCGCGCCCAGCGACCGCATCACCGCGTCCAGGATGCGCGGGTTGGAGTGCACCAGCTCCATGAAGGCCGGACGGGACAGCGCGAGGGCGGCGCAGTCCTCGATCGCCTCGGCCGAGGCCGAGCGGGTGGAGGCGTCCAGCAGGGAGACCTCACCCAGCACATCGGGTGGTCGGATGACCGACAGCACGGCGCGTTCCCCGGTCGGCGCGGTACGGAACACCGCCACCGCCCCGCGGCGCAACACGATCAGCGACTCGCCGGGATCGTTCTCGACGAAGAGGAGTTGGCCCTTGCGGTAGGTGCGCGGCACGGCCGCGGCGATGACCCGCTGGCGGACCTCCGGCTCCAGCCCCGCGAACATCTCCACCCCGGTGAGGGCGTCCCCCGGCTCCGGCAGGCGCATCTCCACGGCCCCACCCCTCCCCCGGTCACGGACCACAACTTCGCTCACCGGGTGAACCCTGACGGCCCTGTCGAGGTGAACTGACACCGGTTCGGCGTCCGGTAGCGGTACACATCAGATCATGACGGTCCAGTCGCTTGCTGTACACCCCCGTAGACCGTTCCGTGACACTCCCGAGCTGCGGCGGGCGGGCCGTGACGGGCGTCCCGCGCGGCCCGGCCGCACCGGCGCGGCCGGGACGGCCACCCCCGCCCAGGGACGGCCTCCGGCGGTGGGCGAGGATGGACGACGATGGTCTACCGCTACTTCTACGACTGCGAATTCATCGAGGACGGCCGGAGCGTCGACCTCGTGTCGATCGGTGTCGTCGACGAGTACGGCCGCGAGTTCTACGCGGTCTCCACCGAGTTCGACGACTCCCGCGCCGTGCCCTGGGTCCGCCGCAACGTGCTGGACAAGCTCCCCTCGCCGGCGGACCGCGCCTGGCGCTCCCGGAGCCGGATCCGCGACGACCTGTACGAGTTCCTGCTGGAGCCGGTCCGGGACCGGCCGGGCGAGCAGCTGGAACTGTGGGCCTGGTACGCCGCCTACGACCACGTGGTGCTGGCCCAGCTCTGGGGGGCGATGCCGGCGCTGCCCCGGGAGATCCCCCGGTTCACCAAGGAGCTGCGGCAGCTCTGGGACGACCGGGGTCGTCCCCGGCTGCCCGACGCGGCGGCCGACCGGCACGACGCGCTGGTCGACGCCCGGCACAACCTGGCCCGCTGGCAGGCGATGACAGCCGGTGACAACCGGCAGGTTTGACCCGCGTTGCCCGGGGCACCGGTTCGGCGAGCCGATCCGAGGGAGTGCGCCATGGCCGACGACGCGACCACCATCACCGACGCCCGGCGGCGGGTGACCGAGCTGATCCGGGACGCCCGGATCTGCATGTTGACCACGACCGGGGTGGACGGCCGGCTGCTCAGCCGGCCGATGGCGCTCCAGGCGGCCGAGTTCGACGGCGACCTGTGGTTCTTCGCCTACGCCGACTCGGCCAAGATGCGTCAGCTCCGGGTCAACCCGGAGGTCAACGTCGCCTTCTCCGACCAGCGGCACCACGCCTGGGTCTCGGTCTCCGGCACCGCTCAGGAGGCGTACGACCGGTCCCGGGCCGAGCAGCTGTGGAACCCGGTGCTCAAGGCGTGGTTCCCGGACGGGCTGGACACCCCCGGGTTGACCCTGATCAAGGTGCACGCCAGCTCGGCCGAGTACTGGGACTCGCCGGGTGGCACGGTGGTCAACCTGCTCGGGTTCGCCAAGGCGGCGGTGACCGGGAAGCCGCCGGCGGTGGGGGAGAACCACGAGGTCAGCTACTGACCGGTAGCCGGGGCCGGGCCGGGACCGGTCGGGGCGCGGTGTCGGCGTACACCTGAGCCGACTACAGTGCGCAGTGACGGCCCGCCCCGGGCCGGCAACGGTGCCGATGGTCTGAGCTGACACATATCCTGGGGCTTATCCGGGCTTCACCTGACGTTCCAGGAGGATGAGCAGATCATGCGTATCGGCGTGCTCACCGGCGGCGGCGACTGCCCAGGTCTCAACGCGGTCATCCGGGCGGTCGTCCGTAAGGGCGTCGCTACTTACGGTCACGAGTTCGTGGGTTTCCGGGACGGCTGGAAGGGCCCGCTGGAGGGCCTGTCCAAGCCGCTCGGCATCCCTGAGGTGCGGGGCATCCTGCCGCGCGGCGGCACCATCCTCGGCTCGTCCCGCACCAACCCGTTCAAGATCGAGAACGGCGTGGAGCGGATCAAGGAGAACCTCGCCGCGCAGGGCGTCGACGCGCTGGTCGCCATCGGTGGCGAGGACACCCTGGGTGTCGCCACCAAGCTGCACGAACTGGGCGTCAACGTGGTCGGCGTGCCGAAGACGATCGACAACGACCTGGGCGCGACCGACTACACCTTCGGCTTCGACACCGCCGTCAACATCGCCATGGAGGCGATCGACCGGCTGCACACCACCGCGGAGAGCCACCACCGCACCCTGGTCGTCGAGGTGATGGGCCGGCACGCCGGCTGGATCGCCCTGCACGCCGGCCTGGCCGGTGGCGCCAACGTGATCCTGCTGCCCGAGCGCAAGTTCGACGTCGACCAGGTCGCCGGCTACGTCGAGAAGCGCTTCCAGCACCAGTACGCCCCGATCGTCGTGGTCGCCGAGGGCGCCCAGCCGCTCGACGGCCAGATGGTCCTGCACAACCAGGAGCTGGACGCCTTCGGGCACGTCCGGCTCGGCGGTATCGGCCAGTGGCTCGCCGAGCAGCTCGAGGCGAAGACCGGCAAGGAGGCCCGCACCGTCGTGCTCGGGCACATCCAGCGCGGTGGCACCCCGACCGCCTTCGACCGGGTGCTCGCCACCCGGCTCGGCCTGCAGGCCATCGACGCCGCCCACGAGGGCGACTGGGGCAAGATGGTCGCGATGCAGAGCACCGACATCGTCCGGGTGCCGCTGGCCGAGGCCACCCGCGAGCTGAAGACCGTCCCGATCGAGCGTTACGACGAGGCCGAGGTCTTCTTCGGTAGCTGACCCGCCCGTTCCGTGCCCCCGTCGCGCCGTCGACGGGGGCACGGAACGCGGGACCATCGCGAACGGGACGGAAGGGTGACAATGGGGTCGGCGAGGCACACCGTCGCGGTGATCGGGGCGGGAAAGATCGGCGAGCTGATGCTCTCCGGGCTGCTGCGGTCCGGCTGGCCGGCGCAGCGACTGCTGGCCACCGCCCGTCGACCCGTGCGGGCCGAGGAACTGGCCACCCGGTACGGCGTACGGGTGGTCGACAACCTGACCGCGGTTTCCGAGGCCGCGGTGCTGGCGATCGCCGTGAAGCCCCAGGACGCGGGCGCCCTGCTCGACGAGATCGGCCCCAAGGTGCCGGCCGACAAGCTGGTCGTCTCGCTCTGCGCCGGGCTACCCACCAGCTTCTTCAGCCGCCGGCTGCCCGAGGGCACCCCGGTGGTGCGGGTGATGACCAACACCCCGGCCCTGGTCGACCAGGCGATGAGCGCCATCTCGGCCGGCGCGCACGCCACCGGCGAACACCTGGCCCTGGCCGAGGAGATGTTCGCCCCGCTCGGCGCGACCCTGCGGGTGCCCGAGTCGCAGCAGGACGCGGTCACCGCGCTCTCCGGCTCCGGCCCGGCCTACTTCTACCTGCTGGTCGAGGCCATGATCGACGCGGGCATCCTGCTCGGCCTGCCCCGGCAGGTGGCGCACGAGCTGATCGTGCAGACCGCGATCGGCTCGGCCGTGATGCTCCGCGACTCCGGCGAACACCCGGTCAAGCTCCGCGAGGCCGTCACGTCCCCGGCCGGCACCACCATCTCCGCCGTCCGCGAGCTGGAGAAGCACGGGGTACGCGCGGCGCTGCTGGCGGCGCTGGAAGCCGCCCGCGACCGCGCCCGCGAACTCGCCGCCCAGGCCGACTGAGATCGAGCACACGTCGGATTGTCGCCAGCAGCCAGCCGACCAACCGGACGAGTGACCGCCCGCTGATGACCGTCGCCGTGCTGGACGCCTGCGTCCTCGTGCCCAGCGTCCTCGCCGACACCCTGCTGCGCTGCGCCGAGCAGGAGCTGTACCGCCCGCTCTGGACGCGGGCGATCCTCGACGAGGTTCGCCGGAACCTGCCGCCGTCGGTGCTCGGTGCCAAGGCCGAACGCAGGGTCGAGGTCATGCGAGAACACTTCCCGACAGCGATGGTCTCGGGGTATGAACCTCTGATCGCCGAGATGACCGACGATCCCAAGGATCGCCACGTGCTCGCCGCCGCCGTGGCCGCCGACGCGGAAGTGATCGTCACCGCCAACCTTCGCGATTTCCCGGACCACGCACTGGCACCGTACGCCATCGAGGCGCTGCTCCCGACGACTTCCTCTGCCTGCTGCTGGACGACGACCCGGAACGAATCGCGGACATCGTCGTGCAGCAGGCGGAGGCCACCGGGAGAGGTGGACGGCCGAAGCTCAGTGTGGACGACATCCTGAGCGGTCTGGCCGGTTGCCGGGCGATCCGGTTCGCGCACCGGATCTCTCGCCAACTTGCCGAAGGTCGTTGGCCCTGACCTGTTTCGATCCGGTGCGGACTGGCGGCTGAGAAGGGGTGGCCTATCGGCGACGCCGGGTCTCCAGCGGCCACTCCAGGCTGACCCGCTCGTCGCGGCCCTGCCGGTCGAAGTACTCCTGGAGGTTCCGCTTCTGCCCGGCGTACCAGGTGACCTGCGCGCGGTGGAGGTCGTCGGGGAGCATCCGGGCGATGCGTTCGTGCCGGGCCGCGATCGCCGCGGCCAGCGCGACGGCGGCGCGGGCGTCGCTCGCGGCCTCGTGCGCGGAGCCGGGGTCCACCTGGTAGTACCGGCACAGGTCGCCGAGCTGCCGGCTGCCGTACCGGTGGGGTTCGACCTCCTGGTGCAGGATCGAGGGGTCGATGACGACGGCACGGTCCCAGTCCAGCGACGGCAGGGCGTGCCGGGCCAGCTCGGCGTGCAACGTCGTGACGTCGTAGTGGGCGCAGAAGGCGACCAGCGGCGTGCCCTCGGCGATCACCTTCCCGATGGCCGTGCCCAACTCGGCCAGCGCCTCGCCGGCCGGCCTTCCGGTGCTGCGCACCATCTCGTCGGTGATGCCGTGGATCTCGGTGGTGCGGGGCGGGATCGGCACCCCCGGATTGACGAGCCATCGCGTGGTCGTGCCATCGGAGTGCACCAGGGCGGCGGAGACGATGCGGGCGTCCAGCGGCTCGTTCCCGGTGGTCTCGATGTCGAAGCCCACCATCGGCAGGTCGTGCCACCCGCGGTGGGTGCCCGGCGGCGGCGCCACCTCCACCGGCACACAACCGTCATGGTACGTGGTCCAGCCGGCGCCGACCCTGAGCGCCTGCCCGGCCCCGGCTTCCACCCGCCGTCGGCACGTGCCACAGCTACCGGGGAACTTGTTGATCACGATGGGACTCCTGCTTCGGTCGTGCGGATGCCCCCGACGGACACGGGTGCCGGGGGTGGGACGCGAGGGGTCGCGCCCCAAGATCCTTAATCACCGGTCCCGTCGCCCACACCCGCCGGCCGGATCACCCTATGACCCTTGTGGACTGTCGGCTCCGGCCGCCCGCCGGTCGCGCACCGCAGCCGGCCGACACCGACAGCGACGCGGGCAACCCCGGTGACGACAAAGCGACACGACCACCCGAAGCCCCGGTGACACGGTGACGCGGTGGTGCATGAGACCTGGCCTGTTGAGGCGGTGACCCGGTGGTGCATGAGACCCGGCCCGGTGATGCGGAGGCCCGTCACCCGGTCACGTGGTCACGTGGCGGCGGCCTGGCACCGGCCCGTAGGGTCGACCGAAGCCGGCGACGGGTCGGTACGAAAGGCGCGGGTGCTCCATACTGGCCCGGTGTTCACTCTCGCCCAGGCGCGGTACCTGGTCGCCACCCTGCAGCCCCGCATCGACGAGCTGATCGGCATCCGGGCCGACCTGGCCGAGCTCCGGGCCGACCTGGCCGGCGCCGGCATGTCGGCGCTCGGCGGCCGGGCAGAGGTCAAGGCGCTGGAGGCCCGGTTACACGGGGTGCTGGAGGAGCTGAACTCGCACGACATCCAGGTCAAGGGGATCGCCCCGGTGCTGCTCGACTTCCCCGGCGAACGCGAGGGCCGGGCGGTGCTCTGGTGCTGGCTGGAGGGCGATTCCGACGTGCGCTGGTACCACCGGGTCGAGTGCGGCTTCGCCGGCCGCCGCCCCATCCGCTAACCCCACCCCCACCTCCACCCCACCCCCACCCCACCCCGCCCTGCACGCCCCACCCCGCCTGTGCGCCCCGCACCTCACCCAACCCTGCACGCGCCCCCAGCCCGCGCACCCCATACCCCACCCCCGAACACCCCACCTCACCCCGCGTACGTCACGCGCCCAACCCCGCCCCGCCAACCCCACCCACCCCGTCGATCATGGAGTTGTGGTGGGCGCGAACGGGGACATATGACCACGAAGCTGGCACCATAACTCCAAGATCGCGCGGGGTGCCGGGGTCGGGCCGGGTGGAGCGGGGATGGGGTGGGGTGGGGTGGGGTGGGGTGGGCAGCAGGGTGGAGGGGGTTAGGGGAGGGTGGCCAGCATGGTGGGGGAGACGTTGCCGCCGCTGAGTACCAGGATCGTCCGGGTACCCGGGGCAGCGGTCACCCGACCGGTACGCAGCGCGGCGAGGGTGACCGCCGCCGCCGGTTCGAGCAGTAGCCGGGTGGCCGCCATCAGCTCCCACCAGGCGGACCGGATGTCGGCCTCGGTGACCTCGACCAGATCGTCCACCAGTTCCCGGACGTGGGCCAGGGTGAGCTGGCCGGCGAAGGGGGCGGCCAGTCCGTCGGCCATCGAGACCGGTCGGGTCGCCGGGGTGGCGCCGTCGCCGCGCAGCGCGTACCCGACGACGTTGGCGGTGGCCGGCTCGACGCCGACGATCCGGGCCGTCGGGACGGCCGCCCGGACGGCGGTGGCCACCCCGCTGATCAGCCCGCCTCCGCCGACCGGGACCAGTACCAGGCCCGGCGGCGGGCCGTCGGCCAGCAGCTCCCGTCCCAGGGTGGCCTGACCGGCGATGACGTCCGGGTCGTCGAACGGCGGCAGCAGGTGGTAGCCGCGCTCGGCGGTGATCTGCTCGCAGGTGGCGAGCAGGTCGTCGGTGAGTACCACCTCGCCACCCCAGCGGCGGACCGCCTCGATCTTGGTGGGTACCGCGTTCGGGGGCATGCAGACGACGGTGGGCAGACCGAAGCTGCGACCGGCGAAGGCCACCGCCATGGCGTGGTTGCCGGCGGAGAAGGCGGTCAGCCCGGCGGGGACCGCCTGCCGCTCGGCCAGGGCGAGCAGCGCGTTCAGCGCGCCCCGGACCTTGAAGCTGCCGGTGTGCTGGAGGTTCTCCGCCTTCACCGCGATGTCGAGCCCGTACTCGTCGCTGAGCTGTGGACAGGGCAGCAGGGGGGTCCGGACGATCCGTCCGGCGAGCCGGTGTTCGGCGGCCAGGACGTCATCCACGCTGGTCAGTCGCACTGCCGGAGCCTAGCCGACCGGCCCGGGGTCAGCCGGCGGCGGAGCGGGGGAGGGGGTCGGCCGGCGGGTCGGCGACCGCGAAGACCACCACGTTGTCCCGGTAGTGCCGCACGCGCCGGTCGAAGTCGCCGCCGCAGGTGATCAGCCGCAGCTCGGGGCCGGGCGTCGGGCCGTACACGGTGGCGGTGGGAAAGGCGTCCTTGGGGGTACGCAGCGCGCCGGTGACCCGGAACGTCACCCGGCGGTCGCCGCGCCACACCTCGATCCGGTCGCCGGGGCGCAGCTCGCCGAGGCGGGCGAAGACGGCCGGGCCGCGCCGCGAGTCCAGGTGGCCGGCGATCACCGCCGGTCCGGGGTCGCCCGGTGCCGGCCCGCCGCCGTACCAGCCGGCCCGGGTGAAGTCGGCCGGCGGGACCAGGGTGCCGTCCCGGTCCAGGCCGAGCGCGGTGAGCGTGGAGTCGACGCCGATCCGGGCCACCCGTACCCGGGTGGGTGGCGCGGGCGCGGTGCGGAGGGCGCCGGCACCGGTGGCGCAACCGGCGGTGCAGCCGGGCCGCCACTCCCCGGAGCCGGCGGCGGGACCGTTGCCGTCCATCGGGCCGGAGCCGACGGCCGGGTCGGAGCCGGCGGCGGGGCCGGAGTCGATGGCTGAGTCGGCGGCGGAGCCGGCCGGGCCGAGTCGGGTGTCGGTGGCCAGGCCGACACCGGTGCCGGCGGCGAGGCAGAGCGCCACCCCGAGCGCGACCAGGGCACCGGCCGGCGCCGGCCGGGCCCGGTGCCGCCGGATCGCGAAGCCGGGTCTGGTCACCAGACCGGTCGCCGCCGACGCCGCACCAGCACCGTCGTGCCCACCAGCACGGCCCCCGCGGCCAGCCCGCCGGCCACCTTCGGGTACGCCCCGAGCCCGCCGACGGTCAGGCCGCCGGCCCCCGCCGGCACTCCGCCGGCCGGGGCGACCCCACCGTCGCGGGCGTCCTCGCGCAGCTCGGTGGTGAGCCCGCCCCGCTTGCCGTCGAGCACCAGCAGCGAGTAGACCCGCCCACCGGCGAGGGTCACCTCGACGTCGGTGGTCGGGCCGCTGCCGCCGCCGAGGCGCAGCCGCCAGCGGCCCGGCTCCACCTGTCGGTAGTCGGTGGTGGTGGCGAACCGGACGGCGTCGGCGATGGTCGGGCCGTCGTCGGCCGCCACGTCGACCACCGGGGCGCGTACCGAGGCCTGCACGATCCGCACCTTCGCCTGCCCGGCCGCCGGGGCGCTGAGGTCGTCGGCGAGCACCCGCAGGCCCAGGTCGGCGTACCGGCCCACCCCGGCCACCGTGTACGCCCGGCCCGCGTCGACGGCCACCTCGGTGGTGAGCACCGGCGGCTCGCTGGCCGGGGCGCCGGCCTGCCGCATCGCCACCGCGTACCGGCCGGCGGCCAGGGGCAGGTAGCGGGAGACGACGCCGTAGCCGACGGCGGGGAAGACCTGCGGCGTCCCGTCGCCGGCGGCGGAGAGGTAGACGTCCACGGCCGGGGTGTCGGGGGAGAGGTGGGCGAGCCGGACGTAACCGACGTCCCCGGCCGCGGCGACGGCCGGTGCGGCACCGCTCACGGCCACCGTCGCGCCGAGCAGGAGGGTGCCGGCGGCGGCCAGCAGCCGGCGCGGCGCGGTACGGAGCTGGGGCATCTCGCCTCCGAAGTGGTGTGTCGGTCCGGTCCCGACCTCCAGCGTCCCGTGAGCGGGACTGGATGGCAAGCCGGACACCTGCGGAACCCGCCGGTTCCGATCAGCGTGTCTCGGTCGGTGACCCCTGCGGAGTATCCGGTACCGTCCGTTCGTGATCAACGTTCGACGGGCCGTGGTGGCCGACGCCGGGGAGATCGTCCGCCTGCGTGGGGTGATGCTGGCCGACATGGACCAGATGGCTCCCGCGCCGGGCCCCTGGCAGCAGGCCGCCCGGGAGGTGCTCCACCACCGGCTCGCCGAACCGGCCGACCTGATGGCGGTCTTCGTCGTCGACGACCCCCGCCGACCGGGCGCCCTGGCGGCCTGCGCGACCGGGACCATCGAGCAGCGCCTGGGCGGTCCCGACAACCCCGGCGGGCTGATCGGGTACGTCTTCAACGTGGTCACCGAGCCGGCGTACCGTCGTCGCGGCTTTTCCCGGGCCTGTCTGGAGGCGCTGCTGGACTGGTACCGGCAGCGCGGGGTCGGCCGGGTCGACCTGCGGGCCTCGGTCCCGGGCGAACCGCTCTACCGGTCCCTGGGATTCGTGCCCACCTCGGGGCCGACGCTGCGGTTGAGCCTGCCGGTGCCGGCGGGGCGGGGCTGACGGGTGTTCGCGTCGCCGCTGACCGACGCGGCCGAGCTGCGCCCGCTCTCGCCGTGGCACGCGGAGGAGTTCCTGGCCCACCTGGATCGTGCCCGGACGCACATCGCCCCCTGGGTCGGCGCGTCCTTCGTGGCCACCGACCTGGAGTCGGCCCGCCGGGTGCTGCGCCGGTACGCCGAGAAGTGGGCGGCCGATGCCGGTGGCATCTGGGGGATCTGGGCCGGGGGCACCCTGGTCGGCGGGGTGATGTTCGTGTCCTTCGACCCGGTGTCGGGGGTGGCCGAGGCGGGCTGCTGGCTGGAGCCGGCCGCCGAGGGGCGGGGTCTGGTGACCCGGGCGGCCACCCGGATCGTGGACTGGGCGATCCGGGAGCGTGGCATCCACCGGGTCGAGTGGCGGACCAGCGTCGGCAACGTCCGCAGCGTGGCGGTGGCCCGCCGGCTCGGGATGCGGCACGAGGGCACCCTGCGCGAGGTCGTGCCGGGTCCGGCGGGTCGGGTCGACGTCGAGGTGTGGGCGGTGCTGGCCGGGCAGTGGTCGCGGACGGGCGGCCCACGGGCGTCGGCGTAGCCGCGGGCGGTCGTCTGCGGGGGTGCCGGTGCGGGGTCGCCGGACCCCTGTTCCACATCGATGTCCTTCCCAAACGCTGCATCGAGTGATATCTATCTCACACCACCACTTCCAGCCCCCAGGAGTGCGACGTGCGGAGATCCCGACTCGTGTCCCTCGCCGTGAGTCTCGCGGCATCCATCGGCGTGACCCTCGGCGTGGCGGTGCCCGCCCAGGCGGCCCCCTCCGACCGGTACGTGGCCCTCGGCGACTCGTACGCCTCCGGCGTCGGCGCCGACAGCTACACCTCCGAGAGCGGGGCCTGCCAGCGCAGCACCAACGCCTACCCGGCGCTGTACAACACCAACGTCAAGCCCGCCTCGTACAAGTCGGTGGCCTGCTCCGGGGCGACCACCACGGACGTGGTCAACAACCAGCTCTCCGCACTGACCTCGACCACCACCCTGGTCAGCGTCACCATCGGCGGCAACGACGTCGGCTTCACCTCGATCATGAGCACCTGCGTGCTCCAGGGGGAGTCCCAGTGCGTCGCGGCCGTGCAGGCCGCCGAGAACAAGGCCCGCGCGGAGCTGCCCGGCAAGCTGGCCACCGTCTACCGGGGAATCCGGTCCCGCGCGCCGTCGGCCCGGGTGGTGGTCGTCGGCTACCCGGTCTTCTACCAGCTCGGCACGGTCTGCGTGGGGCTCACCGCGACCTCCCGCGCGAAGATCAACGAGGGCATCAACCTGGTGGACGACCTCACCCGCACCGCCGCCACCTCGGCCGGCTTCACCTTCGCCGACGTCCGGTCCGTCTTCGTCGGTCACCAGCTGTGCAGCTACGGCGAGAAGTGGCTGCACGCGCTGAACTTCGTCAACCTCGGTGTCTCCTACCACCCGACGGCGGCCGGCCAGTCCGGCGGCTACTACCCGGTCTTCCGCTCCGCGGCGGGCTGACCCGCCACCAGCGGCCGGGCCGTCGGCGATCGATCCGCCGGCGGCCCGGCCGCCGGTGTCTCCGGTCGTCGGCGCTGCCACCGCATCCTCACCGGCCGGCGGGCAGGACCTTGTCGATCGCGGCGCGCAGCTCGGCCGAGTCCGGAGTGACCGTGGGCGCGAACCGGGCGGCGACCGTGCCGTCCGGGGCGACCAGGAACTTCTCGAAGTTCCACCGGACGTCCCCGGTGTGTCCGTCGGCGTCGGGGGTGTCGACCAGCGCCGCGTAGAGCGGGTGCCGGGCCGGGCCGTTGACGTCGACCTTCTCGGTCAGCGGGAAGGTGACCCCGTAGTTGACCTGGCAGAACTCGCCGATCTCGGCCGCCGTGCCGGGTTCCTGCCCGGCGAACTGGTTGCACGGCACCCCGAGCACCACCAGCCCCCGGTCGGCGTACTCGGTGGACAGCTCCTGGAGGCCGGCGTACTGCGGGGTGAGCCCGCAGCGGGAGGCCACGTTCACCACCAGCAGCGCCCGGCCCCGGTAGCCGGCCAGGTCGACGGGTCCGCCGGTCAGGGCGTCGATCTCGATGTCGAAGACGGTCATGCCGCGAGGCTACGCGCCCGCGCGCCCCACCTCGCCCGACCGGGCCGGCGAATCGACGGATACGCATCTTGACGAAGTGATGACGGTGTGAGTAGCGTCTCCCCATCGATTTGGAAAGTTTCCTAACTGTTTGAGGAGGCGCCTCATGAAGAGATCGCTCCGCCGCGCCCTCTGGGCCGGCGCCGTCATGGCGCTGACCGTGGCGGCGGTACCGGTGACCTCGGCGTTCGGCGCCGGAAGCGTCACCGCGACATTCGCCTCGGCGCAGGACTGGGGGACCGGCCACGAGGGCCGGGTCACCGTCGCCAACGGCTCCAGCGCCAGCGTCAGCACCTGGCGTATCGAGTTCGACCTGCCGTCCGGCACCACCATCAGCAGCTTCTGGGACGCCGACGTCACCAGCAGCGGCAACCACTACGTGGCGGTGAAGAAGAGCTGGGCCGGGCCGCTCGCCCCGGGGGCCAGCTTCAGCTGGGGCTACAACGGCACCGGACCGTACCGGGCGCCGCTGAACTGCACGATCAACGGCGCGTCGTGCGGCGGGGGCACCCCGCCCACCACCACGAAGCCGCCGACGACCGCCCCGCCCACCACCGCCCCGCCCACCACCGCCCCGCCGACCACGCCGCCCCCGACGACCCCGCCGCCGACCACCCCGCCGCCCAGCGGGGACAAGAAGGTCGTCGGCTACTTCGCCGAGTGGGGCGTCTACGGGCGCAACTACCACGTCAAGAACATCGCCACCAGCGGCTCGGCCGCCAAGCTCACCCACATCCTGTACGCCTTCGGCAACACCACCGGCGGCCGGTGCACGATCGGGGACAGCTACGCCGACTACGACAAGGCGTACACCGCGGCGGACAGCGTGGACGGCGTCGCCGACACCTGGGACCAGCCGCTGCGCGGCAGCTTCAACCAGCTGCGCAAGCTGAAGAAGATGTACCCGCACCTCAAGGTGATCTGGTCCTTCGGCGGCTGGACCTGGTCGGGTGGCTTCACCCAGGCCGCCCAGAACCCGGCCGCGTTCGCCGACAGCTGCTACAGCCTGGTGGAGGACCCGCGCTGGGCGGACGTCTTCGACGGCATCGACGTCGACTGGGAGTACCCCAACGCCTGCGGCCTGAGCTGCGACAGCAGCGGCCCGAACGCGTTCAAGAACGTGATCTCCGCGCTGCGGGCCAAGTTCGGCTCGTCGGCCCTGGTCACCGCGGCGATCACCGCCGACGGCAGCAACGGCGGCAAGATCGACGCCACCGACTACGCCGGTGCGGTGGGCAACCTCAACTGGCTGATGCCGATGACGTACGACTACTTCGGCGCGTTCAACGCGCAAGGGCCCACCGCCCCGCACTCGCCGCTCACCTCGTACACCGGGATTCCGCAGCAGGGCTTCAACTCCGACGCGGCGATCCAGAAACTCAAGTCCAAGGGCGTCCCGGCCAGCAAGCTGCTGCTCGGCATCGGCTTCTACGGTCGCGGCTGGACCGGGGTGACCCAGGCCGCCCCGGGCGGCACCGCCACCGGCGCGGCCCCCGGCACCTACGAGGCGGGCATCGAGGACTACAAGGTGCTCAAGAACACCTGCCCGGCCACCGGCACGATCGCCGGCACGGCGTACGCCAAGTGCGGCAGCAACTGGTGGAGCTACGACACCCCGGCCACCATCGGCGGCAAGATGACCTACGCGAAGAACCAGGGCCTCGGTGGCGCGTTCTTCTGGGAACTCTCCGGTGACACCGGCAACGGCGAGCTGATCGGCGCGATCAAGGGTGGTCTCGGCTGAGCCGAGCACCGACACCGCACCCGTCCGGCGGGGAGGGACCGGCAATCCGGTCCCTCCCCGCCGGCGTGTCCGCGTCGTCACGGGTTGCCACCCCACCGGTGCGGTGTGGCAGACTCGCCGCTCGGCAACCGGTCGACATGTCGCATCCCGGAGGACGAATGGACGCCAGACTCCGCGCCGCGGGCGTCGTACCGCTGGCCCTGTCGCTGTTCACCCTGCTCGGCTGCGGCTCGACCGGGGACGACGGGGCCGAGGGGACGCCGGAGCGGGTGCCCGCCCAGGAAGCGTCCGGCAAGGCCCGCGAGCGGGTCCAGGCGTACCTCGACGCGATGACCGCCAAGGATCCGGCCGCCGGCCGCAGCCAGCTCTGCGCGACGATGCACGCGGGTTTCGACGCCGCCGCGACCGGGCCGAACGGCGACTTCGCCGACCACTTCAAGGTGTCCCGGGCGACCATCACCGACATCCGCACCGGTGCCCAGGGGCAGGAGGTCAGCACCACCGTGACCGCTTCGGCGGGGACGCGGAAGACCACCCGGCCACTGCTGTTCACGGTCACCCGGGACGGCGCGGACTGGTGCATCGCGGGCGAGGAGCCCGGTGGACACAGCCCTGAGCCGTCGGTCACCCCCTGACCTCCCAACTGCCGGAACCGCGCCCCTCGCCGCCCGGCCGCCCGGACCGTCGCCGTACGCTTTCTCCCATGCGCCATGAGTGGCATCAGCTGAGCTACCCCGCCGTGAGCAGCCCCGGGCTGCAGACCAGCCGCCCCACCGTCGACTCCGCCGAGGACGCCGCCCTCGGCCTCGACAGGTGGCGTGAGCTGCCCCGCCAGCAGACCCCGCCGTGGTCCGACCCGGCCCAGGTCGCCGAGGTGTGCAAGGTGCTCGACACCGTGCCATCGGTGGTCGCGCCCTACGAGGTCGACCAGCTCCGGCGCAAGCTCGCCCTGGTCTGCGAGGGCAAGGCGTTCCTGCTCCAGGGCGGCGACTGCGCCGAGACCTTCGCCGACAACACCGAGAGCCACCTGCTGGCCAACGCCCGCACCCTGCTCCAGATGGCGATCGTGCTCACCTACGGCGCGTCCCTGCCGGTGGTGAAGGTGGCCCGGGTCGCCGGCCAGTACACCAAGCCCCGGTCGCTGCCGACCGACGCCCGGGGTCTGCCCGCCTACCGGGGCGACATGATCAACGCGCTGGAGGCCGACCCGGCCGCCCGGGTCGCCGACCCGCAGCGCATGATCCGGGCGTACGCGAACTCGGCCGCCGCGATGAACATGCTCCGCGCCTACCTGGCGGGTGGGCTGGCCGACCTGCACGCGGTGCACGACTGGAACAAGGGCTTCGTGAAGAACTCCCCGGCGGGGGAGCGCTACGAGGCGATCGCCCGGGAGATCGACCGGGCCATCGCGTTCATCCGGGCCTGCGGGATGACCGAGGACGACGCGCTGCGTACCGTCACCCTCTACTGCTCGCACGAGGCGCTGGCGCTGGAGTACGACCGGGCGCTGACCCGGGTCTCCGACCGCCGGGCGTACGGGCTGTCCGGGCACTTTCTCTGGGTCGGCGAGCGGACCCGGCAGCTCGACGGCGCGCACATCGACTACATCTCCCGGATCGCCAACCCGATCGGGGTGAAGCTCGGCCCGACCACCAGCCCGGACGAGGCGATCGAGCTGTGCGAGAAGCTCAACCCGGAGAACATCCCCGGCCGGCTCACCCTGATCAGCCGGATGGGCAACCACAAGGTCCGCGACGCGCTGCCGCCGATCGTCGCCAAGGTCACCGCCGCCGGGGCCAAGGTGGTGTGGCAGTGCGACCCGATGCACGGCAACACCCACGAGTCCTCCAACGGCTACAAGACCCGGCACTTCGACCGGATCGTCGACGAGGTGCTCGGCTACTTCGAGGTGCACCGGGGGCTGGAGACCCACCCCGGCGGCATCCACGTCGAGCTGACCGGTGAGGACGTCACCGAGTGCCTCGGCGGCGCGCAGGGCATCGAGGACCTCGACCTGCCCGACCGGTACGAGACCGCCTGTGACCCCCGGCTGAACACCCAGCAGTCGCTGGAGCTGGCCTTCCTGGTGGCGGAGATGCTGCGTGGCTGACCACCCGACCGGCGGCGACGCCCCGCTGGTGGACCTGCGGTCCGACACGGTGACCCGACCGACCGTCGGGATGCGGGCGGCGATGGCCGCCGCCGAGGTCGGCGACGACGTGTACGGCGAGGACCCGACGGTCAACGCGCTGGAGGCCGAGGTCGCGGCGCTCTTCGGGCACGAGGCGGCGCTGTTCGCCCCGACCGGCTCGATGGCCAACCAGATCGCCCTCCAACTGGTCGTCCCGCCCGGCGACGAGCTGCTCTGCGACGCCGACGCGCACGTGGTGACGTACGAGGTCGGCGCGGCGGCGGCGTACGGCGCGATCTCCTCGCGGACCTGGCCGGCGGTGGGCGCGGACCTCGACCCGGGCGTGGTGGAGGCGATGATCCGGCCGGACGGCTACTTCGCGGTGCCGACCCGGGCGATCGCCGTCGAGCAGACCCACAACCGGGGCGGCGGCGGGGTGATCCCGTTGCCGACCCTGCGGGAACTGCGCCGGGTCGCCGACACCGCCGGCCTCGCCCTGCACTGCGACGGCGCCCGGATCTGGCACGCGCACGTCGCCGACGGGGTGCCCCTGCAGGAGTACGGCGCGCTCTTCGACACGCTGTCGGTCTGCCTCTCCAAGGGGCTCGGCGCACCGGCCGGCTCGCTGGTGGTCGGCAGCGCCGCGCAGATCACCCGGGCCCGGGTCCTGCGCAAGCGGATGGGCGGCGGCATGCGGCAGGTCGGGGTGCTCGCCGCCGCCGGCCGGTACGCCCTGACCCACCACCTCGCCCGGCTCGCCGACGACCACGCGCGCGCGGCCCGGCTCGCCGAGGCGCTCGCCGGGTCCGGGGTGCTCGCCGGGCCGGTGCGGACCAACATCGTCCCGCTGGATCTGACCGGGCACCGGCTCGACGCCCGTGCCCTGGCGACCGCCGCCCGTGCCGAGGGGGTGCTGCTGTCGGTCCTCGGCCCCCGTACCGCCCGCCTGGTCACCCACCTCGACCTCGACGACGCCGCCATCGACCACGCCAGCAAGATCCTCCCCCACCTCCTGACCCCCTGACCCCCTGACCCCCTCCCGCTCTTCCCCTCCCGCCCACCGCCCTGCGCGCGTTGATCAAGAGGTTTGCGTCGCCCTGTCCGGGTTGATCAAGAGGTTTGCGTCAACTTCGATCTTCAAGTTGACCTGAACCTCTTGATCAACGCTGAATCTCTTGATCAACAGGGGGTCCGGGGGAAATTGCGGGGAGAGGGGGGTGGGGTTAGGGGGTTTGGAGGCGGTTGAGGGTGGCTATGTCGGTGGCGTGGCCTTCGTGTCTGTCCGAGGGGGTCTCCACGACGACGGGGATGCCGGCGGTGGCCGGGTGGGCCATCAGCTCGGCGAAGGCCGGTTCGCCGATGCCGCCCTTGCCGATGTTCTCGTGCCGGTCCCGGGTGGAGCCGCACAGGTCCTTGGAGTCGTTGGCGTGGATCAGCTTCAGCCGGTCCGCCCCGACCGTGGCGACCAGGGCGTCCAGGGTCGCCGTCATGCCACCCTCGGCGGCCAGGTCGTGCCCGGCCGCCCAGGCGTGGCAGGTGTCGAAGCAGACGCCCAGCCCCGGGTGCCGGTCCACCGCGTCCAGGTAGGGGCCGAGGTGTTCCACCCGGGAGGCCAGTGACCGGCCGCCACCGGCACTCGGCTCCACCAGCAGCAGCGGACCACCGGCGGCCGTGGTCTCGTCCAGCAGCGGCAACAGCGACTCGCGTACCTGCCGCAGGGCGGTCTCGGCGTAACCGGCGTCGACCGCGCTGCCGGCGTGGAACACCACCCCCCGGGCCCCGATCGCCCGCCCCCGACGCAGCGCGTGCGCCAGCGTCTGCGCGGACTTCTCCACCGTCGCCGGGGTGGGCGAGCCCAGGTTGACCAGCAGCGAGGCGTGGATGTAGACGGGCACCCCACGGGCGGCGCAGCCCGCGGCGAAGAGCGCGTCCTGGGCCGGGTCACCGGGCGGCAACGCCCAACCCCGCGAGTTGGAGACGTAGACCTGCACCACCCGGGAACCGGTCGCGTCCACGTACGGCAGGGCCGTCCTGGCCAGCCCGCCCGAGGTGGGGGTGTGCGAACCGACCGGCCGGAGCGGGCCCACCGGCAGCCCGCCGGGGCGACTCACAGGCAGCCCAGGGTGACCGGGGTGCCGGGCGGCACCTGGGAGTTCTCGCCCGGGTTCTGGAACCGGACGATGCCGTTGGGGTTGAACTGGACGTTCACCGTGAAGCCGGCCCCCTCCAACTGCTGCTTGGCCTGCTGGCAGGGCAGGTCGACCACCCGGGGCACGGTCACCTGCGGCGGACCCTTGCTGACGTCCAGCTTGACCTTGGTGCCCTTCTCCACGCCCGCGCCGTCGGCCGGACTCTGCCCGAGCACCTCGTCGCGCGGCTTGTCGGATTCCTTGTATGTCTCCACCGCCACCAGCCCGAGCTGGGACAGCGCGGTGCGGGCGTCGCCGAGGCTCTTGCCGACCAGATCCGGCACCGTGACGGGGGCCCGACCCCGGCTCAGGATGACGGTCACCTTGGTGCCCGGTTTCACCTCGGTGCCCACCTTGGGGTTGGTGTCCACCACCACCCCGGCCGGCAGGTTGTCGTCGTAGCGGGGGCTGCCCTTGGCCACCACCAGCTTCGCGCCGGTCAGATCGGCCTCGGCGAGGTCGAACTCCTTGCCGACGACGTCCGGCACCGGGAACCGCTCCGGCCCCAGGGAGAGGGTCAGCGTGATGGTGCCGCCCTTGAGGATCTTGGCAGCCGAGCCCGGGTCCTGGGCGACCACACCGTCGCGGGGGATCTTCTCGTCGTACCGTGGTTCGGCGAAGGAGAGCCGGAACCCGGCCCGGTCCGCCTGGGCCTGCGCGTCGGCGCGGCTGAGGTTCACCAGCTGCGGGGCGACCGTGTAGCGGCCCACCCCGACCCACCAGCCTCCCATCGCGGCGAGCAGGCCGATCACCACCACGGCCGCCGCCACCGACAACCGGCCGCGCGGGGTGCCCATCACCCGGGTACGCAGCTGCGCGAACCGGGAACCCAGGGCGGCATCCTCGACGGCCCGGCGTCGGTGCGGGCGCTGCGGGGCGACCGGCTCGGGCAGCCGGGCCCAGGTCGGCCGGTTCACCGGGCTGACCGCGGCCACCACCATCGTCGGCTGGGCCACCGCCGGCAACTCCTCGCCCACCCGGCCCAGCACGGCGGTGTGCGCGTTCGGGTTGCCCAGCTCGTCCCGGGCCACCTGCACCTCGGCCAGCAGCGCGCCCGCGTCGGCCGGGCGTGCGCCCGGATCCCGCCGGGTCGCCCGGCCGACCAGCTCGTCGAGCACCCGGGGCAGGCCGGGCACCAGGATCGACGGGGCCGGGACGTCCCGGTCGACATGCTGCCAGGCCACCTCGACCGGGCGGTCCCCGTCGTACGGAACCCGACCGGTGAGCATCTCGAACAGCACGATGCCGGCCGAGTAGACGTCGGTCCGCGGGTCGGCCTGCCCGTCGGTGACCAGCTCCGGCGCCACGTACGCGACGGTCGCCATCAGCTGGTTGCCGTCGCCCTCCTCGGCGCTGGCCTCCACCGCGCGGGCCAGGCCGAAGTCGGCGACCTTGACCACGCTGTCGACCAGGTTGGCCACCCCGCCGGTGGGCGCCTCGGCGACCAGCACGTTCTCCGGCTTGACGTCCCGGTGGACCAGCCCGGCCCGGTGTGCGGCGGCGATCGCGGCGAGCATCTGCTCCATGATCGCCAATGCCTCGTCGGGGTTGAGCCGGCGGCGTTCGGCCAGCACCTCGCGCAGGGTGCGGCCCCGGACGTACTCCATCACCAGGTAGGGAAGCCCCTGGTGGGTGCCCTGGTCGTAGACGGCGACCACGTTGGGATGGGTCAACCGGGCGATGGCCTTGGCCTCGTCGGTGAACCGACCCGGGAATCCCGCCAGTCGGGACCGCGCCTCGGTGGCCTGGGACGGGTGGATGATCTTCACCGCTACGGTGCGTTCCAGCCGCTCGTCGGTGGCGGTGTACACGGTCGCCATGCCACCACGGGCCACGCGACCGCGAATGCGGTAGCGCCCGTCGAGCAGCGAGCCCAGCAACGTGTCGGCGACCTGTATGTCCATCGGCAGGGAGTCTATGTGTCCTGAGGGTGAAGGTTGAACAGGATGCTACAGCCGGTTCCGACCCGACCGGTTCCGCGCGCTCAGCCAGGCACGACAGCACTCGCCGTCCAGCGGTACCCCACCCGCGCGACGGGACACCGCTGCTCGTGCCCGGGGGCGTCTGCTCGTGCCCGGAGCATCGTCGCGGGTGCGCTGCGGGTGTCGCGGCGTGTGCGCTGCGGGGGTGACATGCGTGTGCGGTCCGGTCGGGGCTCGGGTGCGTGTGCGGTCGGGGTCTCGCGGGTGCGGCCGGGTGGTGTGGGGCGTGCGACGCGGGGTGCCGTTGCGGCTGCGGCCGGGGGACGTGGCAGGGTGGTCCGGTGACCGATTCCGTACCCGCCGACCAGTCCGTCGGCAGTGAACTCGCCGGCCCCGGCGACCCGGCCGACTGGCTGACCCTCCCCGACGTCGCCGAGCGGCTCGACCTGTCGATCAGCAAGGTCCACCAGATGATCCGGGACCGCGAGCTGATCGCGGTGCGCCGGGACGGCGTCCGCCGGATCCCCGCCGACCTGGTGGCCAACAAGACGGTGCTCAAGCACCTGCCCGGTGTGCTCAACCTGCTCGCCGACGCCGGGTACGACGACGAGGCCGCGCTGCGCTGGCTCTACCAGCACGACGACACCCTCTCCGGTGGCAATGGCGCGGTCACCCTCGGTGGCGACCATGCCCGCGAGGTGAAGCGTCGCGCCCAGGCCCTCGGCTTCTGACCCCTCCCACCCCTTCCCGCCTCCTCTCCCACCCCTTCCCGCCTCCCGCCTCCCCTCGCCCCTCCCGGCCCGGAGCCGGCTCCCTGAAGTCACGACACCGCAGCACGATCAAGAGGTTCAGGTCACCTGCCGGCTCATCTCGTGACCTGAACCTCTTGATCAACAAGGTTCAGCGCGGGGTGGAGTGGGGCGGCGTGCGGGGGAGTGGGGGTGGGGCG
Organism: Micromonospora rifamycinica; assembly: GCF_900090265.1. NCBI lineage: Bacteria > Bacillati > Actinomycetota > Actinomycetes > Micromonosporales > Micromonosporaceae > Micromonospora > Micromonospora rifamycinica. Next base: position 6,285,900 of record NZ_LT607752.1, read on the forward strand.
GGGTCAGTCGGCGCGGCGGGTGGCGGCGATGGCCAGGTCGACCAGGGCCTGTCGGGCCTCGGTGTCCAGGTCGACGCCGGCCAGGGCGGCCAGGGCGGCGTCGGTCAGGGTGACGATGCGCTGCTCGGTACGGGCCAACGCGCCGGTGGCGCTGATCAGCTCGCGGAGCCGGGTAACCCCGTCCTCGTCCAGCGCCGGGTCACCGAGCCGGCCGAGCAGCAGCTCCCGCCCCGCCTGGTCGGCGACCTCCACCGCCGCCGCCACCAGGTAGGTGCGCTTGCCCTCGCGCAGGTCGTCGCCGGCCGGTTTGCCGGTCTGGGCCGGGTCGCCGAACACCCCCAGCACGTCGTCGCGGAGCTGGAACGCCTCGCCGAGCGGCAACCCGTACGCCGAGTAGGCGGTGCACACGTCCGCGGACGCGTCGGCGAGCGCGCCACCGAGCAGCAGCGGCCGTTCGACGGTGTACTTGGCCGACTTGTACCGGGCCACCTTGCCGGCCCGCTCCAGCGAGACCTCGCCGGTCGCCTGGGTCAGCACGTCCAGGTACTGCCCGACGGTGACCTCGGCGCGCATCTCGTCGAAGACCGGCCGGGCGCGGGCCGCCGTGCGCGGGTCCAGCCCGGCGGAGTGCAGCATCTCGTCGGACCAGACCAGGCAGAGGTCGCCGAGCAGGATCGCCGCCGCGTCGCCGAAGCCGTCCGGATCGCCGTTCCAGCCGGTCGCCCGGTGCCGGGCGGCGAACCGCCGGTGCACCGCCGGATCGCCGCGCCGGGTGTCGGAGCGGTCCATCAGGTCGTCGTGGATCAGGGCGCTGGCCTGGAAGAACTCCAGCGCGGCCAGGGCGGTGACCACCTGGTCGGCGTCCACCCCGCCGGCACCCCGGAACCCCCAGTACGCGAACGCCGGGCGCAGCCGTTTGCCGCCACCGAGCACGAACCCCTCGACCGCCTCGGCGACCGGCGTGAGGGCCTCGTCGATGCCGGCCATCCAGCTGCGCCGGCCGGCCAGGAACTCGGTCAGGGCCTTGTCGACGCGCTGCCGCAGGCCGGCACGGTCGACGGGGGAGACGGGAGCGGCGTGGGTCACGCCCCGACGCTAGCCGGTCGCCACCGTCGCCGCCGCACCACCGCCCCGGCGCGTCGGCCCGGCGGCGCGGCAGGCCAGGTGCCGGTCGAGCTCACTGCTGCTCGGCAACCCACGTGCCGCGACCAGCGAACGTCAACACCAACCCGCGTTCGCGCATCAGCTTGACGGCTGCTCGCACCGTCCCGCGCGACACGCCGTAGGTCTGTTGCAGGTACGCCTCACTCGGGATCGGTTGCCGAGGCTTGAGCGTCCCGTCTTCGATCTGCTTGGCGAGCAGGTCAGCCAGTTGCACGTAGAACGGCACTGGCGACATCTCATCGATGCTCATGGCCGGACCTTATGAACGACGAACACGACAATCTCGGCTAGCTACATGTAGGACGGTCCTGCCCGTATATTACGGTCTTAGACATGCTGTACGTGCTTGTACGAGTAGGACGAGGTGGTCTACCCTCGGTGGCGATCGGTAAACCGTCAGCATCAGGGGAAGGTCCTATGTCCCGTTGGAAGTGGTTCCACCGGCCGGCTGGAGCTGTCGATGTCGTCCAGAAGCCGGCACCTTCGCGAGAAGCTGTCGTTTTTGCTCGGAGCGGCCCTGCCCGGTGGCGGCCGGCGGAGGGCGAACGGCCCACGACCAATCTCGCGCCCGGTCCACGCGCCGGAAACGTCGTATGGCCGAACCGGGGGTCCTGGCCCCGTGGCTGACACATGCCTGCCGAATCGACCGGGACCGGGGCTTACTGCCTCGGCAGCCTGGATGGCCCGCCATGGATGAGGCGGGGGCGGAGCCATCGTTTGCTGTGCTCATGGCCGGCTACGTGGTCGACTTCCACCACCGCAGCGCCTGCTCCCGGTGTCAGCCCGACGGCTCCTGCGTACGCCTGACGCGGGCCGGCGAGACGCTACGTGCCTGGCGGGACAGGAAGAGCCGATGAGGGCCGGAGACGCATTCGACGTGACCAGGTCCGCGAGTGTCCAGTTCCTCAGACCGATCCGCTTCCGGCTGATCCGCGTGCTCGACTGGCCCACCTACGACGGGTGGGTATGGCTCGACGGGTATCAGCTGAACGCGAAGGGCGACGCCGTGTCGCGCCGCAAGATCTTCGTGCAGAAGGATGGCCTCCGCCCCGCCGCCCTCACCCGGCCCACCTGCCGGAAGACGACGCGGGTGTAGGAGCACTGCTGCTTCCGGTTGCGCCGTCACACGAGATCATGGGCACTTCCCGTCCGGTCCGAACGGTCGCTGCCCGAGATCGGCGGGCGCCGGGTGGGGCGTCGGTCGGCTCGGCGGGTGTCGATGTTCTGGTGGGAAGTACGTGAAGCCGGGCGGCAACGCCCGCTAGAGTCGACACGTGGCGCTCGGTCTTCCCTCCGTCCTCCCCAATCCCCAGCCGGCGATCGGGGAGCTGATCCGCGACCGCCAGCCGACGTTCTCGTTCGAGTTCTTCCCGCCCAAGACGGCGCAGGGCGAGCAGCTGCTCTGGCAGACCATCCGCGAGCTGGAGCCGTTGCGCCCGTCGTTCGTGTCGATCACCTACGGCGCGGGCGGTTCGACCCGGGACACCACCGTCGCGGTGACCGAGCGGATCGCCACCGAGACCACGTTGCTGCCGATGGCGCACCTGACCGCCGTCAACCACTCGGTCGCCGAGCTGCGCAACGTGATCGGGCGACTGGCCGGGGTGGGGGTCCGCAACGTGCTCGCCGTGCGTGGTGACCCGCCCGGCGACCCGGGCGGGGAGTGGATCCGCCACCCCGAGGGTGTCGACTACGCCGAGGACCTGGTCCGGCTGGTCCGCGACGCCGGTGACTTCAGTGTCGGGGTGGCCGCCTTCCCCTACAAGCATCCCCGGTCGGTCGACGTCGAGAGCGACACCGCGCACTTCGTCCGCAAGTGCCGGGCCGGCGCGGAGTTCGCCATCACCCAGATGTTCTTCGACGCCGACGACTACCTGCGGTTGCGCGACCGGGTGGCGGCGGCCGGCTGTGACACGCCGATCCTGGCCGGGGTGATGCCGGTGACCCAGATCGGCACCATCGAACGCTCGGTGCAGCTGTCCGGTGCGCCCTTCCCGCCCGCGTTGGCCGAGCGGTTCGCGCGGGTCGCCGACGACCCGGAGGCGGTCCGCCGGCTCGGCATCGAGCAGGCCAGCGAGATGTGCGCCCGGCTGCTCGACGAGGGGGTGCCCGGTATCCACTTCATCACCCTCAACCGCTCACCCGCGACCCGGGAGGTGTGGCGCAGCCTGCGGGCCGACGCCCGGGTGTGAACGCGCCGACCCCGACACCTCGACCACACCACGGCGGTTGACCGATGGTGGGCACACAGCTGAACTGGAACGAGTACGCGACCGCCTGGGCCCGGTTGCACGGCGGTTTCGACCCCCGGGCCGCCGCGCCGGTGGTCCGTGCCTGGCTGCGCTTCGCCTACCACGTCGGTTACGTGCTGGGCCGGCTTCGGGTCACCCCGACCGCGGTGACCGTCGGCGGGGTGCTGCTCTGCCTGTGCGTACCGCTGTTCAGCGTCCGGTCGGCCCAGGGGGCGATCGTGGGGGCGCTGTTCGTGTTGCTCGCCTCGGTCGCCGACAGTGTGGACGGGGCGGTGGCGGTCGCCACCGGCCGGACCACCCGGCTCGGCTACGTCTACGACTCGGTCGCCGACCGGCTCGGCGAGATCGCCTGGCTGGTGGCGTTCTGGCTGGTCGGCGCACCGGGGGCGCTGGTGGTCGCGGCCGGCGCGCTGTCCTGGCTGCACGAGTACGTCCGGGCCCGCGCGGTGGCCGCCGGGATGCGGGAGATCGGCGCGGTCACCGTGGGGGAGCGGCCCACCCGGGTCTGCGTCGCCCTGGTCGGGCTGCTGCTGGCCGGGCTGACGGGGCTGATCGACCTGGACCTGTCCGCCGGCACCATCACCATGGCCACCGCCGTCTGGCTGCTGCTGGCCGGCTTCGGCCTCGGCCAGCTCCTCTCCACCGTCCGCCGCGCCCTGCTCGACGCCGGCTGACCCGCCCGCGCCCGGGCGGGCCATGGGGCGGGGGCGGGGGCGGGGATTTCTACCAGGCGGGGCCGATCTCGTCGGCGACGATCTGGGCGGACAGGGTGACCATCGGCAGGCCGCCGCCGGGGTGGCTGGAGCCGCCGACCAGCCACAGCCCGTGCGCCGGGCCCCGGTTGGCCGGGCGGAGCAGCCCCCCGGCCGTGCCGTAGATCGACCCGCCGGGTGCGGCGGTCGCGGCGTCCAGGTCGGCCGGGGTGCGGATCTCGCGGAACAGCAGCCGGTCCCGCACGTCGACCCCCCGTTCGGCGAGTACGTCGAGGATCCGGTCGGCGTACGCGTCGGCGAGCCCCGGCCGACGCCAGTCGACCGCATCGGGGGCGGTGCCGTGGCGGGCGGCGTTGACCAGCACGAACCACGCCTCGTGCCCGGCCGGGCGGACCATCGGGTCGTCGGCCACGGTGACGAAGACCGTCGGGTCGGTCGCCGGCCGGGCCCGGATCCCCCGCCCCGGGTCGCCGAAGACGGCGTCGAACTCGGCGTCGTAGTCGCCGGGGAAGAAGACGGTGTGGTGGGCGAGCCCGGAGTCGCCGCGTACCCCGAGCAGCAGCACGAAACCGGCCAGGCTGCGGTCGGTCAGCGCGGCCAGCCGGCGCGGGTGCGGCAGCAGGTCCCGGTAGACGGTGAGCGCGTCGGCGTTGGCGACCACCACGTCGGCGGGGACGGGCGCGTGGACCCCGGCGAGGCGTACCCCGTGCACCCGGCCACCGGCGGCGTCGATCCGGGTGACCGTCTCCCCGGTGCGGACCGTCACGCCCAGGTCCAGGCAGCGGGAGAGCAGCGCGTCGGCCAGGGTGCCCAGCCCGCCGCGCAGGTACCAGCCGCCGAAGGTCAGCTCGGCGTAGGGGACGGCCACCAGCGCGGCCGGGGCGCGACGCGGATCCGCCCCGGTGTAGGTGGCGTAGCGGTCCAGCAGCATCCGCAGCCGGGGATCGGACAGGTGGCCGCGGCCCAGCCCGCGCAGGGTGCGGCCGGGGCCGATCGCGGCCAGGTCACCCAGCCGCCAGGCCAGCGCGGCCAGGTCCCGCGGCGAGTCGACGGTACGCCGCAGGATGTCCCGGTGCGAGGCCGTCCAGACCCGGGCGGCCCGCCGCCACAGCCGTTGCCAGTCGGCGGCGGACCGGTCGCCGAGGGCGGCGCCGATCCGGGCGGCGAACTCGTCCGGGTCGGCGCACGAGTCGAGGACCGGCCCGCCACCGGGGAAGACGTGCCGCACGATCGGGTCCAGCGGGGTCAGGTCGAGGTACTCGTCGAGCTTCGCCCCGGTCGCCTCGAACAGGTCGTGGAAGACCTGCGGCAGGGTGAGCAGGCTCGGCCCGGTGTCGAAGTGGAAGCTGCCCGCCGGGGTGTGCCGGACGTACCGGCCGAGCTTGCCGCCGACGGTGCCGGACCGTTCGAAGACGGTCACCTCGTGCCCGCTGACGGCCAGCCGGGCGGCGGTGGCCAACCCGCCCACGCCGGCGCCGATGACCACGATCCGCGCCATGCCGCGCCTCCTAGCTGACCGGGCGGCCCCGCCAGGACAGGCGACGCCGCTTCCGCAGATGGTACGACCGCAGGGTCAGCCAACCGAGCACCACGACCGACACGGGGTGGGCCAGCGCGTCGGGCCAGGCCCGGCCGCCGGTGGCGTGGGCGCTGCGCACCCGGCCGGCGACTCCGGCGGCGTACCCGGTCAGGGCCAGCCCGGCGGCCGGCGGCGGACCCGCCACCAGCGCCGCCACCGCCAGCAGCGGCGGCGCGGTGTAGAGCAGCAGCAGTGCGGCGACCACGGCCGCGGCGGCCGCCGGGTGGCCGAAGGTGGCCCAGAGCGACTTGGTGTAGCCGTCGCGCAGCTGCGGCCAGGTCTCGTACATCCGGCAGGCGGCCAGCCGGGAGCCGTCGGCCAGCGCGATCCGGCCGCCGGCGCGTTTCACCGCCCGCGCCAGCTCGATGTCCTCCAGCACCCGGTCGGCGACGGCGGCGTGCCCGCCGGCCCGGTCGTAGCCGGCCCGGTCCACCAGCAGGAACTGCCCCCCGGCGGCGGCCAGCGACGGCCGCGCCGAGCGTTCCATCGCGCGCAGCGGCAGGAAGGTCAACCACAACCACTGCAACAGCGGCTGCACCAGCCGGTCACCCACCGTCCGCACCAGAATCCTCGGGTACGCCGACAGCAGCGTCGCCCGCGCCGCCCGCAGCTCGGTCACCGCCGCCGCCACCGCGTACGGGGTGAGCACCACGTCGGCGTCGACGAAGGCGTACACGGTGGCGGTCGGGTCGGCGTGCCCGGCGAGTTGGTGGCAGGCGTGCGGCTTGCCCAGCCAGCCCGGTGGCGGGGTGACCCCGGTGCGCAGGGTGACCCGGGGGTCGTCGCCGACGACCGCGCGGACCACCTCGGCGGTGCCGTCGGTCGAGCCGTCGTCGAGCACCACGATCCGCAGGTCGGGCACCCCCTGCTGGGCGAGCAGCGCGAGCAGGCACGGGGTGACCCGGTCGGCCTCGTCGCGCAGCGGCAGCAGCACCGCCACCGTCTCGTCGACCCCGACCGGCCCGTCGGCCGGCCGGCGCAGCCAGTACCGGGCGTTGACCCAGGTATGTGCGGTCAGCGCGGTCACCGCGACGGCCAGCACGAGCGCGACGACGGTCACCGCCGCGCCTCCACCGACCAGGCCGGCGGTCGTCGTCCCGGCGTCGGGTGCCGGCACGGTGGCGGGGCGGGTCGGCCGGGCCGGGTGCCGCTCATGCCGGGGTGTCGACGCCGGGCCGGTCCGGCACCGGCCGGTCGGCGGGCCGTCGGCGGGCGCGCAGCAGGGTCACCGCCAGCGGCACCGCCACGGCCGCCATGCCGACCGCCCCCCAGACCGCCGAGGCGGGCAGCCGGAGGAAGACCGCGTGCGCCAGCACGCTGGAGAAGTACGTCCACAGGTAGAGCGCGAACATCGGGTCGTCGCGGGAGCCGGTGACCGCGGCGGACGGCCCGGCCAGCGGGCGCAGCGCGCTCATCAGCAGCACCGCGAAGAGCAGCCAGCCCAGGTAGTTGCTGACCGGGATGCCGGGCAGTCCCGGCAGCGCCGGGGTGGCGTCGCGCCACACCCAGTAGCCCTCGGCCACCATCTGCGGGTCGAGGAAGAGGTCCCAGCCGGCCAGCCCGACGGTGGCCAGCGCCACCCGCCCGGCGTGCCCCACCCACCGGGGCGTCGCGGTGCCGGCGGCGGGTGCCCGGCCGGCCGGCGTGGTCAGCCTGCCGGCGGGCGTGGTCGGCCGGCCGGTGGACGTGGTCAGCCGGACGGCGGCCAGCCAGGCGGGCCAGGCCATCCAGGTCCAGGCCAGTGGGATGATCAACGGCACCCCGGCCAGCTTCGGCCCCAACTCGCCGGAGTAGTCGTAGCTGCCGAACGGGAAGCCGGTGGCCACCCCGAGCGCCTCGATCGCGAACCCGCCGCCGGTGGCCACCGCGACCAGCGCCACCGCCGCCCGGGCACCCCGGGTGAGCAGCGCGTGCCCCACCGAGAGCAGGTAACCGAGGACGACCGTGGCCACGGTGAGCCGGGCCCGGGTGCCGCCGGTGGTGAGCGGATAGCAGATCTGGGCCAGCACCAGGACGGCCAGCAGCAGCCAGGGGACGTGCCGGCGGGTCATGGCATGGCCGGGTCGGACGCGCCGGGGCGGGGCAGCGGCAGGTCCCGGCCGAGCACCCCGAACGGCCGTTCGTCACCGGGGAACCGGAAGTGCCGCAGCACGTCGACGAAGCCGAACCGCCGGTACAGCCGCCAGGCCCGCGATGTCCGCTCGTCGGCCTCCGGGGTGGACAGCAGGGTGGTGCCGCCCTCGGCGAGACTGAGCAGGGCGGTGAGCTGCCGGGCGCCCACGCCGTGCCCCTGCGCGGCCGGCCGGACGTGCAGCTCGACCACCTCGAAGCAGTGGGTCAGCCAGCGCTGCCGGGCGTCCGGGTCCAGCGCCCGGAAGACCTGGTCGTGCCACCACTGTCCACCCGCGCCGAGGTAGCCGTAGCCGAAGCCGGCCAGGTGGCCCTCGGTGGTGAGGCTGGCGACGGCGCGGAACCCGGGCCGGCGGGCGTGGGTGGCGATGTAGCCGCGCCGGGCCTCCAGCAGGTCGCTGCGGTAGCCCATCGCCTCCCCGTACACCGTGACCACGTCGTCGAGCCGCCGGACGAGATCCTCCGGCGTCCACCGCACCAACCTCATGCGCGTCCTCTCACGGTTGCGGGTCACCCTCGGCGACCCAGCCCAGCACCGACCGGTCGCCGACCACGGCGCGCACCTCGAAGCGCGCGAACAACTCCTCCGCGTACCACCCTTCGGTGGGGGTGCGGGTGATCGCCGCCCGGTGCTCCGGGTGACGGTACGCGAAGGCCACGAGGTCCGTCGGGTCGCGCCACACGCTGACCGTGCCCTGCCAGCCGAGCGGCGCCTCGCCGACGCCGAACCGGGCGAGCAGCCCCGGCGCGGCGTGCAGCGCGGCGGCGACCGGCGGGACGGCCCGCCAGAAGGTGAGCGCCCGGCGGGGGCGCAGCCGGGCCCGGGTCAGCGCCAGCACCGGCCCGTCGACCCGGCCGCCCGCCGGCTCGCCGAACGGCCGCCGGCCCGACCACGCGCCCCGGCTGGTCACCGGGCGCAACTCCAGCCGCGCCGACGCCTGGGCGATCCGGGCCCAGGAGCGGCCGACCGGGGAGGCGTCGAAGCCGGCCGCCGCGGCGGGGGAGTCCCACACCACCAGCGCGGCCCACCGGGTGAGGTCGGCGTCCCCCGGGCCGAAGCCGGTGCCGGTCCCGGTGCCGAGCAGCTTGCCGAACCGTACGCCGGGGGTGCGCCGCAGCTGCCACGGATGCCGGGCCATCCGGGCCAATGCCCGCCCGACGGCGGCCCGGGGCACCCGCCACACGTGCAGGGTGACCAGCTCCGGGGTGGTGTTCACGCCACCTCGGCGGGGGTGCCGCCGGTGATCCGCAGCAGCTCCGGGTAGGTGGTGGGGAAGACCGCCTGCGGTACGCCACCGGCGGCCCACACCTCGGGGTGGCCGGCCAGGGCGGTGTCGACCAGGGTGCGCAGCGGCCCGGGGTGGCCGACCGGGGCGACCCCGCCGATCACCTGCCCGGTGTGCTGCCGGACGAACTCGGGGGTGGCCCGGCGCAGGTGGGTCACCCCGAGATGGGCGGCCAGGCCGGCGGTGTCCACCCGGTGAGCGCCCGAGGTGAGCACCAGCAGTGGGGTGCCGTCGGCGTCGAAGACCAGCGAGTTGGCGATCGCGCCGACGTGGACGCCGAGCGCGGCGGCCGCCGCGGCGGCGGTGTGCACCGCCTCGGGCAGCAACCGGACCCGGCTGGGGGAGCCGGACCCGTCCCGCGCGCCCGCGTCGTCGAGCGCCCGCTGCACCGCCTGCACGTTCGGGTGTGACTGCATGGGGCCATTCTCCCCGGTGCCGTCGGTGCTGCGGCATCCGGTCCCGGGTGGGCGCCCGAGCACCCCGCACCCGGCCGCACCCCCACCGGCGCGCGGTCCGGTCCCGCCGCTGCCGGGTGCGGGCGGGGCTCCAACCTGGCACGCCGTACGTCACCGTTGCGTTTTCGTCGGGGGCAGGGTGTACTGTCAGAGCAGTTAGAACGAGTGTTCGATTCACTCGCACACCCGTTCCAACGTCCCCGGGGGCGGTGTTTCGCGGCGCCGACCCGGGCAGGTGCGGTTTCGCGGACCGCACCGGGGTTCCGGGCAGTCGCGAGCCCGGTCCCGTCAAGGCAGGTCGTCGCCCGCCGCCCACGACCCCCGGGCGGCGGGCGACGAACCCGCCGGTTCGCCGGCCGGGTGTGGTGTGGGGAAGCGTCCACACCCGGCCGGCCCCTATCGGTGCGCCTTCCTCCGCACCACCCGCCCGGGCGTCGCGCCGGTGGAGTCCCTCCACCGTGCGTTCCGCCCGACCCGGTCACGCGGAGGAGACAGTCATGCCGACCAACCCGGCCCAGGCGCCGACGGTGCCCGCGCACGTGCTGCCGCACCGCACCCCGACCCAACTCCTCGCGGTGGCCCGACGGGGGCTGGCCGAGGCCGCCCAGACCCGCCCCGACGGGTTGCGTTACGCCGCCGCCCACCTGGCCGCGCTGCGCGCCGCCGCCGCCCTGCTGGCGGCCCGTGCCCGGCCCGCACCCAGCCGGCGACGCCGGATCACCAGCGTCTGGGTGCTGCTCGCCAGCGTCGCCCCCGAGCTGGACGAGTGGTCCCGGCACTTCGCCGCCGCCGCCGGCAAGCGGGCCGCCGCCGAGGCCGGCATACCCCGGGTGGTGAACGCCCGGGAGGCCGACGACCTGCTCCGGGCCGCCGAGCAGTTCGTGGCGGTGGTGGAGCAGGCCCTCGGCCTGACCCACCAGCCCGCCCTCGACGGCCTCGCCGCCTGACCCGCTTCGCCGGTCGAGTCGGCGGGGCCGCGGCCGGCTCGCCGCCCGGGGGGAACAGCTGACCCGGCCGCGTCCCGGTCCCCGCCGGCCCGCCGTCCGACGCACAACCTGATCCGAGTAACGACACGACGGGGGGCTGGTCCGATGGCGGGCCGCATGGTGGTCGGTTCCGCCGCACTGGCCGCTCTGGTACGCCCGGCGAGCGCGCCGGACCCGACGGGCGGCCACCGGGTGCTCCCGGTGGCACCCGAGCTGACCGGCCTGCTGCCGCACCGGGGACTACGCCGGGGCAGCACGGTCGCCGTCACCACCGGCCAGCCCCGGCACAGTGGTGGCACCTCCCTGGTGCTGGCGTTGCTCGCCGAGGCGTCCCGGGCCGGGTCGTGGTGCGCGGTCGTCGGGGTGCCCACCTTCGGTGCCGGTGCCGCCGCCGAGGCCGGCATCGCCCTGGACCGCCTGGCCCTGGTGCCCCATCCCGGCCCGGAATGGCCCACCGTGGTCGCCGCCCTGATCGACGGGGTCGACGTGGTGGTGACCGCCGTGCCGCACGCCGTCTCCGCCCCGGTCGCCGACCGGTTGGCCGCGCGGGCACGGCAACGCGGCTGCGTGCTCGTCCCGTACGGTCGCTGGGCCGGTGCGGACGTCACCCTCCAGGTGGTCCGGGGAGTCTGGGCGGGGCTCGGTCCGGGCCGGGGCCGGTTGCGCCGCCGGGAGGTCACCGTATCGGCCCGCGGGCGCGGGGCGGCGGCCCGCCCGAAGGAGATCACCATGTGGTTGCCCGGAGACGGGTCCACCCGGATCATCCCGCGGGCCGGGTCGACCGGCCCGTCCGGGTCCACCGCCGGGGCCCGGCCGGGCGGGTTGGCCGTGGTCGGGCCGTGACCCGTACGCCGGTACGCACCATGCTGCTCTGGTGTCCGGACTGGCCGGTGCTCGCCGTCGAGATCGTCGACGGGGTACCCGCCACCGGCCCGGTGGCCGTGCTGCACGCCAACCGGGTGGTGGCCTGTTCGGCGCCGGCCCGCGCAGCCGGGGTGCGCCGGGGCCTACGCCGACGGGAGGCGCAGGGGCGCTGCCCTTCGCTGACCGTCGTGGACCACGACCCCGGTCGGGACGCCCGTGCCTTCGAACCGGTCGTCGCCGCGGTCGAGGAGGTCGTCGCCGCGGTCGAGGTGGTCCGCCCCGGTGTCTGCGCGTTCGCCGCCCGAGGACCCGCCCGCCACCTCGGCGGTGAGGAGGCCGCCGCCGAACGGATCGTGGAACAGGTCGCCCAGGCCTGCGCGGTGGAGAGCCAGATCGGCATCGCCGACGGGGTCTTCGCCGCCGGTCTCGCCGCGCGGACCGGGCAGGTGGTGCCCCCGGGCGGTACGCCGGGATTCCTGGCCGGGCTGCCCGTCGAGGCGATCGGCCGACCGGCGCTGGCCGACCTGCTGCGCCGGCTCGGCGTACGGACCCTGGGCGACTTCGCCGCGCTGCCCGCCGGTGACGTGCTGGCCCGGTTCGGCTTCGACGGGGCGCTCGCCCACCGGCTCGCCGCCGGGTACGACCACCGGCCGCTCGCCGTCCGGCAGCCGCCCGCCGACCTGACGGTCACCGCCCACCACGACGAGCCCCTCGACCGGGTCGACGCGGCGGCCTTCGCGGCCCGGATGCTGGCCGAGCGGCTGCACGACCGGCTGGCGGGGCACGGGCTGGCCTGTACCCGGCTCGGCATCGAGGCGGTCACCGCACACGGCCAGGAACTGCACCGGGTGTGGCGGCACGACGGGCTGCTCACCGCCGCCGCCATCGCCGACCGGGTGCGCTGGCAGCTCGACGGCTGGCTCTCCGGCAGCACCGGTCGACCCGGTGCCCGCCCGGCCCGACCCACCGCCGGAATCGTCCGGCTGCGGCTGATCCCCGACGGGCTGCTGGCTCAGGGTGGTCTGCAACCCGGCCTGTGGGGGGAGGCCGGTGCGGAACGGGACCGGGCGCACCGGGCGTTGAGCCGGGTGCAGGGCATCCTCGGCCCGGAGGCGGTGGTCACCGCCGTGCTGGGCGGCGGCCGGTCCCCGGCCGACCAGACCCGTCTGGTCCCGTGGGGCGACGAACGACTGCCCACCCGCCCCGGCCCGCCCCCGCTGCCGGACACACTCCCGCTGCCGGGTGGGCTGTCTGCGGCGCCGCCCTGGCCGGGACGGCTGCCGCCGCCCGCGCCGGCCGTGGTGCTGTCCGTTCCGCTCGCCGCGACCGTGCACGACGCCGCCGGGGAGCCGGTGGTGGTCAGCGCACGGCTGGTGGTCAGCGCCGCCCCCGCCCGCCTCTGCGTCGGCGGTAGCGACCCGGCGGAGATCGTCGGCTGGTCCGGTCCGTGGCCGCTGGACGAACGGTGGTGGGTGCCCACCGAGGCCCATCGCCGGGCCCGGTTCCAGGTCTGCCTGGCCGACGGCGCCGCCCTCCTGCTGGCCGTCCAGGCGGGCCGGTGGCTGGTGGAGGCGATCTATGACTGACCGGTGGTCTGGTTCGCGTGGGGCCGCGTCGGGTGGGGTTGGGCCGGGCCGGGTCGCGTCGGGTTGGGCCGGGTCTCAGGGTTGTTTCCTCATGAGTGGTATGCCGCTGAGGCATATTTATGCCTCAGCGGCATACCACTCATCGGAGAAACCACTCCTGTCGGCGGTGACCCTGCCGCGCCACGCGCCCTGCGCCGCAAGAACGACCCGTCGCGTCAGGGCGGCCTGCGCCGTCAGGGCGGCGTGCACCGTTGGGGCGGGGCGAGCTGCACCGACAGGGTGGCCTGCACCGTGGGGGCGGCCTGTGCCGCGGGGACGGCGGGCACGGCGGGGGCGGCTGGATGAGCTTCCATAATCCGAAGCTGCCCTGGTCGGAGCTGGAGCGGGTGCTGTCCGGACGGCCTGCCGACGGCAGCGCGGGTGACCGTTCCCTGGACGGAGGTTCCCCCGGCGAGCGTTCCCCGGGTGACCGGTTCCAGGACGGTGGGCCTCGGGGCGACCGGTTCCAGGACAGTGGGCCTCGGGGCGGCCGGTTCCAGGACGGTGGGCCTCGGGGCGGCCGGTCCCGGGAGGACGGGCCGGATGGCCGGCGGCGGACGGACCGGCACCTGCACGTGGTGGATCCGCTCGCCGACGCCGACGGTGGCGACTCGCCGGCCTGGAGCCGGCACCGCGAGCGGTACACGCCTGTCGGGCTGACCCGACCGGACGGCGCGGTGCCCTACGCCGAGTTGCACGCGCACACCAACTTCAGCTTCCTCGACGGGGCGAGTCATCCGGAGGAACTGGCCGAGGAGGCCGTCCGGTTGGGGTTGACCGCGCTCGCCGTGACCGACCACGACGGGTTCTACGGGGTGGTCCGGTTCGCCGAGGCGGCCGGTGCGCTAGGCCTGCCGACGGTCTTCGGCGCGGAGCTGTCGCTGGGGCTGCCCGGCCCGCAGCAGGGCGAACCGGACCCGCTGGGCCGGCACCTGCTGGTGCTGGCCCACGGCCACGAGGGGTACGCCCGACTCGCGTCGGTCATCTCCCGGGCACAGCTACGCGGCGGGGAGAAGGGTCGCCCGGTCTACGGTGACCTGGAGGAGCTCGCCGCCGAGCTGCGGGACCACGTGCTGGTGCTGACCGGCTGCCGCAAGGGGCACGTGCCGGCGGCGCTGCTCACCGAGGGGGTCGACGCGGCGGCCCGGGAGCTGGACCGGCTCACCGCGCTGTTCGGCGCGGAGACGGTGGCGGTGGAGCTGACCGACCACGGGCACCCGGTCGACGCCGACCGTAACGACGCCCTCGCCGAGCTGGCCGCCGCCACCGGGCTACCCACCGTGGCCAGCAACAACGTGCACTACGCCAGCCCGGGGCGGCGACGGCTGGCGACCACCCTGGCCGCCGTACGGGCCCGGCGCAGCCTGGACGAGATCGACGGCTGGCTGCCCGCCGCGGCCACCGCCCACCTGCGCAGCGGCGCGGAGATGGCGGCCCGGTTCGCCGGGTACCCGGGTGCGGTGTCCCGGGCCGCCGGGTTCGGCGCGGAACTCGCCTTCGACCTGCACCTGGTCGCGCCCCGGCTGCCGGCGTACCCGGTGCCGGCGGGGCACACCGAGATGAGCTGGCTGCGCCACCTCACGCTGGCCGGGGCGCACGAGCGCTACGGCCCGCCCGGGGCGCACCCGGAGGCGTACGGGCAGCTGGAACACGAGCTGCGGATGATCGACGAGCTGGGCTTCCCCGGCTACTTCCTGGTGGTCTACGACATCGTGGCGTTCTGTCGCGCGCAGGACATCTACTGCCAGGGCCGGGGTTCGGCGGCCAACTCGGCGGTCTGCTACGCGCTGCGGATCACCAACGTGGACGCGGTACGGCACCGGCTGCTGTTCGAGCGGTTCCTCGCCCCGGAACGCGACGGGCCACCCGACATCGACGTGGACATCGAGTCCGACCGGCGGGAGGAGGTGATCCAGCACGTCTACGCCCGGTACGGCCGGGAGCACACCGCCCAGGTCGCCAACGTCATCTCGTACCGGCCCCGGTCGGCGGTGCGGGACGTGGCGAAGGCGTTCGGCTACTCGCCCGGGCAGCAGGACGCCTGGAGCAAACAGATCGACCGCTGGGGCTCGGTCGCGGCGGTGGACGTCGAGGGCATCCCCGAGCAGGTGGTGGCGTACGCCGACGAGTTGCAGACGTTCCCCCGGCACCTGGGCATCCACTCCGGTGGCATGGTGATCTGCGACCGGCCGGTGATCGAGGTGTGCCCGGTGGAGTGGGGGCGGATGCCCGGCCGCAGCGTGCTCCAGTGGGACAAGGACGACTGCGCGGCCGTCGGGCTGGTCAAGTTTGACCTGCTCGGCCTGGGCATGCTGTCGGCCCTGCACTACGGCTACGACCTGATCGGCCAGAGCCTCGACCTGGGTGACATGACGCTGGACGACCCCGAGGTCTACGAGATGCTCTGCCGGGCCGACTCGGTGGGGGTGTTCCAGGTGGAGAGCCGCGCCCAGATGGCCACCCTGCCCCGGTTGAAACCGCGCGAGTTCTACGACCTGGTGGTGGAGGTGGCGCTGATCCGGCCCGGCCCGATCCAGGGCGGTTCGGTGCACCCGTACATCAGGCGCAAGAACGGCCAGGAGCCGGTGACGTACCCGCACCCGCTGATGCGCAACGCGCTGGAGAAGACCCTCGGCGTGCCGCTGTTCCAGGAGCAGCTCATGCAGCTCGCCATCGACCTGGCCGGCTTCGACGCCGCCGGAGCCGACCAGTTGCGTCGGGCGATGGGGGCGAAACGGTCGGTGCAGCGGATGGCGCAGCTCGCCGACCGGCTCTACGCCGGGATGGCCGAGCGGGGGATCACCGGCGAGCTGGCCGACGACGTGTACCGCAAGCTCACCGCGTTCGCCAGCTACGGCTTCCCGGAGAGCCACGCGATGAGTTTCGCCTACCTGGTGTACGCCAGCTCGTGGCTCAAGCGCCATCATCCGGCGGCGTTCCTGGCCGCCCTGCTCAACGCCCAGCCGATGGGGTTCTACGCGCCGCAGACCCTGGTCGACGACGCCCGCCGGCACGGCGTCGAGGTCCGCCGGCCGGACGTCAACGCCAGCGGGGCGGGGGCGGTGCTGGAGTCCACGCCGGAAACACGCTGGGGGAGTGTGCCGGGGGAGCCGCCGCACGCCTGGGGGCTGGGCGGGCCGGCGGTCCGGCTCGGGCTGGGCGGTGTCCGTACCCTCGGCGACGACGTGGCCGAGCGGATCGAGGCGGAGCGGACGGCGCACGGGGCGTACCGGGACATGCCGGATCTGGCCCGGCGGGTCGGTCTCACCGCGGGTCAGCTGGAGGCGCTGGCCACCGCGGACGCCTTCGCCTGTTTCGGGCTGACCCGGCGGGAGGCGCTCTGGGCGGCCGGGGCGGCGGCCCAGGACCGGCCGGGCCGGCTGCCCGGCACGGTGACCGGCGCGGCGGCCCCCACCCTGCCCGGGATGGAGGCGGTGGACCGGCTGGTCGCCGACGTGTGGGCCACCGGGCTGTCCCCGGAGAGCCACCCGGCCCGGTTCCTCCGGGACCGGCTCGACGCGCTGGGCGCGGTGCCGATCGCCCGGCTCGGTGGGGTGGAGTCGGGTCGGCGGGTCCGGGTCGGCGGGATCGTCACCCACCGGCAGCGGCCGGCGACGGCCGGCGGGGTCACCTTCCTCAACCTGGAGGACGAGACCGGGATGCTCAACGTCACGTGTTCGCCGGGGCTGTGGCAGCGCTACCGGCGGGTCGCCCGCACCAGCGCCGCCCTCGTGGTCCGCGGCCTGCTGCAGCGGCACGAGGGGGTCACCAACCTCACCGCCGACCGGCTGGACCCGATCACGCCGCCGGTCGCGCCAGCCTCCCGCGACTTCCGATGAGTGATCCACATTACGGTTTTCCGGGCCGGAAAACGGGAGACTTCCGGCACGCGCCGGCAGAGCGGCCCGCGCGTGGCAAGGGGGATGACCAGTGACGATGGACAGTACGTACACCGGTGGACTGGCGAACGCCCGGCGCACCCGGCTGGGGGCCGGTTGGACGCCCGCCCAGGACGCCGAGCCGCGGGAGTACCAGGTGACCGAGGGGCCGGTGGCCAACGACCGCCGGTCCCGCGCCGAGGAGGACCCGGCCGGCGGCGGGGAGATCTGAGCCGGCGGCGTCGGCACCGCCAGCGGGGGGTCGGGTGGCGCGGGTGACTAGGCTCGACCGGGTGGAGCAGAGCACCCGAGGCCGGTTCGCCGGGCCGCCGCTGACCCCCCGTACCGCCGTCGTCTGGTCGGTGCTCGCCGCCGAGCTGGACCGGCGGGCCGACGTCGAGCTGTCAGTGCTCGACGTGGGTGGCGGCACGGGCGGGTTCGCCGTGCCGCTGGCCCAGGCCGGCCACCGGGTGACCGTGGTCGACGCCAGCCCTGACGCGCTCGCCGCGCTCACCCGCCGGGCCGCCGAGGCCGGGGTGGCCGACCGGGTACGCGCCGTGCAGGGCGACGGCGACGCGCTGACCGGCCTGGTCGAACCGGCCTCCGTCGACCTGGTGCTGTGCCATTCGGTGCTGGAGGTGGTCGACGACCCGGGTCCGGTGGCGACCGCGCTGGCCGGCGCGCTGCGCCCCGGGGGTGCGGCGAGTGTGCTGGTCCCCGGGCGGGCCGCCGCCGTGCTGGGCCGGGCGATGAACGGCCAGATGGAGGTCGCCGCCGCGCTGGTCGCCGCCGCCGACGGGGCCGCCGGCCCCCGGGACACCCTGCGCCGCCGGTTCGACGCCGGGGAGGCCGCCGCGCTGCTGAGTGCCGCCGGCCTCACCGTGGAGGAGATCCACGGGGTACGCGTCCTGGCCGACCTGCTGCCCGCCAGCGTCGCCGACGCCCAGCCGGGTGCCCTGGTGGAGCTGGAACGGGCGCTGGCCGGGCGCCCGCCGTACCGGGACCTCGCCGCCCAGCTGCACCTGTTCGCCCGCCGGCCGGCATGACCGGCGTGCCCCGCAGTGGCCTGCCCGCGCCTCCCGCCGATCCGCTGGCGGTGGTGCCGCCGCGCTACGGCGGGGGCAGCCTGGCCGACGTGCTGCCCAGCGCGTTGGCCGTGCTCGGTGTGCCGGGCGCGGTCGACCTGCTCGGGCTCGCGCCGGGCCTGGCCGGGGTACGGCGGATCGCGGTGTTGCTGGTCGACGGCCTCGGGTGGTACCAGCTCCCCACCGCCGCCCGGTACGCCCCGACCCTGACCGGGCTGGCCGCGACGGTGGGCCGCCCGCTGACCTCGGGTTTCCCCTCCACCACCCCGACCAGCCTGGTCACCCTGGGCGCGGGGGCGGCCCCCGGGGCGCACGGCGTGCTCGGCTTCACCGTCCGGGTGCCCGGCACCGACCGGGTGCTCAACCACATCGACTGGGCCGGCGACCCGGACCCGCTGCACTGGCAGCCGGTGCGGACCCAGTGGCAGCGCGCCCGTGCCGCCGGGGTCGCGGTGACCGTGGTGAGCCGCCCCGAGTACGCCGGCAGCGGGCTCACCCTGGCCGCCAACCGGGGCGGCGACTACCGGGGGGCCGCCGGGGTGGACGCCCTGGCCCGGACGATGCTGGCGGTGCTGGCCGCCGGTACCGGCCCCACCCTGGTCTCCGGCTACCACCCCGACCTGGACCGGCACGGGCACCTGAGCGGGGTCGACTCGGCGCCGTGGCGGATCGCCGCCGCCGGGGTGGACGGCCTGCTGGCCCGGCTCGTCGACGGGCTGCCGCCGGATGCCGCGCTGCTGGTCACCGCCGACCACGGCCAGCTCGACGTGCCCGCGGGGCACCGCTTCGACCTGGACACCGACCTGCGGCTACGGGCCGGGGTGCGGGTGGTCGCCGGTGAGCCCCGGGTGCGGTACCTGCACGTCGAGCCGGGTGCGGTGGACGACGTGCTGGCCACCTGGTCGGCGGTGCTCGGCCCGGCGGCCCGGGTGACCACCCGCGAGGAGCTGGTGGCCGAGGGCTGGTTCGGCCCGGTCGACGAGGACCACCTGCACCGGGTCGGCGACGTGGTGGTGACCTGCCGGGACACGTACGCGGTGCTGGCCACCCGGTCCGAGCCGCCGGCGGCGTCCCGGCTGGTGGCGTACCACGGGGCGGACACGGCGGCGGAGATGACCGTGCCGCTGCTGGTGGTGCGGGGCTGACGGCCGGACTGCCCGGCCGCCGGCTGCGTGGCGCGGCGTCGCGTGACCCGGCTGCCGGGCCAGGTGTCGTACCGGGCGGCTAGCCTGCGGGGATGGGCCGGAGCCAGTCGTTGCCGCGGGGTGGTGACCCGCGTTTCGGCCCCGACGCCGACGACTCGGCCAGCCCGATCCTGCACGTCGACATGGACGCCTTCTTCGCCGCCGTGGAGGTGCGCCACCGGCCCGAGCTGCGCGGTCGGCCGGTGGTGGTCGGCGGGGTCGGCCCGCGCGGCGTGGTCAGTTCCGCCAGTTACGAGGCCCGCCGGTACGGCGTGCGCAGCGCGATGCCCACCGCACGGGCGCGGGCGCTCTGCCCGGGCGCGGTCTACCTGCCCCCTGACTTCGCCCGCTACCGGGCGGCCTCCGACGCGGTGATGCGGATCTTCCGGGACGTCACCCCGCTGGTCGAGCCGCTCTCCCTCGACGAGGCGTTCCTCGACGTGACCGGTGCCCGCCGGTTGTTCGGCCCGCCGGCCGCCATCGCCCGGCGGATCCGCGCCCGGGTGACGGCCGAGCAGGGGCTGACCTGCTCGGTCGGGGTGGCACCGAGCAAGTTCGTGGCGAAGCTCGGCTCCACCCGGGCCAAGCCGGACGGCCTGCTCGTGGTGCCGGCCGGTCGGGTGCTGGAGTTCCTGCACCCGCTGCCGGTCGACGCGTTGTGGGGGGTGGGCGAGCGGTCCGCCGAGACGCTGCGGCGGCTCGGCCTGCGCACCATCGGCGACCTGGCCGAGGCACCCGCCGGGATGCTCCGCAAGGCGCTCGGGGTGGCGGCCGCGACCCACCTGCACGAGCTGGCCCGGGGGCGCGACCCCCGTCCGGTCAGCCCGGAGCAGGTGGAGAAGTCCATCGGGGCCGAGGTGACCTTCGACGTCGACGTCGTCGACCCGCAGGAGATCCGCCGGGCGTTGCTCGCCCTCAGCGAGAAGGTGGGCAGCCGGCTGCGCGGGGCCGGTCAGGTCGGCCGGACGATCTCGCTCAAGGTGCGACTGTCCGATTTCCGCACCGTCCACCGGTCCCGGACCCTCGGCGTGGCGACCGACGTGGCCCGGGAGATATTCGACACCTCCTGGGGCCTCTGGACGGTTCTCGACCCTGGTGAGCCGGTCCGGCTGGTCGGCGTCCGGGTGGAGGGCCTGGCCGGCGTGGCCGACACGCCGCGACAGCTCACGCTCGGCGCACCGGAGCGGGGCTGGCGGGAAGCGGAGACCGCCGCGGACGCGGCGGCTGCCCGTTTCGGGCGGTCCGTCATAGGTCCGGCCAGTCTGCTCGGCAAACGTGACCGCCGGCCCGGGGAAAATAGCAGTCGGCCGTAGGTCGTCCCGCTTTCCGACGCGCGAGCCCCCTCGTAGACTTGGCGGCAAGCAGCCGGATGGCTGCCACGGTCTGTCGGCCCGACCGGGCCGACCAACGTGACCGGGGAGGAGTGCCGTGCCGCTCTCGGAGCACGAGCAGCGGCTGTTCGAGCAGATCGAGCGGTCGCTTGCCGAGGACCCCAAATTCGCCTCGGCCGTGCGCGCCAGCGACCCGCGTTTCCACACGCGACGTCGCCTGCTCGTCGCTGCCGGCGTGGTGGTCGTCGGCCTGGCCCTGTTGGTCTACGGCGCGGTGATCAAGACGCCGCCGCTGGCAGTGGCGGGGTTCGTCGTCATGCTGGCCGCGCTGGGCTACGCGGTGCAGTCGCACCGGCGGGCGCAGTCACCGGACCTGCACGTGGTGGGTGGCACGACGAGTCGTCGCCGTCCGCGTGGCCGGGGTGGCCGTCGGCCGTCGCTGCTGGACCGGATGGAAGATCGGTGGCGGCAGCGTCCGGAGGGACACCGCTGACCTGTCCGCCCCACGGGATGGACGGGCGTCACCGCCGACGGTGGGTGCCGGACGACGTCCGGCAACCTCCGTCGTATCGCCATGTCCGCGTCGCCCGCCCGACGGCACGCATCGCCTGCCGGCCCGGGAGCACGCGCGCCGGCCGCCCGGTAGCGGGTCGCCCGCCGGCCCGGTAGCAGCACCGGGGGCGGGCGACGGTCAGGCGCGGCGGGCGGCCAGCAGCCGGCGGGGGTTCCAGCGCAGCAGCAGCCGGCGGAGCCGGCCGGAGGCCGCCACCAGCCGTGCCGAGCCGTCGCCGAGCGAGGTGCGCCAGCGCAGCAGCACCGACGGGGGCAGCACGGCGGCGAGGAACCGGGTACGCCGGTCCGCCCTGGCGGCCAGGGTGCCGCGTACCGTCCGCAACGCCGGGTACAGCGGCTCACCGGTGAGCGGATTCCGGGCGTAGCGGGCGCGTTCCTCCGCCCGGCCGAGCAGCCGCACCGCCGTGGCCGAGTCGCCGTCCGCGCCGACCGCCTCCCGGGCCAGCCGTTCGGCGGTCGCCCGGGGCGTCTCCGTGCGGTCGATCGGCACCCGGTAGTCGATCAGGGTGTCGAGCAGCTCGTCCCAGGCCGCGTGCGCGTCCGACCGGGCCCGGTCGGCCTCCGCACCCAGCACCGTCATCGGGACGCTCCCACCCACCGCGCCGTCGGGGGCCGCGCCGGCCGCCACCGGGACGGGCGGGCGGTGCCGCCGCTGGCGCAGCGCACGGCGACGCAGCGCTGGCACGGCCAGCAGCGCCAGCAGCGCGAGCAACCCGGCGGCCGTCCACCACGGCCAGGTCGGGGCGCGTTCGACCGGGGCGTTGACGGTCGAGTCGAAGCCCTGGTCGACCTCCCGGTCGGTCTCGTCGTCGGCCTGCGGCCCGGCGGTGGCGCCCGGGTCACCCGGGGCGGCCGGCGCGGCGGTGTCCGACGGCTCCGGGTCCGGCGCGTCGGTGTCCGGCGCCCACGCCGACCGGGTGGACCCCTGGACGCCGTACGCGGGGGTGGCGTCGAACGGCACCCACCCCAGCCGGTCGAAGTAGACCTCCGTCCAGGAGTGCAGGTTCCGGTTGGTCAACGTGTAGGTGTCCCCGTCGACGTTGCTGCCGTTGGTGAAGCCGAACGCCACCCGGGCCGGAATGCCGGCCTCCCGCACCAGCCAGGCCAGCGCCGCCGCGTACTGCTGGCAGTAGCCGACCTTGTTGGTGAGGAAGTCCACGATCTCCTGGCCGCTGGTGCCGCCCTTGGTGCTCAGCGAGTACCGGAAGCCGTTCTCCTGGGAGAAGTAGTCGTAGATCGACCGGACCCGGTCGTAGTCGGTGGACTTCCCCTCCACCAGCCGGTTGACCAGCAGGGTGACCTCCCGTGCCTCCGGGGTCCGGGTCTGTTGCCGCCGGATCGGGTGGTCGGCGGGCAGCGGCCGGGCCCGGCGCAGCGCCGCCGGGTCGTACGTCGAGCGCACGTACTCGAACGAGTAGCGCTTGCCCCGGGAGTTGTCCCGGTTGGAGAAGACCACCCCGAGGTTCTGGTCGTACGACCAGTTGCCGTTGAGCCCGTCGAAGCCGACCGGATCGGTGTAGAGCGGCACGAAGGGCATGTTCAGTGTCCGGCTGACCTCCACGGTCGCCCGGTAGGTCTGCTGCTCCACCCCCGGCCCGGCCCGGTCCGCCGGGTCGGGGAGTTCCCGGTTGACCGGTCGGCCGTTGGGCGCGCGTACCCGGAAGCCGTCCGGACGCAGGTCGTCCGCGACGCCGAACCGCAGGTAGAAGGGGTTCTTCTCGGTGGTGGTGACCTTCACCATGTCGGCCACCTCGGACTGGTTGAGCTGCCCGCTGAGCGCTGCGAAGAGGTCGATCCGCCCGGGGCCACCGCCCTGGCCGGGGCGTCCGGTGCCGGTGCCGTTGCCGGCGCCGATGAACTGGTCCAGCAGTCCACCGCTCATCCCTGGCACGGCCAGCGGCAGCACCACGGCCAGGACCACCCCGACCACCGCCAGCCGGCGGCCGGCGGCGGCCAGCGGGGAGGACTCCCAGACGTCCACGTCGCGGCCCTCGCCGGTGAACCGGCGGCCGAACCGGCGGACCCGGTCGACGTTGTCGGTGACCAGCAGCCAGAGGTAGCCGGCGGCGCCGACCACGAACGGCAGCGCCGGCACACTGTCCACGTAGACCGCCACCGGGACCGAGTAGATGGCCAGCATGGGCAGCCCGGCCAGCGCCGGTCGGCGCAGCCCGACGGCGAGCACGTCGACCACGACCGCCACCGAACCCACCCCGAGCACGCTGATGAACAGCAGCGGGGTGGTGTCCGGCACCTTCACCCCGTAGGAGCGCATGTCCTGCAACGAACCCTGGGCCAGCTCACCGAAGTGGGCCAGCGTCCCCGGCGTGGGCAGGAACGCGATCAGCTCGCTGCCGCCCGGGAAGAGCCAGGTCAGCGCGAGCAGTAGACCGGCGAGCATGCCCAGCACCTGACCCCAGAGCGGGGCCCGGACCAGCCGGGTGAGCGCCGCCGCGCCGGCCACCACGGCGACCGCGATGGTCGACTGGATCAGCCAGGTCCACTGCTGGAAGATCGACGACAGCGGGGCAGCGGCGAGCAGGGTCGCCGCGGCGGCCACGAAGCCGATGTTCCGGGACGCGATCACGGCGTCACCCTCTCTGTGGTCGGACGGGTCACCGCACCGCCCCGGCAACCGTCTCGGCCAGGGCCGCCCGCAGCGCGAAGCCCTGCGAGCCGCGCCCGGCCTGCGGCCAGAGCACCGGCAGTTGACCGTCGTGGTCGACCCCGATGATCCGCCAGCCGCCCTGCAACAGGGTGAGCGCGGCGGCGGCGTGGACCTGCTCGGCCTCGAACCGGGCACGTTCCGGCAGGCTGAGCCAGGTGGAGCTGTTGAGCAGGAAACCGACGCAGGTCGCGCCGCTGCCGCGCAGCCCGCTCAACAGCTCCGCCTCGGCGGTGGTCAGCGACCCGAACAGCGCGATGATCAGGCCGCCGTCGGCGCGTTGCCGGACCCGCTGCACCAGGGCCGCGACGTCGCCGCGCTGGTCGAGCCGGACGTCGGCGAGGTGGTCGAGGAGCAGGCCGTCACCGGTGGCCTCGGTGGCGTCGACGTCCACCCCGTCCCCGGTGACCAGGCGGAGCTTGTAGCCGGCCTGCCGGAGGTGGGTGGTGATGCTGGCGGCGGCGGAGACCGACCACTCGAAGCTGGCCGTCGGACCGTCGCCCCGGTGGCCGTGCGCCCGGGTGTCCAGCAGCACCGTGGCCCGGCTCTCCCAGGGCTGTTCCTCCCGGCGCACCATCAGCTCACCGGTGCGGGCGGTCGACTTCCAGTGCACCCGGCGCAGGTCGTCGCCCATCCGGTACTCCCGGGTGGCGGTGTCGTCCTCGCCGTGCACGGCGACCGACCGGGCCCGGCTGTCGCCGCTGCCGGCGTACTCACCGGGCAGGCGTACCGAGGGCAGCGGGGTAACCTGGGGGACCACCGTCAGCTGCTCGGTGCTGGGGAACGCCCGGGCCAGCTCGCACAGCCCGAACGGGTCGGTCATCCGGACCACCAGGGGCCCCACCTTGTACCGGCCGCGCACGTCGGCCCGGACGGTGTACGCCACCGAGCTGGCCTGCTGCGCGCCGAGTCGTTCCAGCACCACCCGGGGCCGGCTGCCCAGCGCGTACGGCAGCCGGTCCTCCAGCAGCAGGGTGCCGGTGGGCAGCCGGGACATGTTCTGCAACCGCAGCACCACCCGGGAGCTGGCCCCGACCGGCACCCGGTGCGGGTCGAGCGAGCGGTTGCAGGCCAGCTTGTACCTGGTCCGCCCGACGTAGAGCGCGGCGAGCAGTGGCAGGACGGCGAGCAGCACCGCCACCCGCAGCAGGTCCCGCTCGCCGAGGATGCCGGCGGAGATCGCCGCGGCGATCGCCGCCGCCAGGAACGAACGACCCCGGGTGGTCAGGCCCCGCAGCCCGGCCCGCACGTCACGGCCTCCGCGGCTCGAACGGCGGGCGGCCGTTGCCGGCGGCGGGCCGGGGCGTGTCGTACCCGGTGGCGCGCTTGCGGTCCGACGGCAGGGCCAGCCGGTGCACCAGGTCGGCGACGATCGCGTCGGTGGTGCGCCGGGCGAGCTGGGCGTCGGCGGTGGGGATGACCCGGTGGGCCAGCACCGGCACCGCCAGCGCCTGCAGGTCGTCGGGGAGCACGTAGTCACGCCCCTCCAGGGCGGCCACCGCGCGGGCGGTGCGCAGCAGCTGGAGGGTGGCCCGGGGGGACGCGCCCAGCCGCAGGTCGGGGGCCTCCCGGGTGGCGGTGACCAGGTCGACGGCGTACTGCTTGACGGCGTCGGCGACGTGCACGTTGCGGACGGTGGCGATCAGCCGGCGGACCGTGTCGGCGTCGGAGACCGGGCGCAGCTCCTGGAGCGGGTCGGCGGCGCCGTGCCCGTCGAGCATGGCCAGCTCGGCCTCCGGGCCGGGGTAGCCCATCGCGATCCGGGCGGTGAACCGGTCCCGCTGCGCCTCCGGCAGGGGGTACGTCCCCTCCATCTCGATCGGGTTCTGGGTGGCGATCACCATGAACGGCGTCTGGAGCTGGTAGGTGACCCCGTCGACGGTGACCTGCCGCTCCTCCATGCACTCCAGCAGCGCGGACTGGGTCTTCGGCGAGGCCCGGTTGATCTCGTCGCCGACGACCAGGTTGGCGAAGACCGCGCCGGGCCGGAACTCGAAGTCGTGGGTCTCCTGGTTGTAGACGCTGACCCCGGTGACGTCGCTGGGCAGCAGGTCCGGGGTGAACTGGATGCGGCGGACCGAGCAGTCGATGGACCGGGCCAGCGCCTTGGCCAGTTTGGTCTTGCCCACGCCCGGGACGTCCTCGATCAGCAGGTGGCCCTCGGCCAGCAGGACCGCCAGGGCGAGCCGCACCGTGGCTGTCTTGCCCTCGATGACCTGCTCGATGTTGGCCACGACGGCCTCGCTGGCGGCATGGAACTCGTCGTGCGGCAGCACGCCGCCCACCTCGTCCCAGGTCTGTTGTGTCACGGGCCTTCCCCTCGTCGCCACGACGGCAGCTCTGTAAGGAGCACCTGGACCCGTCGTTCGGTTCGCAACGGGAAGCCTCGTCTGCCGCAGGAATCGCACTGGTCTCTCAGGCTAACCATGTTTGCGGTGATCGCCGAACCCTGCCGGAAGTCGGCCGGTCACCCAGCGGATATTCGTCAGGTCGGGGGACCTGACGCGGCCGGTCGGTCACGGACGGTGACCGCCGGACCGGACGTGGTCCGCGGCCGGCGGACGCCAGGGGGTACACTGCGGGACATGGCCGGAGCCATCCTGCTTCTTACCGAGCCGTGCTGACGCGCTGACGCGCGACGGCACGGCGGCCCCTCCTGTGCGAGGGGCTTTTTCGTGCCCTGAACAGATGCCCCGGATCCGACCTGACCGCGCCAAGGAGAAGCCATGACTGAGGCAGCCGCACCGGCGGGCGACACCCCCCCGTTCCGGTACACCGCCGCCCTGGCCGACGAGATCGAGCGTCGGTGGCAGGACACCTGGGCGCGGGAGGGCACCTTCCACGCCCCGAACCCCACCGGCCCGCTGGCCGACCCGGACCACCCACGGGCCGGCGCGGAGAAGCTCTACGTGCTGGACATGTTCCCCTACCCGTCCGGCGCAGGGCTGCACGTCGGCCACCCGCTGGGCTACATCGGCACCGACTGCTACGCCCGCTACCAGCGGATGTCCGGCCGCAACGTGCTGCACGCGATGGGTTTCGACGCGTTCGGGCTGCCCGCCGAGCAGTACGCGGTGCAGACCGGCACCCATCCCCGGACGACCACGGTGGCCAACATCGAGCGGTACAAGGCGCAGCTGCGCCGGCTGGGGCTGGCCCACGACGAGCGGCGCTCGGTGGCCACCATCGACACCGACTTCTACCGGTGGACCCAGTGGGTCTTCCTGCAGATCTTCAACTCCTGGTACGACCCCGACGCCCGGAAGGCCCGCCCGGTCGCCGAGTTGGTCGCGGCGTTCGCCGCCGGTGACCGGCCGACCCCGGACGGCCGGGCCTGGGCCGAGCTGACCGACGCCGAACAGCGGCGGATCGTCGACGACCACCGGCTGGCGTACGTCTCGCAGGCGCCGGTGAACTGGTGCCCGGGGCTGGGCACCGTGCTGGCCAACGAGGAGGTCACCGCCGACGGCCGCTCCGACCGGGGCAACTTCCCGGTCTTCAAGCGCAACCTGAAGCAGTGGATGATGCGGATCACCGCGTACGGCGACCGGCTGCTGGACGACCTGGACGCGCTGGACTGGCCCGAGTCGATCAAGCTGCAACAGCGCAACTGGATCGGCCGCTCCACCGGCGCGCACATCGACTTCACGGCCGGGACCACCGATTCCGGCGAAGCCCGCATCAGGGTCTTCACCACCCGGCCGGACACCCTCTTCGGGGCCACCTACCTGGTGCTGGCCCCCGAGCACGAGCTGGTCGACGCGCTGACCCCGACCACCTGGCCGGCCGGGACGCGGGACGCCTGGACCGGGGGGCACGCCGGCCCCCGGGAGGCCGTCGAGGCGTACCGGAAGGCGGCGGCGGCCAAGACCGACGTGGAGCGGCAGGCCGACACCCGGGAGAAGACCGGCGTCTTCGTCGGCGCGTACGCCACCCACCCGGTCACCGGCGGGCAGCTCCCGATCTTCATCGCCGACTACGTGCTGGCCGGCTACGGCACCGGCGCGATCATGGCGGTGCCCGCCCAGGACGAGCGGGACTGGGACTTCGCCGAGGTCTTCGAGCTGCCGATCGTGCGGACCGTGCAGCCCGCCGACGGGTTCGACGGGAAGGCGTACACCGGGGACGGGCCGGCGATCAACAGCGCCGCGCCCGAGCGCGGCCTGGACCTCAACGGGATGGGGGTGGCCGACGCCAAGTCGGCGATCATCGCCTGGCTGGAGGCCAACGGCCACGGTGTCGGCGCGGTCACCTGGCGGCTGCGGGACTGGTTGTTCTCCCGGCAGCGCTACTGGGGCGAGCCGTTCCCGATCGTGTACGACTCCACCGGCGCGGCGATCCCGCTGCCCGAGTCGATGCTGCCGGTCGAGCTGCCCGAGGTGGACGACTTCTCGCCGAAGACGTTCGACCCGGACGACGCCGACAGCAACCCGGAGACCCCGCTGTCGCGGCGGCGTGACTGGGTCGAGGTGGAGCTGGACCTGGGCGACGGGCCGCAGCGGTACACCCGGGAGACCAACGTGATGCCGCAGTGGGCCGGCTCCTGCTGGTACGAGCTGCGCTACCTGGACCCCACCAACCCCGACCGGTTCGTCGACGCCGAGAACGAGCGGTACTGGATGGGGCCGCGCGCCGAGGGCGACTGCGGGGGCACCGATCTGTACGTCGGCGGGGCCGAGCACGCCGTACTGCACCTGCTGTACGCCCGGTTCTGGCACAAGGTGCTGTACGACCTGGGGCACGTGTCGTCGTTCGAGCCGTTCCGCAGGCTGTTCAACCAGGGCATGATCCAGGCGTTCGCGTTCACCGACCCGCGGGGCGTCTACGTGCCCGCCGAGGAGGTCGTCGAGGTCGACGGCCGCTGGTGGCACGGTGAGCAGGAGGTGACCCGCGAGTACGGCAAGATGGGCAAGTCGCTGCGCAACGTGGTCACCCCGGACGACATGTGCGCGGCGTACGGCGCGGACACCTTCCGGGTGTACGAGATGTCGATGGGCCCGCTGGAGGTGTCCCGCCCCTGGGAGACCCGGGCGGTGGTCGGGTCGTACCGGTTCCTGCAACGGGTCTGGCGGGCCGTGGTCGACGAGCAGACCGGCACGCTGCGGGTCACCGACGCGCCGGCCGACGAGACCACCCGCCGGCTGCTGCACCGGATCGTCGACGGGGTCCGGACCGACATGGAGGGCATCCGGTTCAACACCGCGATCGCCAAGCTGATCGAGCTGACCAACGCGGTGACCCGGCTGGAGCAGACCCCGCGCGAGGTGGCCGAGCCCCTGGTGCTGATGCTGGCCCCGTTCGCCCCGCACGTGGCCGAGGAGCTGTGGCGGATGCTGGGCCACGACACCTCGCTGGCGTACGCGGACTTCCCGACCGCCGACCCGGCGCTGCTGGTCGCCGAGACGCTCACCTATCCGGTGCAGGTCAACGGCAAGGTGCGCGGCCGGGTCGAGGTGCCCGCCGACGCGGCGCAGGAGGCCGTCCGGGCGGCGGCCCTGGAGGCGGTCGCGTCCGCGCTGGCCGGCAAGGAACCCCGCAAGGTCATCGTGGTGCCGGGCCGGCTGGTCTCGGTCGTCGCCTGAGCTGTCGGGAAGGGCCCCTCGTCGACGCTTCATGCGCCGCGAGGGGCCCGTCCCACCGGCCCGCCCCCGTGCTGCTGCCGGACCGGGGCGGGTCAGGGTTCGCGGCGGTGCACGACCAGCGCGGCCACCAGGGTGGCGACGGCCGGCCAGACGGCGAGGGCCAGCCAGGAACCCGGGATCGTGGCGAGATGCTCGTTGAACTGGAGGTACGGGTTCGCGACGAGCCTCTCCCAGGCCGGCACCGGCAGGGCGTTGTGGAGCGCGGCCGTCCACCGGTTCTCCAGGTCGAACGCGAGCGGCAGCAGGAGCAGCAGCCCCGTGGTCGCGACGATCGCCGGGGCGGTGTGCCGCAGCAGCGCGCCGAAGCCCAGGCCGATGAGCGCGCAGACCGGCAGCAGCAGCGCCGAGGCGACGACCGCCCGCAACGCCCCGGGGTCGCCGGGCGACGCGCCGGCCCCCCGGTCGGCGAGGATGGCCTGCGACAGCCCGAACGACACACCTGCGGTCAGCACCCCGACGACCAGCATGACCGTCGCCAGCACCAGCACCTTGGCGGCGGCCACGGCGGCTCGGGCCGGTACGGCGGCGAACGTCGTACGGATCTGGCCGCTGGCGTACTCACCGGCGATCGCCACCGCGCCGACCGCCCCGGCGGCGAGGATGACGAACAACCAACCCTCCTCGGGGAAGGCGTCGTGGATCGGGTCGAACGCGGCCTGCCGCTCCGCCGAGTAGCCAGGCCAGTTGTGGTGGTCGGCCAGGGCCGCCCGCACGCTGAACAGCACGGCCGAGACCGCGATCAGCGCCAGCGACCCGTAGGTGGAACGCAGCGACCACAGCTTGATCCACTCGGCGGCGAGCAGGTCACGGAAGCGGGCGGTGGGCTCGACGGCCCGGCGGCCGGCGCTCCGGGTGGCCTCGGTCGGTGCGGTCACCGGTCTTCTCCTGCCCGGTAGTCGACGCGGTCGGCGGTGAGGTTCATGAACGCTTCCTCCAGCGAGGTGGACCGGGTGATCAACTCGTGCACCGGGATGCCCCGGGTGAATGCCAGGTCGCCGAGCGCCGTCGGGCTCAGGCCGGTCACCGTGAGCGAGCCGTCGGGGGCCGTCCCCACGTCCGCGCCCACCTCACGCACCGCGACGGTCAGCGCCGTCGGGTCGGGCGTACGGACCACGACCTGCGTCCGGACGCTGCGGGTGGCGAACTCGGCCAGGCTCTCGTCGGCGATCAACTCGCCCCGGCCGATCACCACCAGGTGCTGGGCGGTCTGTTCCATCTCGCTCATCAGATGGCTGGAGACGAGGACGGTCCGGCCCTCGGCGGCGAGCCGCCGGAACAGTTCGCGCACCCACCGCACCCCCGCCGGGTCGAGCCCGTTGAACGGCTCGTCGAACAGCAGCGTCGGCGGATCGCCCAGCAGCGCGGCGGCGATGCCGAGCCGCTGCTTCATGCCGAGCGAGAAACCACCGATCCGGCGTCCGGCGACCCCGGTCAGGCCCACCTCGCCCAGCACCTCGTCGACCCGCGACCGGCCGATGGCGTTGCTGGCGGCCAGCGCCCGCAGGTGCGACCGGGCGCTCCGCCCGCCGTGCACGTCGCCCGCGTCGAGCAGCGCGCCGACGTGCCGCAACCCGCGCCGGCGTGCGGCGAACGGCTGCCCGTCGATCAGGGTGCTGCCGCTGGTCGGGCGGTGCAGGCCGAGCAGCAGCCGCAGGGTGGTGGACTTGCCGGCGCCGTTGGGTCCGAGGAATCCGGTCACGTGTCCGGGCCGGACGGTGAGGGTCAGCCGGTCCACGGCAGTGGTCCGGCCGTACCGCTTGGTGAGGTCACGTATCTCGATCACGGGTTCGACGCTGCCGGACGGCGGCCGACCGGACGTCGTACCGCCGGCCACTTCCGGCCCCGCGGGGTAGGCCCCGGGGCGTACGCCCGCCGGCTGATGACCACCCGGCCACCCGCTGGCTACGGTGTGTCCATGCGTCCCGTCGCCACCCGTCCGGACCCCGTCGCCCGCCGGGTGCGGACGGTCCTGATCTGGGCCGGGGTGAGCCTGCTCCCGGCCGTGGTGCTGCTCGCGTCGACCGTCGGCACGGGTGGCCCGCTCCTGCCGGTCGTCACCCCCGACGGAAGCGTGCCGGGGATCCCGCTGCGCTATCTCGCGCCGGCGCTGGTGGTGTTGCTGCCCGCCGCGCTGCTGGGACGTCGTCCGCTGCTCGCGCTGGGGCTGGCCCTCGTCGGGGCCTGCACGGTGACCGTGGCGACGAACGGATGGGAGAACGGCTACCTGTCCGCCGTCTGGTACCTGCAGTTCCTCGTCGTCGATGCGATGGTGGGGCTGGTCGCGGCACGCTTCCCGGGCCGGATCGCGGTCCCCGCCGCCGCCGTGGTGCTCGTGCTGCAGGTCACGGCGGGTTTCGTCAACTCGGCCACCGGCCCGGTCGACCGGGCCGCCAGTTCGGTGCTGCTGGTGGTCGCCGCCGTGGTGGCCGGCGGCGCGGCGCGGGCCCGCCGACGGCACGCCGAGGAGTCACGCGCGCACGCCGCCGTCGAGGCGGTCACCGCGGAGCGGCTGCGGATCGCCCGGGAAGTGCACGACATGGTGGCGCACAGCATCGGCGTCATCGCCATCCAGGCGGGTGTCGGAGCCCGGGTCATCGACACCCAGCCGGGGGAGGCCCGGGCCGCACTCGCCGCCATCGAGCAGACCAGCCGGGACACGCTGGCCGGGCTGCGGCGGACCGTCGGCGCGCTGCGTCACCCGCAGCAGGCGGCGGCGTCGCTGGACCCGCCGCCCGGTCTGGTGGACCTGGACCGGCTGGTCGACGTCGCCGCCGACGCGGGGGTCCGGGTGGCGG
Source organism: Micromonospora rifamycinica (assembly GCF_900090265.1). Taxonomy (NCBI): domain Bacteria; kingdom Bacillati; phylum Actinomycetota; class Actinomycetes; order Micromonosporales; family Micromonosporaceae; genus Micromonospora; species Micromonospora rifamycinica. The sequence goes on from NZ_LT607752.1 coordinate 6,318,107, forward strand.
TACGCCGGGAGGGCCCGCCCCGACAGCTGCCCGGGGAGGTCGACCTCGCCGCCTACCGGATCGTGCAGGAGGCGCTGACGAACGTCGTCCGGCACGCGGGCGTCGACCGGTGTCAGGTCACCCTCGGCTACCTGCCGGACGGGCTGCGCGTCGAGGTGGTCGACGCGGGCCGGGGCGCTCCGCCCGGCGGTGCGGGTGCGGGTGCGGGACACGGGATCGTCGGCATGCGGGAACGGGTGACGCTGCTCGGGGGCCGGTTCGCCGCCGGGTCGCGCCCGGAGGGCGGCTTCCGGGTCGCCGCCCGCCTGCCGGCCGACGGCGGACGGGCCAGCGTCGAGATGCCCGCCGGGGTCGACGGGTGAGCATCCGGGTCCTGCTCGTCGATGACCAGCCGCTGGTCCGCGCCGGTCTGCGGGTGCTGATCGCCGACGCGCCCGACATCGAGGTGGTCGGTGAGGCCGGCACCGGCGCGGAGGCGGTCCGGCTGGCCCGGGACGTGCTGCCCGACGTGGTGCTGATGGACCTGCGGATGCCCGGGACCGACGGCATCACCGCCACCCGGGCGATCACCGCGGCCGGCGGCCCGCCCCGGGTGCTGGTGCTGACCACGTTCGACGACGACGCGCACGTGCACGGCGCACTGCGTGCCGGGGCGAGCGGATTCCTGGTCAAGGACATGGCCCTGGAGGACATCCTCGGTGCGGTCCGGGTGGTCGCCGCCGGTGACGCCCTCATCGCGCCGGCGGTGACCCGCCGGCTGATCGCCGAATTCGCCCGCCGCCCTGACCGGGCGGCCCCCCCGCGCCCCCTGCCCGGGGTGACCGAGCGGGAACGCGAGGTGCTGACCCTGGTCGGCCGGGGACTGTCCAACGCGGAGATCGCCGCGCACCTGTTCATCAGCGCGGCCACCGCCAAGGCCCATGTGGCCCGGCTGTTCACCAAGCTCGGCGCACGGGACCGGGTGCACCTGGTCATCGCCGCCTACGAGGCCGGACTGATCCACCCCGCGCGCCGTGACGACCGTGACGCGGACCGGGGCCGCTGACCCACCGCGGCGACGGCCCGCCACCGGCCGGTCCGGTCGGCGTCAGCGTCGATCCCCGACGCCGGTCGGGCTCAGCTCGGGTCGCGCCGACGGCGGCGTTCGGCCCGCCACCACTGGTACGCCAGCACCGCGCTGGCGATCAGTCCGAGGCTGGCCGGGGCGGCGGCGTACCAGTTGATGCTGCCGGGGGAACTGGCCGCCGCGCCGATGGCGGCGTAGCCGAAGGCGGTCGGGGCGGAGGCCAGCACGCTGCCGACCAGGAACGGCAGCACCCGCGCCCCGGTGGTGCCGTAGCCGTAGCTGACCAGGCCGAACCCGGCGACCGGCAGCATCCGTACGGTGATCACGCCCAGCACGCTCTGCCGGGCGAACCAGCCGTCGAGCCGGGCCAGCCGGCCGCGTACCCGCTCGGCGACGAACTCCCGCCCCAGCACCCGGCCGACGGCGAAGCCGAGCGCGGCGGCCAGCAGCGCCGCGCCGAGCGCGTACGCCGCCCCCTCCAGCGGGCCGAACACGGCCCCCGCCGCCAGCGTGACGAAGGTCCGGGGGACCAGCGCCACCAGCAGCAGCGCCCCGACGACGATCCCGGCGAACGGGGCGTACCCGCCGAGGGGGTCGGCCAGCCGGGGCAGTTCGCCGACGTCCGGCCGGGGCGCCACCAGCAGCAGCACCGCGAACCCGGCCAGCATGACCAGCAGCAGGACGAACCGACGTGCCGACGGCTGACCGAGCAGCCGCCGGACGGCGGGGATCACGGGCGGGCGGCGGGCGTCACGGGCGGGCGGCGGCGGCCACCGCGGCGCGGCGTTCGGTGCGCAGCCGCTCGGCCCAGGTGTCGTCCAGCGGCGGGAGCTGGTGCGCGCCGGTGGCCCAGCGCAGCAGCAGGTCGGCCAGGGCGGGGTTACGGGCCAGCGCCGGCCCGTGCGAATAGGTGCCCAGCAGCTTGCCCCGCCAGGCGCCCTCGGTGACGCCGTCGTTGCCGACCCCGGCGCTGACCCGGGCCAGCGGCGACACGCCGGGGCCGAGGTGGGTCCGACCGCCGTGGTTCTCGAAGCCGGACAGCGCCGGCACCCCCAGCCTCGGGTCGATCTCGCCGGCCAGCTCGCCGACGGCCCGGGTCGGACCCCGGTCGGAGGAGAGGTCGAGCAGCTCCAGCCCGGCGCACCGGGTGCCCTTGGCGAAGAAGGAGCTGCCGAGGAGCTGGTAGCCGGCGCAGACGCCGAACACCACCGAGCCCTGGGCGACGGCCCGGTGCAGGCCGCCGTCGGCGAGCAGCCGCTGCGCGCCGAGCGCCTGCGGGCCGTCCTCGCCGCCGCCGAGCAGGTAGATGTCGGCGGTGGCGGGCAGCCGCTGGTCGGAGCGGACCTCCAGCACCTCGACCGGCATCCCGCGCTGCTGCGCCCGGCGGGCCAGGATCAGCAGGTTGCCCCGGTCGCCGTAGGTGGAGAGCAGGTCGGGGTAGATCCAGACGATACGCAGGCTCTCAGTTGACACGGTCCAACTCCGCTCGGATGTCCTGGAAGGCGGTGTAGTTCGCGATGACCTCCAGCCGGCCCGGCGGGACCGCCCGGACCGCCTCGCCGAACGCCCGGACGTGCTGGAACGGCACCCCGTTGACGTCGAGCCGGACCGCCAGGTCGTACGCCCGGTCGCCGGTGATCAGCACCTGCCGGCCGCGCAGCGGGGCGAAGTCGACGTCGAACAGCCAGGAGGTGTCCAGCCCGTCGGGGTCGCGGGCGTTGATGGACAGCAGGGTGGGCGCCTCGTCGGCCATGTCGAACGCCTCCAGCCAACTGGCCGGGTTCTTGGCCAGCAGCAGCCGGATGTTGCGCCCGTCCCGGTCGACCTGGGCGTACCGGCCGGCGACCGAGGTCACCGTGTGCAGCCGGGACACCGCGTCGACGGGGCGTACCCCGAACTCGGCGGCGACGGCGAGGGCGGTGGCCGCGTTGCCGAGGTTGACCTTGCCGGGGAGCTGGAGGGTCACCTTGTGCCAGGCCCCGGTGGGGTCGAGCACGCCGTCGTCCTCCACCGTCCACTGCGCGTCCGGGCGGCGCAGCGGGCAGCCGGAGCACCACCACTGCTCACCGGAGCGCTGGATGGTGGAGCCGCACTCCGGGCAGACCCAGGAGTCGTCGTGCCAGCGTTGCCCGGCGCTGAACCAGGTGACGTGCGGCGGGCGGACGCCCCGGGCGGGGTCGGCCGGCGGGGTGGCGGCCCAGACCACCATCGGGTCGTCGGCGTTGGCGACCACCCGTACGTCGGTGTGCCGGACCAGCGCGGAACGCCAGAGCTGCGCCATCATGGCGACCTCCTTGGCCCGGTCGAGCTGGTCGCGGGAGAGGTTGAGCAGGGCCACCACGTGCGGCTCGGTGGCCTCCAGCACCTGCGCGAGGTAGTGCTCGTCGACCTCCAGCACCGCGTACGGCGTGCTGCCGGCCTTGGCCAGCGCCGAGGTGTGCCCGGTGGGCATGTTGGCGCCGAAGGAGTTGGTGGCGACCCGGCCGAGCACGCCGACGGCGGCGGCGCTGAGTCGGGTGGTGGTGGTCTTGCCGTTGGTGCCGGAGATCAGCGCGATGGCGCGTCCGGCCGAGAGGTGGGCCAGCAGGTCCGGGTCGATCTTCAGCCCGATCCATCCGCCGATCACCGAGCCGTCACCCCGGCCGGCGGCGCGCGACAGCGCCGCGGCGGTCCTCGACACGGAGCTGGCCACCTTCGCCCGCAGGGGCATCTTCGCGTCCGTCACCCGAGCGAGGTTACCGGACCCCCGCGCCCGCCAGATCGCCGCCGACGGCGAACCGTTCGGTCGGGGTGGGCCGGGCGTCCGGTCGGCGCGGGCTCCACCGGACGGGGTCGATCGATGTCGGGTAGCGGACCCGGCCCGGCGGCGCTCCACCCCTCCACTTCGCTCCACCGGCTCTGACGTGCGGTTTTGCCCGCGACAGCGACGCGCCGCGCGGGCGAATCTGGTTGCAGGTGGAGGGAAGTGGAGTAGAGTGGGGCGCATTGGTGAGGCCGGGAGGGCCCACCGGCCCGGGGGGTCAGCGGCGCCGCGAACGCCGCTCAGGGCGAGGGGGTAGGGCCGATGTTCCTCGGCACGCACACCCCACGCCTGGACGAAAAGGGCCGGTTGATCCTTCCGGCCAAGTTCCGGGACGAACTGGCGGGGGGTGTCGTGATCACCAAAGGGCAGGATCGCTGTCTCTACGTCTTCCCCACGCCCGAGTTCCAGCGGATCGCCGACCAGTTGCGCGCGCAGCCCATGACGAACAAGGCGGCCCGGGCCTACAGCCGGGTCTTCTTCGCCAGCGCGCACGACGAGGTCCCCGACAAGCAGGGCCGGGTCACCATCCCGGCCCACCTGCGGTCCTATGCCGCGCTCGACCGGGATCTGGTGGTGATCGGGGCGTCCACCCGGGTGGAGATCTGGGACCGGACGGCCTGGGAGAGCTACCTCGCCGAGAGCGAAGACGACTTCGCCGACATCGAGGAGGGGGTGCTGCCCAGCGGTCTGTAGGGCGTGGCGACGCCCGACGTACTGCGAGATCTCCAGCCGCTTTCGAGTTCCTGGCGCCCCTTCCCCGGTGCCAGGGGCACGATCTCCATCCCGGGTCGACGACCCGGAGCCGGAGCGGGAGCGGATGGGGATCTGGCGGTACGACGGCACGGCGTCGTCCGACGGCAGAGCGCGACACGTAAGAGCAGGTATTCCACAGTGGGGGTCGACATGGGGGAGCTACGCGGCACGCACGTGCCGGTGCTGCTCGAGCGGTGTCTCGAGCTGCTGGCCCCCGCGCTGGACCGGGGCGGCCGGACGGTCCACGTCGATGCCACGCTGGGCCTGGCCGGGCATGCCGAGGCGGTGCTGGAACGGCATCCGCACACGGTGCTGATCGGCCTGGACCGGGACACCGAGGCCCTGGCGCACGCCCGGGTCCGGCTGGCCCGCTTCACCGACCGGATCCACCTGGAGCACGCCGTCTACGACGAGTTGCCCGAGGTGGTGGCCCGGCTGGGCTATCCGGTCATCGACGGAGTGCTGTTCGACCTGGGCGTCTCCTCGTTGCAGCTCGACGCGCCCGACCGCGGGTTCGCCTACGCCCAGGACGCGCCGCTGGACATGCGGATGGACCAGACCCGGGGGGTGACCGCCGAAGAGGTGGTCAACACCTACTCCCACCCTGATCTGGCCCGGGTGCTGCGGGTCTACGGCGAGGAGAAGTTCGCCGGCCGGATCGCCTCGGCGATCCTCCGGGAGCGTGAGCAGGGGCGGATCACCTCCTCGGCCCGGCTGGCGGAGCTGGTCAGGGAGAGCATTCCGGCACCAGCGCGACGAACCGGGGGACACCCGGCCAAGAGAACGTTTCAGGCTTTACGGATCGAGGTAAACAGGGAACTGGCGGTGCTGGAGAAGGCGCTGCCGGCTGCCCTCGACACGCTCGGCGTGGGCGGTCGCATGGTGGTCCTGTCCTACCACTCGCTGGAGGACCGGCTCACCAAGCAGGCGCTCGCCGACCGGGTCCGCAGTAAGGGCCCGGTCGACCTCCCGGTGGAACTGCCCGGGTCGGGTCCGACGTTCCGGCTGCTCAGCCGGGGCGCCGAACT